>DAOUDD010000041.1:0-31948 GCA_034431765.1 Ktedonobacteraceae bacterium | reverse complement strand
TTCGCGTGTACCTTCGTCCGGTTAATTCTTTAAACTTCATCATGGCGTCCGCTGGCGGGGTTGCACTCACGTGATGCACATATGATCATATCTATCACCTATTCTGTTATCAGAATCTTGTAACGTTCATTAGCAATAGAAAATTCAAAACTCAAGAGTCGAAGCATCAATGGTGCGTGTTTACACGATAAAAAATCAAAAGAATATACCTCTGGATAGGGATTGGGAGCTGCTTTCGGTTGCTCCTGGAGCCTATGTCGATCCTGAAGAACTGGTGCGGGAGGAGCGCGTCTGGTTGCCTGCGATTGTGCCTGGCACGGTGAGCGCAACTTTACAGCAGAAGCCGCGCGAGTATTGCCAATCCGAGTCCGTGGATGGATTGGATTGGTGGTACCGTTGCTCGTTTCCTGCCCCAACACTCCTGGAGCCGGAGGATGATAGACAGTTTGTACTTGTCTTTGCTGGTCTCGCCACGGTTGCAGATGTATGGCTCAATGGGCAGCATATTCTGCATAGTGACAACATGTTCCGAGCCTACGAGGTTGATGTTACTGCACTTCTCCAGAGGAACAATACGCTCGCGATCCGTTTCCTCTCGCTGGATGCTCTTCTTGCGCAGAAGCGGCCTCGTCCGCGCTGGCGCACACAGCTCATCGATTCTCAGCAGTTGCGCTGGTTCCGTACCACGCTGCTGGGAAGGATTCCTGGCTGGTCCTCGTCGCAGCATCCTGTCGGTCCATGGCAAGCAGTTCGGCTTGAGGAACGTCGCAGGCTCTCAGTACAGCGGGTAGATCTGCGCGCGACTCTAGAGGGAAAGCGTGGTGCTCTTTCGGTCTCTGTTACTGCACGGCGTATAGGTGAGCAGAAGCCAGAGCAGGTTGCGCTTGTGCTCGATGGTCTGTATTTTCCACTGGCTATCGAGCAGCAGCTCGACGGCTCTTTGCTCTTTCGTGGTGAAGCGTCTCTCGCTGACGTTCGCGCCTGGTGGCCGTATACGCATGGAGAGCAGCCATTGTATCCAGTTGAGATTGTTATACAATATGCTGAGGGTAGAGTCGAGCTGGATTGCGGCTGTGTTGCATTTCGTCGCATCGAACTGCTCGACGAAACGGGAGCGGACTTCGGCCTACGTGTCAATGGCGTGCCCATCTTCTGTCGCGGCGCATGCTGGACGCCGTTGAATGTGACCACGCTTGTCGGTACAGAATCGGAATATAGAGACAGTTTGCTGTTGGCGAAGAGGGCGGGGATGAATATGCTGCGCGTGGGTGGGACGATGGTCTACGAGACCGATGCGTTCTACGATCTCTGTGACCAGTTGGGAATACTGATCTGGCAGGATTTCATGTTCGCCAACATGGATTATCCAATCATGCACGAGGAGTTTCTCACCACGGTGCACGAGGAGTGTGAGCAGGTGTTGCAGCGACTCCAAGGACATCCCTGTCTGGCCGTACTGTGCGGCAATAGCGAGGTTGAGCAGCAGGTTGCTATGCTTGGTCTCTCTCCAGAGATAGGGAGAAGCGATTATTTTTCTAAGGTTTTGCCCTCTTTGTGTAGAGCGTATATAGACGTTCCTTATTGGCCCTCAACTCCGAGTGGGGGAGTGTTGCCCTTTCAAGCTAACGTGGGGACGGCTCATTATCAAAGTGTTGGAGCTTATTTGAAGCCGTTGGAGGATGCACGACGCAGTGAGGTGCGTTTTGCGACCGAGTGCCTTGCCTTTGCTCATGTGCCGGAGGACAGAACAATCGATCTGTTTATGAAACCCGGTGAGCAGCCTGTCCATCATCCGCAGTGGAAGTCACGAGTGCCACGGGACAATGCCGTCGGCTGGGACTTCGAGGATGTGCGCGATTATTACCTGGAGAGGCTCTTCTCTGTCGAGCCGATGAAGTTGCGTTACAGCGATATGCAACGTTACCTCGCGCTCAGCCGCGTCGTAAGCGGTGAGGTAATCGCCTCCGTTCTCGCGGAATGGCGGCGTGCCGGTTCAACCTGTCATGGAGCCTTGCTCTGGTTCTACCGCGATCTCTTGCCCGGTGCAGGCTGGGGTGTTCTGGATGCCACCGGCTATCCAAAGGCAGCTTACTACTATCTGAGAAGAGTTTCGCAGCCGCAAGCTTGCTTCTTTACAGATGAGAGTGGGAATGGGTTGTTGTTACACGTAGTCAACGACACACAGCTCGTACTCTCCTCTGAGGTACAGATCGCACTCTACCATGCTTCGGGGGCACTGATGGAGACGCGCACAAAGGCTATCTCCGTACCTGCTCAGAGTCAGCAAGCGCTTTCTGCTGATGCTCTTTTTGAGCATTTTCTGGACCTTACCTATGCTTACCGCTTTGGCCCACCGGCTCACACGCTGGCCGTGGCAACGCTGTTAGAGCAGCAGACGCGACAGGTGGTGAGCGAGGCTTTTTACTTTCCGCACGGTCTGTCAGCCGAACGTGAAGCTGATATCGGGTTAAAGGCCTCTGTAAGCGCAGGTGAACAAGGTACGTATTTTCTGCATCTGAGTACAGAGAAGTTTGCCCAGTCTGTCTCGATTCATCTTGAACATTTTATTGCTGAAGATAATTATTTTCATATGCGTCCCTGTAGTGAAAAAACGGTGCTGCTCTCCCCCCTCAACGATGGAAAGAAGCATGCGCTCTACGGTTCCGTCTCTGCTCTCAATACTCACAACGAAGTGAGTGTATATGAATAAATATCAGAATGTATTTAGAAGGAACATGCTCCCATGCTAAAAACTGCTCAATCTCTCGAAAAGGCTCTTGAAGAGCCGCAGGCGCAACAAGCGTCGCACTCATCTCAGGCCCCCTTGCACACTATTCGAGCTAGAAAGCCTGAACAATCGAAGCGCCCCTTTTTCTTTTTGCATGGTGATTGGACTGGAGGGCCGCCCTTATTTTGTATGACTATTGCGCGCTCGCTTGGCTCAGAACAGCCCTTCTATGCCCTCGATCCATACTCTTTCAATGGCCCATACATGCCGTTAACTCTCGAAGAGATGGCGACGGTTTATCTGCAATCTTTGCGCAGTGTGCAGCCCGAAGGTCCCTACCTGCTTGGTGGCTTTTGCAGCGGTGCTTTTGTCGCTTACGAAATTGCTCGTCAACTACAGGAACAGGGACAGGAGGTTGCACTTCTGCAAATGATCGCACCGGCCAAGATTAGCGATGCCCATAAGCTCACGCGCAAAGTACTCGCGCTGTGTGGAACGATCCTGCAACTCTCACAGAGGCAACGTCTAAACTTGTTCCTATACATTCGGCATGTCTTGCGCCACGTCTATCGAAAAGTTCTCCCACCCAATAACGCAAAAATTAAGGACTTTCCTAAGCTGCTGGCCCATGATGTACGGCTCGATACGCTACTGCCACCTGTAGAGGCGCTCTACAACGACTTCGCTGGCGTCTTCACCTGGATCGCGGCTGGCTATGAGCCTGCCTTTGTTCCAGAACATGCTGCCTTTGTGTGGGCTGGCGATGATCATGCCTATAAATTGAAGTGGAGCTTTGCCGAGAAGAGCGAGAGCTCTGTCATCATCCCCGGTCCTTACATGGGTCTCGTCAATGAAAATGTCAGCTTGCTTGCTGAAAGAATGAAGCAATGTGTCTCTCTGGCGCAGCAAGCGTGCGGAGAGCAGGGATAGGAGCGTTTGCATGCCAACGGTACAGACTCGGCCAGTAGAGAATACTTCAGCAACCACTATGCCCGTGCCCGCGCGAGTGATCGAGTTGGAGTTAGGTCAACCTTTGCCTATTATTGCTGCATTTGATGAGAGAACGCAACACTCCTACTCTCGTGCTATCTGCCTGGTACGCCTGCATTCAGCTCCTTTGGGGATTATCCAACTGGCGCTAGATGAGGATGGCACGCATCCCCAGGACTATGCTCCGTTAATCTGGCAGAGCTTACAGCGAGTGATTCTTCAGCACCTGCAGCAGGATGGGTTGCCGGCTATTACCGGGTTAGGTTCTGAGGGTATATTTTTTTCCGTGACTCCTGCGTGTATTGAGGAGCGTGAAAACTTTTTACGCTCTCCGATGGCACCTTTTATCAGTGTCGTTGTCCCTACGCGAGATCGCCCGGACTCCCTGGCTAGCTGTATCTCGTCTCTCGCCAGCCTTGCCTATCCTCATTATGAGATAGTGATTGTTGATAATGCGCCGACGACGAGTGCAACGGCAGAACTTGTTCAACAGCTAGCTTCTAGCCATCCGCAGCTCCGTTATGTGCGCGAAGATCAACCTGGCATCTCTAGTGCACGTAATCGTGGCATGGTAGAAGCTCAGGGTGCTATCCTGGCATTTACCGACGATGATGTTGTTGTCGATAAGCACTGGTTGACTCGCTTCGCACAGACGTTTGCCTCCTCAGAAGAGATCGCGTGTGTGACTGGCTATACTTTACCTCGCGAGCTCCAGACGCCTGCTCAGCTCTGGTTTGAGGATGCAAGCTGGATTACGGAGGATGGTGGCAGTAACGCAACATTTACGCCGCGCCTCTTCGACAAAAGAACCGGCTATCAGCACCTGTATCGTGGCAGTCTCTATGGGCATGGTGCGAATATGGCGGTTCGAACAGATTTTCTGCGCAGCATCGGCGGCTTCGACCTCTCGCTTGGCACTGGCACGCCGACAAAAGGTGGTGAAGATCTGGCCCTCTTTCTGCACGTTGTCATGCACAACAAATGCTTAGCGTACGAGCCGACTGCTCTGGTCCATCATCTGCACCGCAGAGATTATGCAGATCTGCGCAAACAGATGTACGGCTATGGAGTTGGCTTTACCGCATACATCGTGCATGCTTTGCGGCGCTATCCCGGCTTATGCCTGGCCCTGCTCACAAAAGTTCCTTACGAGCTATTGGCCCTCGCCCTAAAGCCGAAAACGCAAAAAACACAGGTAGTATCGGCACAGACAGGAGCAGAGGCAAAGATAAAGGGAATCAAGAAATCAACCCTGTATCCAAAAGATTTAACAACAACTCAGATCAAAGGCTTTTTGTATGGACCCTTTGCCTATATCCAGAGCTGTCGTGTAAAAAGAAGAGCTATCAGTAAAATTTCTTCTTGAATTTTTCAAGAAACAGAGCAGTATGAAAAGCACCAAGAGTATGCAGCAAGAACAGAATCCCCAATCTCGCAAGCGGCGCAGTTTCTTAAAGCAATCACTTATTGTCACAGGGAGCCTTGGTTTAGCGAGTGCAGGTACGCTGTATTATGCACATACTATTGAGCCGGCATGGTTTGATATTACCCATTATACGCTTCGCTTGCCCCGTCTTACGCCCGCTTTCCACAACTATCGCCTGGTGCATATGACTGATATTCATACCGACGATACCTGGATGACAGCTTCACGCCTGGCAGATGTGGTACGCCAAGTGAACGAGCTGCATGCAGATGCTATTGCCATCACCGGTGACTTTCTCACGTTTTTTCTTGCCAGTTCGCAGCGCACAATCGCAGAACTGAGCAAGCTGCAAGCAAAGGATGGTGTCTTCGGTGTGCTCGGTAACCATGATCACCCGGCGGGTGTAGAGCGCATGCGTGCATGTTTACAGGCAGGACACGTGCGCGAACTGCCCGATGCCGTGCACACTATCCGGCGTGCAGATGAGATGTTGCACCTCGTCGGTCTTGATGACCTCTGGCCCACTAACAGGGGAACTCCGCAACCGATCTGGAGCCATCTAGCACGTTTTCAGAACCTGACCGCAACAGTGCCTGAGGAGGGTGCTGCTGTTCTGCTCGTGCATGAACCCGACTTTGCCGATGTCACGGCCTCAGTTGGACGCTACGACCTGCAACTATCGGGTCACTCACATGGTGGGCAGGTGCGCCTCCCCTTTTATGGGGCTATCGCCCTGCCTCCACTCTCGCGCAACTATCCCTGCGGCATCTATCACCTCAACAAGCTCGTGCACTATACCAATCGCGGCATTGGCATGCTCTCACCACGTGTCCGGCTCAACTGTCGCCCCGAAATCGCAATCTTTGAACTACACGCCTACTGATCAGCTACCTTATCGAGGTGCTGCCCACTCCTCGCGTAATATATTTCCGTTTGCGAGTGAAACAGGCTCAGATGTCAGAATATGTACTGCATTGTTGCCGTCAAGGTATGCTACTTTGTAAGCAAGCTTTGCAGCGCTCCTGATCTTATCTCTAAATAGTTCTACCATACTAACAAATAAAGAATTCCTACCGATAGTGGGTTACACAGCCATTACTATTTAGTTGCGTACGGTGTATAATCTTGACAGGAGATTTTCTAGTTCTAAGCTCTAGCATTAAACACCGATGAATCTGGGAATAGTAAGCGCGTAAGCAATGATAGTTAGCTCATCTAGCTCAAGGCACCACTTTCATGAAAGGAGTAGTGATAGAGCCGAGCTTGATAATCTCTACACACGCAGATTTTGCCTTTCCATTGTCAGTAATCAAATTTCATTGAAGATAGCAGTGAACAGCGCATAAGGCGTGATCCTTACGGCCATCCTGCTCGGATTGCACGATAGTTTCCCGAAGTGCACCCCGACGAGGGGGAGGATGCAGAGAGCACGGGACCCTCCCCGACGCGTTCAACGGTGTCGCTGACCTCGATGAAGTGGATTGCACGGAAAGGCCAGACAGAAAGAGAGTAGTATCTTATGAAGAGTTCAGAGATGCATCAGAGAAGACGCGGCGTCCTGTTTGTAGGTTTTCTCGTGTGCACATTGCTCCTCGCAGCTTGTGGTAGTTCCAATACCGGAAGCACCACCCCGTCTTCAACTACAAAGAAGCCGGGGCAAGGGTGTAACAATATCGGTATATCGCTGCCAGAGACCAACACCTCATATCGCTGGGAGAACCAGGATAAACCAGCACTCAATAACGACATCAAAGCAGCTTTTCCCAGTGCAACAGTTCAGTTCAACAATGCTGGCGGTGATCCTACTGTACAGCAGACGCAGGTTGCATCAATGATCACAAATGGTGCCTGTGTCCTTGTCGTTGCTCCTCATGATGGCAAGCAGGCTGCGGCGATTGTTGCGAGTGCAAAACAGAAGAACATTCCCGTCGTCTCCTATGATCGCCTCATCAATAGCCCCGATCTGGCCGCCTATGTTTCCTACGACGGCGTTGAGGTCGGTCGGCTGCAGGGCAAGTACATCGCAGACCACTATGAGCAGTTTGTGAACCAGAACGGTACAAACAATGTTGTCCTGATCAATGGTGCGCAGACAGACAACAATGCTCTCCTGTTCAAACAGGGCCTCCACGAAGCACTTGATCCCCTCTTCCAGAGCGGCAAATTAAAGAATGCCTATGAACAGTTCACCGACTGGACTAGCCAAACGGCGCAGACCGACTTCGAGGCTGCTATGACTCAGACTGGCAACAAAGTCGCCGTCGCCTATGTCGCGAACGATGATATGGCGAGCGCGGTCGTCTCATCCCTCAAGATCAAACAGCTCGATGGCAAAGTGCTTGTCACCGGGCAGGATGCATCGATTCCTGGTATCCAGAACATTATGACCGGCTCTCAGTCAATGACCATCTACAAAGCGATCGGCAAAGAGGCGCAAGCGACAACTGATGTTGTGAAGGCGATCATCAATGGTCAGGATGTCAAATCGCTTGCCAGGCAGGAGATCAAAGAGCCGACCAGTGGTGCGACTATTCCGACCATTGCAGAAACTCCGGTAGCTGTTGACAAGGCAAATATCCAGGACACCATCCTCAAGGATAATTTCTGGACCAAAGACCAGCTCTGCAAAGGTCTCCCAGGCGGAACTGCTAACATCTGTTAACGAGCCTACTTCAAATGTCTCTCTGGAACCTCTGGAGAGGCATTTGGGGCGTGACATTGCACATAAGACGAGTTTCCAAGGAAAGCAGTGATGAGTGGCGCGTAGGGAGCGCGCTTGCCTCGCTCCTGAACGAGAGCAGGGCAAGTCTACTTCCTACGCGTCCAACGTTTAGGAGAAGTCTACATGGCCGATAACGAACTTTTACCAGAGACTCCTACAGGATTGTATGACGGTGCAAATGGTACACAACCTTTGCTGCGCATGGTCGGGATTGGCAAAACATTTGGTGCTGTCCGCGCATTGAACAACGTCTCTTTTGAAGTGATGGAAGGCGAGGTTGTTGGCCTGGTCGGAGACAACGGGGCCGGAAAATCCACGCTCGTAAAAACCATCTCCGGTGTTGGTCCCGCCGATGAGGGGCAGATTTTCGTGAATGGCAATCAAGTCGTCATCAACACTCCTCAGGCCGCTTCACAGCTCGGCATCGAGACTGTGTACCAGGATCTCGCGCTCTGCGATAACCTGGACGTAATCTCGAACCTCTTTCTCGGTCGTGAAATGCGTAATCCCCCCGGCCTCTTAAGTGAGATTGAGATGGAGAAGCAGGGGCTGGCCGTCTTGCGCACATTGGATGTCAAACTGCCTTCTGCTCGTGCACTGGTAGCAGCTCTTTCAGGTGGTCAACGTCAATCAATTGCGGTTGCGAAAACGGTGTTGCGCAACGCGAAGGTCGTTTTGCTTGATGAGCCAACGGCAGCACTGGGCGTAGCTCAGACCAGGCAAGTGCTCAACCTGATTCGGCGTCTGCGCGAGCAACGGCTCGGCGTCGTATTGATCTCTCATAATATGGTCGATGTATTTGAGGTTGCTGATCGGATCGTGGTCATGCGCCTGGGTAGACGTGTCGCCACATTCGATGTCAAAAGTACTAATTCCAACCAGGTCATCGCCGCAATCACTGGAGCAGAGTTTGGCGAGAAGGAGAAGGCAGAGCGTTTACTTGTAAATGAAGGCTCAGGAGAAAATGGACTATGAGCGAAATCATTGGTAAAAATGCAACCTCCGTCCCGGAGGTAAAGGTAGCTGCGAGCAGTGTTGAGG
Organism: Ktedonobacteraceae bacterium; assembly: GCA_034431765.1. GTDB lineage: Bacteria > Chloroflexota > Ktedonobacteria > Ktedonobacterales > Ktedonobacteraceae > DASYAN01. The sequence continues at coordinate 23,041 of DAOUDD010000041.1, read as the reverse complement.
TACCATCGTATCAACCGCGTCAGACGTTCGGGCAGCTTTTGCGCAACGATCTGGGCTTCTTGCCAGTCTTGCTGACGCTAATTTTGATCGTCATCTTTTTTGAAGTTGCCAGCCGTGGTGTCTTTCTCTATCCTGAGAACTTCAGTAACCTGATTGTGCAGGTTGCTCCGCTTGGTATTGCCGCCGTCGGTATCGTACTTGTGCTCTTGCTGGGTGAAATTGACCTTTCAACCTTCACCGTAGGTATTTTCTGTGCAGTTGTCCTGGCTGTCCTGACTGAGCGTCAGCATTGGTCTGCAGGACCAGCAATTGTTGTCTCATTGCTCTGCGGCTTGCTCGTTGGTGCAATCAACGGTTTCTTCGTCGCAGTGTTACGTATCCCCTCGTTTATCGTTACCCTCGCTGCGACTATCTTCTATAATGGTCTCTTGCTGTTGCTGCTCAACGGGCAGACAACGCAGATAATCCGTGACAACTTTATACTGGGGATTGCAGGTTCTTCCACAAGTTATCTCACCGACTTTTGGGGCATTCTCTTGCCAGTCGCGTGTGCCTTGCTCTATGTGGGGAGTCTCGTATACAATTACCTGGCGCGCAAGCGGGCCGGTTTGAAAACGGTCTCGATGACGCGCCTGGTTATCCAATCTGTTCTTGCAATTGTGGCAGTCGTTGGAGCCGTGCTGTTGTTCGAGGCATACACCGGTGTACCGTACTCGACGGCTCTCCTATTCGGCATTATTATTGTCTGCTGGTTGGCGCTGACAAGGACACGCTGGGGCAGGCATGTCTATGCTGTCGGTGGCAATGCTGAGGCGGCACGCCGCGCTGGTATCGGTACGGTTGGCATTCGCCTGGGCGTCTTTGCGCTCTGTTCCATGTTGGGAGGGGTTGGTGGTATCGTGCTCTCCTCTCATGCGGCAAGCGTTGCCAGCGCAATTCCACCGCAGGCACAGTTGAACGTCATTGCCGCCGCCGTTATCGGTGGAGTCAGTCTCTTCGGTGGGCGTGGCTCCGTCTGGTCTGTTGTCCTCGGCATGCTGATTGTCCAGTGTCTCGTCAATGGACTCGCTCTACTGAACCAGTCCTCCGAGGTGCAATACATGATCGAGGGTCTAGTTCTGCTCATCGCCGTCACCGTTGACGCACTCATCCGCCGTGCCCAGACACGTAGCCGTAGCGGGCGCTAGGTGGACACTATGAATATGTCGTCTCTATCGTAGCCGATAAACCGCGAACATCCAAGATGGGATGAAGAACCCATTTTCTAGCAGTGTTGCTTGACTTGCTCCCGATCCATTTCAATTGCCTTCGAGGTCTCGTTACATAAAATGGACTGGAGGCAAGTCTGCAGCACCTATCACCTACCCTCCATCTCGACCATTCAATCCCACTTTTTACACTCTGCTATAAAACATATATTCTTGATATTCCTCTGTGATTTCCAGCTTGCAGAAGTCACAAGCTGAAACTTAAAGGGATCAACAGCACGTAACAAAACTGTAAGAGTACTCTGAAACAACTGGTATTCGTCTAGAAAAAAGCTAGGTATGTAGATTTCGCTCTGATAGCATGTCATAGGAGGTGTTTTTATGGCGGGCGATACAAAACTCACGACAGATCACAGGACTATTCGTACCTGGGCTGAGTCGCGTGGTGGCAAACCGGTGACGGTCAAGAGCACCGAGAAAAACGGTGAGCCAGGTGTGCTACGCATCGATTTCCCTGGCTACAGTGGTGGTGATAGATTTGAGGAGATTAGCTGGGATGCCTTTTTCCAGAAGTTCGACGAGAACAATCTTGCATTCTTGTATCAGGAACACACGGCAGGTGGTGAGGAGAGCCGTTTCTTCAAACTTGTAAGCAAGGATTCAGCCGAACACAAGTCGCACGATTCTCAGCACAAAACAGAGGACTCCAGTGCGACTGCTCATAAGCACAAGGAAGATGAGAAAACTTCCAAAGCTGAGCACAAAACGGGGGCTTCCAGTCATAAAGACGACAAAGCTCATAAAGCTGAGCATGAAAGTAACAGCTCATCCTCCAAGACTGAGCATAAAAAGGATGAGAAGTCTCACAAGAGCGAGGAAAAGGGTCACAAGGCAACGCACAAATAAACGTTCAGTGGACCTGCTGTCTGCAGATCTCCCAGTTCTGCTTTCCTGAGCAGGTCCAGGCCCCCTTCAATATGGAGCGTTCTTCAGTAATTACCATTTATTTTTCATAAAAATTTTCCCCTTACAAAGCTTCTATTTCTCTAAGAAAGAGTTTAGATCCCGGTTGTATAATACCCCCTGGTAAAACGGAGTGACAAAACGTTCAGGTCGCTGTAAGGTCTTCTTTCGGAGTTGCAAGTCCGCTATCAGGCTGGAGCAGCATAATCACCGTGATAGTATCTACTACTTAGGATAAGGCTGTATGGATATAAATGTCTCGCGAAACGAGGGTGAGAACGTCGAGAGGGAAGAAGTTCCCACTGAAGCAGTCATGCTGAAGAAGCGTTCACGCAAGCGCAGGATCACGATTTTTGTGGTAGTGAGCCTCTTAAATGTAGGCTTGCTTGCCTTGCTGTGGACACAATTGCTCACGCCGCGTAGTGCGAAGCATTCTGCGGACGATTCATCGCTTGTTGGCGATATAGCAAGTCCACTCCTTGACAGCCAGGCTCCAGATTTTACTCTTCCTGTGCTGAATGGGGACGGGACGAAACTGCATCTGGCTGATTTCAAAGGGAAGCCCGTAGTGCTTAATTTCTGGTCTTCGTCGTGTATTCCCTGTCGAGATGAGGCTCCCTTTCTACAGCAAACCTGGCAGAAACTACAGGCCAGGGGTGTTGTATTGCTTGGCGTGGATACTCCTGAGCCACAGGATGGAGCACTTGCATTTGTAAAAAAATATGGCCTTACCTATCCAAGTGTGACCGATACGTTAGATGGTGCGACGGGGATCTCATATGCAACGGTGGGACAACCGGAGACGTTTTTTATAGACAAGAATGGTCTGGTGAAGGCGCGCTGGATCGGTCCTTTGTCCCAGCAGGGGCTGGAAGGTGAACTTGCCAAGGTGCACGTGTCTCCGTAAGGATAAGTGATTTTGTAATAGGTAATGCAAGAAGGCGTAGATGTGATGGGAAATGCAAGCTGGCTCTTCTGGCTGGTGCGCTCCTTGCATATTCTAGCGGCTACAGCCTGGGTGGGTGGTAGTTTGATGTATCTTGTCGTTGTACTTCCCGCATTGCGCCTGGCTGGCCCTGCTCCCGCTTTCTCTGCAAAGGTAGCGGCGCTGTTCAAGCAATTGAGCAATTATTGTATCGGGCTTTTGTTGCTGAGTGGTGTTTATCTCACCTTTGACCGATTGACGCACACGTTGCTAGGTCTGCCCTATCTGGTTGTGCTGATCCTGAAAATTGTCCTGGCGTTGAGCATGTTTTTGCTGGCGCTGTATCAGGGACAGAGTGCTGTGCGACGTATGGCGAAGCGCTCGACCCGATTCTCGCGTGTCGTGCCACAACTACTACTGGCGCTAGGTATTCTTGTATTTATTCTTGGTGCGTTGCTCAACCTGCTGTTTGAGGGATCTATCGCGCCACACTGATGGAGGTCGTCCTGTGCAGCCTGCTTTAGCTATGCCTACAAATGAAAAGGTAGCTCGAACGCGGAAGCGTTTCCCTCTGGGCTTTGTGCTGGCTGGAATCGCTATTCTCGGTGCAGTAATGTATCTTGTCTTCGCGAACACACAGTCGAGCGCGGTTTACTACATGACTGTGCCCGAACTGAAGCATTGTACAATATGTACAACGCAGGCTGTACGGGTTGCGGGTTATGTGCAGGCTAACACGATTGCACATGATGAACAGAAGGGGACGATCTCGTTTGTGATCGAAGATAGTCACCAGGTATTGCCAGTGACCTATAGCGGTGTGGTTCCTGACATTTTTCGAGCCGGGGTACAGGTTGTGGTTGAAGGTTACTATTCGGGCAAGGGAGCGTTCCAGGCACAGACACTCCTGGCAAAATGTCCATCCAAGTTTCAGAGCGCTACGCCTGGCGTGCAATAGGTACTGGAACTGATAGAAGGTGTGACTGAGATAAGAGGAAGCTGTGCTAGAACGAGGCAAGCCCCAATACAATTCACGTAAGAAGGAATCAACTATTATTCACTTTTGGGAAACTAGAAGCACATAGGAAACGAGCGTGTATTTTTCCGATCTTGGTAACATTGCACTTATTCTGGCAACGGTTTTTGCCACTTGTACTATTGTTATCTCCGTGGTGGGTGCGATACGCGGCTTGCCATGGCTGGTAGTGAGTGCGCGGCGTGGTGTGCTGATCGTTGCGGGCTTTCTGCTGCTTGCCTCATTTGCTCTACTGGCCTCGTTTCTGAGCCATGATTTCGGTGTGCGCTACGTTGCGCAGCACTCCAGCCTGTCGATGCCCTGGTATTTCACAACCTCGGCCTTCTACGGCGGTCAGGAGGGATCGCTGCTCTACTGGGCATTGGTGCTGGCGCTCTTCTCGGCGCTGTTTGTGTGCACAAGCAAGCGTGCTCCGGTAGCTCTGGTGCCCTATGTGATGGCGACGTTGATGTGCATCGAAGTTTTTTTCCTGATCGTGCTCAATCTTGCCTCCAATCCTTTTGTGCGCTTGCCTACCGTACCCTCTGATGGTATGGGGCTCAATCCGGTTCTGATGGACCCTGGTATGCTGGTGCATCCACCGATGTTGTTGATGGGGTATATGAGCTTCTCGCTGCCTTTCGCGTTCGCTGTAGCTGCTCTCATTACAGGAAATCTCAGTAGTGAGTGGCTGCGTGCGATTCGACGCTGGACACTGGCTGCCTGGACGATCCAGACACTTGGTCTGTTGTTGGGTGCATGGTGGGCCTATCATGTGTTAGGCTGGGGGGGCTATTGGGGATGGGACCCGGTTGAAAATGCGGCCTTACTGCCATGGTTGACTGCGACGGCGTTTCTGCACTCAACAATGGTACAGGAGAGGCGTGGCATGCTCAAGGTCTGGAATCTCTGCTTAATAATGGCATCCTTTGCGCTGTGCATCTTCGGCACATTTGAGGTGCGCAGTGGTGTCCTGAGTTCTGTCCACTCGTTTGCCTACTCCGACATTGGAGCCTACTTTCTGACGTTTCTGGCTATCATTATCGTCTTTTCGAGTGGGCTATTTCTTTACCGACTGCCGAAGTTGCGTGCAGAGCAAGAGTTTGACTCGGTGATCTCGCGTGAAGGCGTATTTCTGCTTAATAACTGGCTGCTGGTTGGTATGGCCTTTGCGACCTTGTGGGGAACGCTCTTCCCCCTGATCTCAGCACTTATACGCGGGCAGACGATGACGGTTGGACCGCCTTTTTATAATCAGGTTATGGGTCCATTGATCGTGCTGCTGGTTCTGGCGATGGGCGTAGGACCGTTGCTGGCGTGGCGACGCACCTCGACTGCGGCATTATGGAAAAATCTGAGTGTGCCGGTGGTCATAGCGGCGTTGTGTGCGCTTGCACTTCCACTTCTGGGCATCGTTGACCTGGCGGCGAATGTAGGTTTCGCAGTCTGTGCTTTCACGGCGGCGACTGTTCTCTATGAGTTATGGCGTGGGATGCGTGTGCGCCATACGCATGGGGAGGCATACCCGGTGGCCCTCGTTATGTTATTTAAGCGCTATCGACGGCGTTATGGCGGTTACGTTGTTCACCTTGGACTTGTTCTACTGGTTGTTGGCGTTATTGGTTCACATACATTTCAGCAGCAGCAGGATGTCTCGCTCAAACAGGGCCAGGATCTCACGATTGCAGGGTATCGCCTGACGTATCTGGGCAACACCATCACTTCGCTTACAGACACGCAGACTATTCGCGCACAGGTACAGATCTGGCAAAACGGACGGCTCCAAAAATATGTGTATCCCGGTATCACGCAGTATCATAAATACAATGATCAGCAGGCGAGCCTGATTCCCATTGAAACTTTTGGTGTAACCGATCTGTATATTGTGTTGGATAAGGGGGACGGCTTTACGCAGGCGTCGTTACACGTCTTTGTCAATCCGCTCGTTTCCTTTGTCTGGTATGGTGGGATATTGATGCTCTTCGGGGGGATGTTGTGCTGGTGGCCGGAGCGACGACGTGTTGTGGTGACGCAAGCGAAGGTTGCGCGTGTAAGCGTTCCTGCTCTTGCTCTGCATGCCGGGGAGCCAGAGGTGAGGGGGGCGAACGCATGAAGCATTTAGGACAAAGGGTTGGGCAACGTCGTTCTCTCTTCATCGTGTTAGCAGCTCTTGCCTTGATTGCCGCAATCTGGTCAACGCTCTTGATCAGTGGTGCGAGGCAGCAAACATTGGATGCACGTGTGCAAAGAGTGGCGATGCAGCTCAAGTGCCTTGTCTGTCAGGGTGAATCTGTTGCAGATTCGCCATCAACGCTAGCACAGCAGATGCGGGGAGTCATTCGCGAGCAACTGCAAGCGGGCAGATCTGAGCAGGAGATTGTACAATATTTCCAACAAAGATATGGTGATGAAATTACCTGGTCTCCACCGTGGCAGGGCTTTGCTCTGTTAGCCTGGTTGATTCCAATTGCTTTTGTCTTTGCAGGTGCCGTTCTGCTTGTATTGCTGTTGCGCAACTGGCAAGCTCGACGGCCTACTGCTGTCGGACAAAGCTATAGTGCTCAAATGACGAAGGGCTTGCATACTGATGGAGAGGGCGAGGAGCGGATGGATGTGTATCGTGCTCAGCTTGAGGCTGAGCTGGCGGAGGAAGATGTGTTGTTCAGACCGAACAAGATGGAGGCAAGGTGATAGGGATTGCTGTGGCTCTGGGACTTGGCTTGCTGGCCCTGGTGTTTGTCCTGTATCCGCTCTGGCAACGGGAGGGCACAAGGTTCTCCCCTACGCGCGTAGGGGAGGGAGACGATCCGCATAGGGCACAACTCGTGCGGTTGCCTGGTAAGGGGCGGGACGATGTCAGGCCTGTCCTTACCCCATATAGGGAGCAGCCCCTATCATCGTCTGTTGACTCTGAGAGCGAACAAACTGCACGACTTGCGTTGCGGGAGATAGAGCTGGATTACCAGCTTGGTAATATTGAGGATACTGACTATGCAGCGTTGCGTGAACGTTATCTGCAGCGTGCCGTTGTAGCGTTAAAGTCTCGTTCTGCTGAGCGTGACCTCGATGAAGAGATCGAAGCGCAGTTGCAACTGCTGAAGAAGCAGAAAAGGGAGAGAGGGATGCATGAACAGGCTGATAGGTAAGATTCTAGTGTTAGTGTTTTTTCTCTTGCCCGCTCTGCTCCTGAGCACAAGGTACTCAGCCCATGCAGCAGGCTCTGGGCGTATCTCTGGTCAGATGCTTGATGGAAGCAATGGGAATGCTGCACTTGCCGACCAAAGCGTCACGCTGCAAGTCGCTCAGGGGGATAGCGCTCAGGATAAGGCCACGACAAAGACTGATGCACAGGGTCAGTTCTCGTTTGAGAATCTTGACACGGATAAAACGCTTGGCTATGTGCTCTATACGCGCTATCAGGGGGCGCAGTATGTCAGCAACAGTATTTCTTTAGAGAGCAATGCAGTTCAGCAGGTGAACCTGACAGTCTACGAGGCGACACAGAGCAAGGATAAGCTTGCAGTTTTTAGCACGACAGTCTTATTCCAGGAACCAAATATTCAGGCGAAGACCATCAACGTATCCGAAGTCTTTTCCTTCTCTAACCTGGATAAACGGGCTTACGTTGGCTCACTCGATGGCAGTAAAGGCAAACCGAATGCACTGCTTTTCTCGTTACCAGTGGGAGCGAAGAATGTTCGCCTGGACAAAGGTTTTGATGGTTATCAGGTCATCAAGGTGGATCGCGGTTTTGCGAGTGATGCTGCTGTACCGCCCGGTAATAGTGATTTTGCCTTCTCCTTTGATATACCGTATACCACTTCGAGCTACGATCTGAGCTACACGACGCAATATCCCACCGTTCTGCTCTCCTTTCTTGTGCCGCCGGATATTCACGCAAGTTCAACAACGTTACGGACTCAGGGATTGGTGAACTCAGGCAAGGATGGACATCCTTACAATCTCTGGCGTGCCGGGACGCTACCAGCGCAGAAAGAGGTTCAACTGCACCTGGAAGGTCTGTTCGCTCAGGAAGCGAGCAATGCACCTCGATCAATTGATCCAAGTGTTCCCTGGCTGGTTGCTTTATTAGTGCTCGTCGTTGCTCTGGCCGTGCTTTACTGGCTCTATAGACGTTCCTATATACGTCGAGCAGTGCAACCTCAACGGGAACACATTGTCCAACGGCAGAGGCTGCAAACGGAGCAGACGCAGCAGGCTGTACAGGTTGAAGAACGTACAGAGCATAAAGAGGCTCAGCCGATCGAGGAGGAGAAGGACGTTGAGGGGGCTGAGGGTCCTGTGCTCACTCCAACGCAGCAACGACATGCGCTTCTACGCGAGTTGCTAGAACTGGATGAGGCGTACGAGGCGGGAACGCTCTCGAAGGAGAGCTATGAGGAGAGGCGTCACAAGACAAAGACACGTCTGCGCAAAGTGCTGAGCGAGCAGGAGATGTCGTCGCGATGAACATTGGTGAAGTTTCATCCCTCTCCTTTGCTCAACAGCATCCCTTTGCATCATTTGCTAGTACAGCGCAAACAGCAGCGGTAGAAGTGCATAAGCTTAAGAAAAACTACGGGCTGAAGCCAGTGTTGCGTGGTGTCAACCTGACCTTGCAAAGAGGGGAACGTGTGGCATTGCTGGGTGCGAATGGGGTGGGTAAAACAACACTGTTACGTATTCTTGCAGGACTGGCAAAGCCCAGTTCCGGTACAGTTACTATCTTTGGCTTAGATAGCGCGCGTGAGATGCAAATGCTACGTCGTTACATCGGGTTCGTCGCGCATCAACCCTACCTCTATGAAGAACTAACTGCGCTGGAGAACCTGCTCTTCTTTGCACGTATGTATAGTGTGAAGCAGGCACAGAAGCGAGCTACGGAACTGTTGCACCGCGTCGGGTTGGAGAAACGAATGCATGAGCGGGTACACGCCCTTTCCCGTGGGCAACTGCAGCGTCTTTCGTGGGCGCGTGCTCTGCTCCATGCGCCTGGGCTATTATTGCTGGATGAACCTGAGACTGGTCTGGATCAGCAAGCTGCCAGGTTGATCGATGAGTTATTAGCCGAACATATCAGTTTGGGAGGAAGTGTGCTGTTCTCAACGCATGTGCTCGAACGCGCTTTGCAAGCCAGCGATGCTGTTGCGCTTCTCCATGAAGGTCGCATTGTTCAGCAACAGGTGACGCAGGCTATGACAGTGGAGAGATTGCGCTCACTGTTGGGGGGAGCAAGCCAGTGAGCGAGTGGAGTACTTTCTTCGTCCAGATGTTTGCGATAGTGTGGAAAGATATTCGCTACGAACTGCGCAGTAAACAGACCTGGCTGGGGATGGGCATGTTTGCATTGCTGGTGCTGGTCATCTTCAACTTCGCGTTTGACCTGCGCGTCGAGAATGTCAAAGTCGTGGCACCAGGTGCTCTGTGGATCGCCTTCATCTTTGCCAGTCTATTGGGATTGGGACGCACACTTGCGGCTGAGCGTGAACAGAACTCGCTGGATCGTCTACTGTTGTGTCCGGTGGATCGCAAGGCGATCTATCTTGCAAAGTTGCTGGGAAATTTGCTATTTATCGGAGTGGTGGAACTCGTTGCCTTGCCAATGTACGCGCTACTCTTCAACATTGCGTTATCATGGGCCATGTTGCCAATAGTCTTGCTTGGCACAGTGGGAATCGCGACAGTCGGCACGCTTTTTTCCGTGCTAGCGGCGGCGACACAGGCGCGGGAATTGCTCTTGCCCATTCTTGTCTTTCCTCTGGTAGTACCGGTAGTGATCAGCGTAGTGCGTGCAACCGAGCAGTTGCTAACGCCCTCTGTTCACGAGCCACCGTGGATAGGACTGTTGATTGCGTTTGATATTATTTTCCTGAGCGTCTCGACGCTTGCATTTCGCTATATCGTTGAGGAATAATACTTCCTGTTATGAGGGTGGAAAACAGCTTTCTCGGTCTCGTTTTGGAATCAAAAGAGGATTATACGAACAGATAATCCTGAGCAATGGCTCAGGGGAGCTAAAAGATGGCTTTAGCAAAAGAAGTTACACAGAGAAAACGTCTAGCCAGTACAACCAGGCCACAGACAGGTAGGTTTCCTGTTATCTCGCTGGTGCTGGGAGGGTTGTCGTGTCTTGGCATGATGATCTCTATCTGGATGATTTTCTTCTATACGCCGGTTGATGCCTTGCAGGGGGAGCCGCAGCGCATCCTCTACTTCCACGTGCCAACGGCCTGGATTGGTATGCTCGGCTTTGTCGTCACAGCGCTGGCTGGTGTCGTCTATTTAGTCCGACCAGACGAACATTTGGACTGGCTAGCGCGAGCATCAGCAGAAGTGGGAGTTGTTTTTCTCACCCTTACGCTTATTCTAGGCGCTTTGTGGGGGAAGCCAATCTGGGGTACCTGGTGGGTCTGGGACCCGAAATTGACCGCCTCGCTCATCCTCTGGTTTATGTATATCGGCTATATCATGGTACGTAGCTATATGGGAAGAACTGTCGAGAGTGCGCGTGTAGGAGCAGTTGTAAGCCTGGTGGGTGTCATCGACGTGCCGATTATCTACCTCTCGGTCTCCTGGTGGCGTGGTCAACATCCAACAGCACAGATCGGCGTTGAAGGCGCTCTCCCCCCTCAGGCGGCAGCAACTTTTCTGGTAGCGTTGTGCACATTTACGTTGCTCTACAGCTTTTTAATGATCGTAACCTATCAGTTACAACGTATGCAAGCGCAAGCACATCAGCTCCGTGCTTCCGTGGAATAAAGGAACGTAGATCATGCAAGGTTCATCTGTCTATCTCGTTGCGGCCTACGCTATCGTCTGGCTGGGACTCTTTCTCTATCTGTCTTTCATAATGATGCGCATTCGCGCTGTGCGCACAGAACTCGTCGCCGTTGAGGAACTGGTGCGCGAGTACTCAGAAGAAAAGGACGGTTCGGCTGATTAAGCGGACCTCTCTACAAAAGGATAGAAAGCTATGGCTATTAAAGATCGTTTTCCACATGTACCTACGGACGAAGTGGCAGAGCATACAACTGCCAATGTGCGCCGTAGCGGTATACTTGCCATTGGAGACGTTATTGTCTTTCTCGTGTTTGCAGCAATCGGGTTGACAAGTCACAAGGAGGCGGTGACACCGGTCAAGGTGCTGGTGACCGCTGCACCATTTGCGCTCGGCTGGTTCCTCGTCTCACCCGTTGTTGGTGCGTTCAAACGCAAGGAGACGGAGACTACCGGTAAGATGGCGACGCGCACAGCTTTGAGCTGGGCTGGAGCCTGGCCTGTTGGTCTCTTCTTTCGTGGTCTGATTGAGCGTGCGGTGCCACCATTCAGCTTTATGCTGGTGACGCTGATCACCAATATGCTCTTCCTGCTGATCTGGCGTGTGCTCTTTATGCTCGTCGGTGGACTACGACGACGCTAAACGTTGTTCAAAAACAGGTTTGCTTTTTCTTGGAGAAAGGTGTAACACATTATTGGATGAAAACAGAGCGGAAAGTACATCCCAAAGTGCTCTTGCTCAGAAGCTAGCGCTGCTTTCTGATATTCTGCGTGACTGTTCCTCCTATGGATTGCATTATGCTGAAAATATCTATGATCGAGATAGATATAGAAGAGTACAGGATGTTGCGTTAGAGTTGCATGCATTGGCCTCGTCTCAACCTCTTTCTGAGATTGAGCCACTACGAACAACAGCCTTCGCTTGCCCTGCTCCTTTCCCAACTGCTGATGCGGCAGTCATTGATGATGCCGGGAGAATACTGCTCATTCGTCGAGCTGACAATGCGCTATGGGCTATGCCTGGTGGCGTATTGGAAGTAGGAGAGACTCCTGCTCAAGGGGTGGTACGTGAAGTATTGGAGGAGACTGGCGTCACATGCGAGCCGGTTGCACTGGTAGGCGTGTATGACTCACGTTTCTGTGGTACTCCCTCTCTTCATCATCTTTATCAATTATCCTATTTATGTCGTCCACGGTTGGATATAAAGAAGATAGAGCCGCCATCGCACGCGCATGAGGTGTTGGAGGTGAACTGGTTTGCCGAGCACTCTCTGCCAGAAGATCTTGATCCAGGGCATATTTCTCGTATCCCCGAAGCATTTCGTGTCTGGTATGGAGACACGCGGGCGTTTTTTGATAGAGTAAGGACTGAATAGTAGATATTCTGGCATCTACACATGCGTAGGTGCGATAGATGCGCGCCAATAGCGACGGCTTGTCAGGTCGTCTTGAGCGTTACTCCCTAGTTGATGAGCACTATTCCCAACCAGACCAGCATACGAGAGATGAAGCAACGCATCAAGTAGGACTGCTGGTCTTAACAGGCGCACAGGCGCATTCTTCTGCTGAAGCAGTTTCTGCAATTCTTGCAGGGTTATACCTACAAATCCACTATTTTGTACTGGTAGGACAGAAAGCACAAGGTGAGCAAGAGCGGCCTGATATTGATGATGTTCTATCTGATCTGGAGTATAACGACGAGATCCGTGTGTGTTCTGGAGAGGAATAAAGGTTACTTCAAACCGGCAGGTGGGAGCGCCTTGTTTCATACACGTCCGTTCAACGATCTGTGCCTTTTCTCTGTAGCGCTCTGCTGCCCCCTCAATCGCTCCGAGTAGTACTGGACATAACTGACGCTCACTATCGTAGATGAGCGTTAGAGCCTGTGGATTGTCAGCAGAGAGTTCATATTTGAAAAGAGGAGGTGTGACACCGCTGTGAACGTGCTGCAGTTGAGCATGAATCTTGCCCATTGCTAACATGAGTTCACGACCACTGTGGAATTGATTCACAACGTAAGCACAGAAATGATTTGTCAAACCATTTATCTGGAAATAGCGTCCGTATTCTCGTAAGAGAATCTCAACAGGCATATGAGTTAATTGGGAGGCAACTCCAACACCAGCCACCAATGCATTATCATCGTAAATGCGGCTTGCCAGGAGCAGACCCTGATTTGGAACCTGTTTATGTAGTGTGGAACGATATTGCTGAAGTAATACTGTGCCGAAACGTTCGGAAAGATATTTTTCCCATGTGACAAAAATCAACCCATGCATGCGACAACCCCCTGAGGTCAGTAGTAAAATATATGTTAGAGAGTATACAATAGCAGATGGAAACAAACAGATTTCCTTACAGAAATAATAGCATACAGCTAACTATTTTGTCTACAGAAGTGTAAAAAATGCCTATGCTTTAAAATGTTGTATATGTTTGCCACAATGGAAGTGTCGTAGGTGTAGACAAAAGAGAGAGCGGTTTCTACAACTGCTCTCTTTGTATCTTAACAAGACTCTGATGAGGATGTACACCATTACCGCTCACTTCTGCGGGAGCGGATGCATTACCAGTGACAGTTTTTTCTTCAGAGACATTGACACGAATCGCTTGCCGTTTGTGCGTATCGTATAAATCGTCTCTGGAATCAGCCTTGTTCGAGCTTGACTGCAACGGCGCAGGTGGCTGGTAGCTTGGTGTTTGTGTTTGGGGTGGTATGGCGGCACCCTGACCGGGTGCAGATGCAAAAGCTTGTCCTGCTGAACCCTGAGCGAGATAGCCTCCACGTGGCTGACCATTTCCAGGTTGGCTACCATTCCCATTATAAACAGGTGTATAAGAAGGTATTCCTTGTTGTCCTGGCGGAGAATAATGTCCGTTGGGAAATGGAGACAGCGGAGGAATACCTGGCTGTTGAGACTCAGATTTGTTGTAAACATTTTGTTGCTGGTAGAGTGGTTGTGGTCCTGGAGAGAATGAATCAGGACGAGATGGCAGAGGGATGCTCTGTTGAGATGCTTGTGCATACGGAGAAACCGGTTGCATCGGTTGAGGCTGTGCTGGAACCGGTATATATGGCTGTGACTGTTGTGTAGGTAGAGCCGGAGTATGTGCTGATTGCTGTAGAGATTGTGCAGGCCAAGGTGTAGTAGGAGCTTGCTGCTGTGCTGCTCCATTATTCTGCCATGCAGGTACTTGCTGTGCAGGAGTGGACGCAACTGGTGGAGTGTTGGGCACAAACACTGGCTGGCCTGCTGATATTGTTGCTGGTGTAGCACGCTTTCTGCGCAAGTAAAAGGCCACAAAAAGCGTTGCGAGAAGGGCAAGAGCTATCATGCTCACACCAAGCCATGTTATCCATGAGGTATTTCCTGCAGGAAAACCTGATGAGGGTTCATTTTCATGCTCGGCCTGAGTTTTTGCGTAATTTAAGTAAGGTTCAACGGCGTGGAATTGCGGCACATCGTTTTGCAGCTTTTGCAAGCCCTGGTGTGCCTTTTGCCAGTGTCCATCCTCAGTCGAAGTATAGTCACTGAATGCTTGCTTCCATTGTTTCTGAAAGGCACCCTGGCGAGTGTCCAGGTTTAATGAGTTCATAAGTTCTTTAGCACTATTGCTAGCCTGAAGAAAGCTAGTGCCATCTGGCATATCCTGGCCACCGAAACTGACGACTCCGACGATATTGCCGTTTCGATCCAGGGCAGGGCCACCGCTATCTCCGTGCTCGACATTTCCACCTACCTGAATAACCTGCGCACCTGCATCCGTCTGTTTGAGCGCACTGACATAGATTTTGTTGACAGACGAGGTCAGGAAGGGAGTCGGGGCGTTTTTCTCACTCACATCACCATTACCGGGGAAACTGATAATGGTCAGCTCATCTTGTTGTGCTACGTTAGACGAATCGCCGAGTTCTATCGAAGGCGTATTCTCCATTGCCACGTGGATAATCGCGATATCCTTCTGGTTGAAGTCGCTCTCTTTTTTGATCGTGTCAACATCAGCGTAGGTACCCGATGGTAGTGTATCCATATCAGGATTGCTGAGAGGACCAGTATAGTCAGTGCTCAAATACACTTTGCTCGTCGGGGACTCATATTGCGCGCGCGAGAGCAGGTAGCCAGATTGCAGAGCGCTGAGGGCATCTGAGCGCGTCCATAGATCGCCGGGATTGAGATTCTGATTGATATAATCAGCGACATCCTGAGCCGCCATCGTTTGCAATGCCTGATCAAGCGCTGCATCATGAGCGGGTTTCATCACATGGTCAGCGGTAAGAATATCACCATGTGCACTGATAAACGCTCCACTGCCAGATAGTTCGACTTTATAACTATTACCTGTGCGTGGAAACGTCGTGGTTGTATTGTTTTGCGTAGGAAAATGTACTGTGAGACGACCACCGACAGATGTAATAATGCGTACGACAGAAGGTTTCGCCATATCAACCGCACGCACAACTGGATTGGAGATATTGCCGCCTGGCGCTCCTTCAGCATACGCCGTTGGGGTTGTATACAAAATGCCCAAGCTAAAGAGAAGAATGAGCATGCATAGCATGGGAATACGAAGTGAGAAGCGCGTTGTCTGCCAATATTGGTGAGTAAAATTTTTTCTATCCATGCCGACCTCATATCTCTGAAGTTTAGAATGAATAAGTAGGGTTTATTTAAAGAGATGTACAATCAAAAACGATACAAGTCTTACCGTAGTATACACTTGAAAGAGGATGCACTTTTAATAAATATGCACAAAGTGTATGCAGAAAAGTATTTTACTTTTCGCTTTTACTAAAGGGCATATGTTAGTGTCATAATACCGTATTTTGTAGTTGTTGTCTACCTTGAAGTTGTAGATGAAAATCTTGCCTATTTCTTCCCCTCGTGGTTTCATGATGTACCACCATGAAGCTTGAACTCGCTATCATGACGAGGTTATAGGGTTAGCAGGAACTGAAACGTCAGAAAAGTTCAAGGGATTGTGCACGGGATTCTAAAAGTCGGGGTCCAGTGATCGTCGTTTTCCGCTTTTGGGGAGAACGATAGTATTATAGTGTATGACCGCCCTTCGAGCAGAAGAAACCTTCTGCTTGAGTCGAGAGGAGCAAAGATATGGTAAAGAAGACGGCTTCCCCTAATGATAAACAAGGGCAAGCCCAAAAAAAGCTGTCGAGGCAGAAAGATCTTTTGCAGGAACGTTTGCTGAGGGCACGGGAGGAGCAGCAACGTGCTGAGGAACGTTTTCGTGAAGGTGAGCAGCGTTTGCAGCAAAAAGTAGCTCGTGTCCAGCAATTGGAGGTGTCATTAGCCTCTTTAGTGCAGCCACCCGAAACTCAAGGTGGACGGAAGGGTGCAGCGGCTATCCCGCAACAAGCTTTGGAGGCGCGTGCAGTAGCTGAAGCGACTGAGAACAGTGTGCGACGCGCTGCCGCTTCAGCCGCTCTGCGAGAGCAACGAAGTCTGTCCATTGACATTGAGCCGGACAAGCCCATGGATAGATTGGCAGGAGATGAGCTGGCTGACCTGATCAAGCAGCGACAGCAACTGGCTACGCAGCAAGATGTGTTGGAGGACGAGAGCCGTGTCCTGGAAATAAACGCAATCAGCGGCGGCGAAATGCCGTTAGTGTATGTGCGGGCATTTGAGGAAACGCGCCATCTCCAGCCGATAACTCCCCTTTCACTTGCCAGTACATTGAATAGAAAGGAATTCCCAACTTTGCGAGAACATGAAGAACAAGGACAGCATGAGCAGCAAGAGAGCAGTGATATACACACGTCTCACAAGTCTCAGGAAACTCAGCGGCCGACTGAAATCGAACAGATCAATGAAGAGGAAGAGACGGTTGCAACCGTAACCGCAAAAATCATTGCGGATGCGGCCGCCAGTGCAGCTGCCGATGCTGAAGCAAGGGCTGAGGCTAGCAGTCGAAAAACACGTGAGGCACGCGACGAGGTGCAGCAAGCCGAGAAAGCCCTCGCAAACATACGGCTTGCTATCGAGCAGGGGAGAATAACGGGGGAAGAGGCAACGCAGGACGTAAAGAATGCCGAGCGAAGAGCAGTAGAGGCACGAAGGCGTGTGTTAGAGGCAGAGGCAATGGAAGAGTATGCTGTGCGTGCAGCTATGGATGCCGAAGCCGAGGCCGAAGTAACTGAAGGAATGGCCTTTGCGAGGCACCAGGATGACGTGCGCGCTGAAGATAGAAAGGCTGATGCTAAGGATGTTAAGGCAGAGCAGTGAGGCTGAACTGAGGAGATCTTGTGAGTGGGGGGCGGAAAGCTATTCGTGCCGCTGTGCTGGATGAGAGGGATGTAGCTCGTTTCTGGTGGTCACTGCCGGTCTGGACACCTTTACCATTGACAAATGGCGAGACCTGGCATGTCATCTTTCCAGGTTTTCCCGGTGGTGGCCCCGGACCCGATGTGCGTGATGCTGTGCTGTCTCCATTTATATCTGATTCCTCTCTTTCAAATTCGCTATATGGGCAAGAGCAATGTAGCACAAGGATTGTGGGAGATGTCGAATTTCATATACATACAAGTGATTGGCGAGCGCACTCACATGCAACCGATCCACGCTACAACTCTGTCGTTTTGCATATGGTTATGATTTGCGACGACCCTAAGCCAACCCTACGACAGGACGGGCATTCGGTCCCTGTTTGCTCACTGCATGATGTGCCAAGGTTGACCTCATTGCCGATTACTCGTGTGGGAAGAGAGGCAGGCAGACCATGTCGAGAAGTGATGCGACGGCTGGGGGAAGAGGAGCGTTGCAGGCTCTTGACTCATGCGGGGATATTGCGTTTTGAACAGAAGACAGCAGCATTCGTTGAGCAACTTCATTGTGCGCTACCAGGACAGCACTACGATTTATACGATACCTGCTTCGTCCCCGCACTTGCTGAAGCACTGGCCTACGGGCGTGATCGTGAGTTTTTTCGGGCGGTTGGACAACGCTTGTTGGAAGAGAGAGATGGGAGGATTACCTTACCTGAGCCATTAGGCAGAACAGAAGAACCCGCACCTCTCGATGCACAACGGCTACGTGTCCTTGCGCGGCTTGTCGAGCGCTGGTGTATTCCTGGCATCTGGCTAACAGTACGTGCTTTGCTCTTACAAAGCTACTCTACTGACGTGCTGTATCCGGGGAATGTACTGCAAGAACTGCGCAACGCTTTTAGCCAGTTGGGATTAAGTCTTGCACGTACTGATATACTGATCTGCAATGTTGTTTTGCCCTTTGCAGCGGCAGTAGGGCTGTTAGAACAGGAGCAACGTCTCGTGCAATGTGCGCAAGACGTGTATCGCTGTCATCCAGGCCTGCCCTCGAATCGCGTCACACGTATGCTCTCTGCTCAATTACAATTAGCGGCAGAGCCGCATACAGCCTGCCAGCAACAGGGATTGCACTATGTCTATCAGCAGACGTGTCGAGAGAAACGTTGTAATATCTGTCTTCTGGGCAAAAGTGATATATGAGGATGTGAGAGACGCAGAAATTTCGTCATAGATCCGGTCAGGATAGAAAATGAGTAAGAAAGAACATACTTCTAAAGGGGAAGCCCCAAGGCAAGCGGAGACAGGAGAGCAGGGAGAGCGCCTGTCGCGCTATCTAGCACATGCCGGTATCGCCTCACGTCGGCAGGCAGAAGAGTTAATTGCCACGGGGCGGGTGCAGGTGAATGGTGTGACCGTTACGACGCAGGGGGTACGGGTTGATCCTAACTCGGATCGGATCGTTGTGAATGGTCAATCGGTGGTGGGTGCTGTAGAGCACGTTTACTTGCTCCTGCATAAGCCAGCAGGCTATGTTAGCACCTCTCGCGATCCGCAGCATAGACCGACAGTGCTGAGCCTGTTACCGCCAGAGATCCGCAAATTACGTGTCTATTCGGTGGGCCGCCTTGATGTTGATACAAGTGGTCTGCTGCTGCTGAGCAACGATGGAGATTTTACTCTGCGTCTCACGCACCCACGCTACAACAAAGAGAAACGCTACGAGGTGCTGATACAGGGGCACCCTACTCCAACCACATTGGAGCGATTGCGTAACGGTGTGGAGATCCGTGAAGATAATGGACAGCTCTACCAGACTTCAGCCGCGCGTGTGCGTATTCTACGCACTGCTGGAGTAGATACCTGGTTAGAGCTTATTATACATGAGGGGCATAAGCGACAGATACGACGTATGCTTGAGGCTGTTGGACATCGTGTGCGGCAATTGATACGCGTTGGTGTTGGAGACTTGACGCTCAAGGGAGTCGCTGTGGGCAAGTGGCGCTATCTAACAGAGGTAGAAGTGCGTAAACTGCTGGAGTAAATCTATGCAAAGGCGCGTTGTGATATAATCCCCTTGAACTTACACCTATTTTAAGAGCGGAGGATGCATGCCAGCGCCACGACGTATTACCATAGACGGACCAGCAGGCTCAGGCAAGAGTACCATAGGAGAGCAATTAGCGAAAAAGTTAGGCTATTTGTACATAGATACAGGTGCGATGTATCGTGCTGCAGCCTGGCTTGCACTGCATGAGGGGGTCGATCTCAACGATGGATCTGCACTTGGCAGACTTGTTCAGCAGGCTGACATCGCCATCACTCATCCTACAGTAACTGATGGCCGGCAATATACCGTAGAAGTGGGGGGGCGAGATGTAACATGGGATATTCGGAGTCCTGAGGTGACGGGTGCGGTCTCGACTGTTTCAGCCCACCCGGAGGTGCGAACGCCAATTCGATCCTGGCAGCGTGAGCTTGCGGCTAAGGGGCGCGTAGTGATGGTGGGACGCGATATCGGAGCGGTTGTCTTGCCAGATGCCGAACTCAAGATTTATTTAACCGCAAGTCTGGAAGAGCGTGCGCGGCGGCGTTACGCGGAACTGGTGGAGCGTGCAGCCACCGATACGTCTGTGCCGCCACCATTGGAAGCTGTTATTCGTGACATTCAGCGTCGTGATGATATTGATCGAGAGAATATGAAGCCAGCTAAAGATGCTATTTTTGTCGAGACCGATCATCTGACCGTGCCTCAGGTTCTTGAAACCATCGCTCGATATATGGAGAATGCTGCATGAGACAGGATAGAAGTAGTATAACTGATCTCGCGGAGAAATCCATGCCTCCCGTGACTCCGACTCCTAAAAAACCTGCAAAAAATCTTTATGAACCATACTCGACTCCACGAGTTGCATGGGAAGTGTTACGCTTTATAGCACTCGTTATCTTCTTCGTTGGAGCACGGGTGCGCCTGCGTGGTCGCTACAACGTGCCGCGAAAAGGACCCTATATTATCGCTGCAAACCATCTGGCCTGGACCGATATTCCACTTGTTCCCGCTTACCTGCCTGGCAAGGTGCATTACATGGCAAAGGAAGAGCTATTTCGGGGGAAACTCGGCTGGTTAGTACGTTTTATGAGCGCTTTTCCTGTGAAGCGCGGCGAGGCAGATCGGCAGGCGCTCAGTACTGCTTCGACCCTGCTCAAACAAAACAAGGTTCTTATTATTTTCCCTGAAGGCACGCGTAGTAAGACACAGAAGATGGCAAAGGCAAATGATGGCCTGGGCATGATTGCCTTGCGTTCAGGTGTTCCCGTTATTCCGGTTGCCGTCTGGGGCAGTGAGCATGCGCTGAAGAAGTTCGGTGCCGAGGTGACGATTTCTTATGGCAAGCCCGTGGTTTTTAAGCCGAAGGGGGCAAAGATTACGCGCGAGGATATCCAGCAAACCACTACGGATGTCATGCAACAGATCGCAGTTATGCTGCCCGCTCGCTATCGTGGTGTCTATGGTGAGGAGAAGGTTGAGCAAGAAGTAGTACAGCAGAGAGAACGGACGTCGTAGATCAAGATTTCTGGTATGCAGATCGCTAACTGGGCCAGAATGATAGCGATAGAGAAGATAAAGACCGTGTTGACAAACTCTATGCCTGCAATTTCACTAATAACCGGCGATGCAACACTCGATCTAGCATTTCGCATTGCGCTGGGTGATATCTACGGTAACATTGTACCTTTCCAGGATGGTTTGTTGGATCAGCCAGAGAATGTTTTACTGGCTGGAATGGATTATGTTACGCCGTGGACACGAGATACGGCGATCAATACCTGGAACGGTGCAGGGCTGCTCTTTCCACAGGTGATGCACAACACGTTGCTCTCAGTACTCCAGCGCGATGGTGATACAATTTGCATTGGTGGTCAATATTGGGATGCGATTATCTGGGCTATTGGTGCAGAGGCGTACCATGCTTATACAGGCGATCAAGCCTTTCTACAGCTAGCTTTTAACGCAGTACGCAATACACTGACGTATCTTGAGCAAGAGGAGTTTGATACTGAGCAGAATCTCTTTCGAGGAGCTGCTTGCTATGGAGATGGTGTTGCAGCCTATCCTGATCTCTATGCGCGTACAAATAATGCAAGTGGTATTCTAGCATGGCCTGGAGTCAATCCTGATTTAGCTACGCATCCTGGCTATGGACTACCCATGCATGCCCTTTCGACCAATTGTCTCTATTATGCAGCATATTGCGCGCTTGACCGTATGGCACGAGAACTGAATATGCCTGATGAAGCAGGGTGGCTCAAAAAGGCCGAGGTTCTCAAGAGAGCAATTAACACTCATTTCTGGATGATGGAGACAGGAACATATCGCTATCTGGTTGATCCATTTGGTGGAAGTGAGCGCCAGGAAGGATTGGGTCACGCCTTTGCCTTGCTGTTTGGTGTGGCTAACGAGGCTCAGGCGCGGAGTGTACTTCAGCATCAACACATCACAGCGCAAGGTATCCCCTGTGTCTGGCCACCGTTTGAGCGCTACACACGTTTCGGACAGGAGCACTTTGGGCGTCACTGTGGGGTAATCTGGCCGCATATTCAGGGCTTCTGGGCACATGCTTCAGCACAATATGGACGTATCGACCTCTTCACAAATGAACTCTATAGTATGGCAAGCAAGGCACGGCGCGATGGACAGTTTGCCGAAATTTATCACCCAATTACAGGACAGATCTACGGTGGTCTGCAGGAAGGCTACCAGGAACTGGGCTATGGCAACGAGGAGTGGAGATCCTGTTCGCGTCAATCATGGAGTGCAACGGCATATGTGCGCGCCATTTTGATGGGTCTCTTCGGTATGAGTTTTGAGCCTTCAGGTATCAGTTTCACTCCTACGATGCCTTCATCTATTACCTTAGCTCGTCTACAGAACCTGCCATATCGAGATATGCTTGTAGATATTGAGGTTTCCGGCTCCGGCAATTCCATATGCTCATGCACTCTTAACGGGCAGATACTTGAGCAACCAGTGTTACCAGACGATGGTAAGGGTCAACAGCACATTGTACTGCATATGAAGAATGAATGAAAAAACAGCACTGTTTTCTACTGATAAATCTTCTCACTGTACAAAAGAACTTAGGCATTCAGAGATGAAACTATCGTCTCTGAATGCAAAGAAAGATAATTGTCTGTATTCACCTACTGCCTGTAATTCTCGACAGTTGAGGCGTCGCGGACCTGAGCCTCGTCAGGATTTTGGCCTGCGTGACGACGTGCACGGCGCTGGCGCAACAGATCCCAACACTGGTCAAGGCTGACTTCCAGAGCCTGGATGCGCTCGTGCTGATCGCCCTGGAGTTTTCCCTCTTCCTTCATCTGCGTGAGCTGGTGTTCCTCGTTGACAAGCTCTTGAATACGCTGCAAGACTTGCTGATCGTCCATATTTCTCTCCTCTGCTTTTGGCTATTTTATTTGTAACAGTATGTTACCCTGTATGTGTTGCAGTATCCTCAATGCGATGCATGCACCAGCCTCTCCAGTGGACTCAGTATACACCTGTCTACTCCAAAAGGAGCCAGTGGCACCAGAAACATTATACGACGTGGAAACAAGGATGGTTATCCCTGCATATCGTTCGATCAATAGCGGTTATCATCATACTCCCTTGCCGCCTTATCTGTATACTTCCATTAGGGAAGCTTCAGGCACTCCCTACAGATGGAAAGCCTGTATTTAGCTCAAGCTGGCATAGTCAGGACGAAGCACTTTACAATGTGGCTGAAGGTATTCGTACTGCGATTAAGGAATTGGCAGTCCATTCTCAGCTTGCATCTTCTAATAAACAAACTCCTCCCCAGAAGTCGATTGGA
>DAOUDD010000040.1:0-14187 GCA_034431765.1 Ktedonobacteraceae bacterium | reverse complement strand
GCAAGCACGCTCTCTATGCGCCATGCAAGTGTATTATCTTCGGAGATGCGTTACGTAAAATGTATGAGGCCTTGCGCCTCCTCTCTTACGCGGGCAACACAGGCTGATTCAGCAGGTTTTCTATCGTGCGACGACGAACACGGTATGCCTGCCGTTTCCCTACATGCGGCAGTGAAACTGCCTCTAACGTCCCATGCTTGATCCAGCGCCGTACCGTTGTGTCATCCACTCGTAGCCTTCGTGCCACCTCCCGCACCGTTAACAGTTCATCAGCTTCCATCATTTCTTTATTACTCCATGAGCAAATTTTTGACACAGCACGTATAAAGTGCTCTATCAAATGCTGCTGAAAATATACGTAAATACCCCTTGTATCCTGTCAAGAAACAATGTAAAGATCGTTTCTCAATCCATGTTGTTATTATAATGACATGAGGAAAAATAGCATTTCTATGTTTCCTTCATACCTCTTCTTTTGAAAACCTGCTTCTGGCACGTTAGCGCGAAAGCAATCTTGTTTCAAAACCCGCTTCCTCTTCCCCCCTCTGCAACAAACCACACTGGTAAGACTTCGTCACTGCTTGCAAACGGGTATGTACATGCAATTTTGCGTAGATATTATTAAGGTGTGTTTTAACCGTGCTCACTGCAATAAAAAGTTTCTGCGCAATCTCCTGATTCGACATCCCTTTGGCTATCAGATGCAATACTGCGAGTTCGCGCTCGCTCAATACGTCAACCTCTGCTTTTTCTCGCTCGATCCGCGCCTCAGCGATGCGCTCCAGCAACTCCGCTGTCCGTTCAGACTCGCCGCCTATCAGGGCATGTCTCACTGCCTCGCATATCATCTCCTCCCGCTCATACCAGCAACTTGCTCGTTGATGCAACACGCTTACTAGCTCCGGCTGCCTCTGTTGCAAACGTAACCGCAACATATCCGCGAAAAGCCTATGATAACGGTACTCACGTTTCTCCTCATCCACAACCACCAGAAATAGGTTCTCCTGCTCAATCACTTCTAGCATCGCTCCACTATTGTGCAGACCTGTCACCGCATCACACAACGCTCCGTTCAGACGTTCCAGAATCGAGGTCATCTGCAAGAAATCCTGTATGTGTGCTGGCTGTTGGGAGAGTACCTCCTCAGCAAAATAGTGTAAAACTGCACGGTGTGTACCTGTAAATGTACGAATATATTGCCGTTGCGCCTCTGCTGTGCTCTTCCCCTGCAACTCACTCAGCACCAGTCGCAATCCTACACCCCATCCCTCAACCAGCCGTGTCAGCTCAATGACATCGTCGAGAGAGAACTCGGACTCCATCACCTGCTCCAGAAAGCGCTGCGTCTCGTCATTGGTAAAACGTAGATCATCGGCACCTATCTCTGTCAGCATCCCTTGCACACGCATCCGTGCCACCGCAAGCGCAGGTGCACTTCGTGCCGCTACAATGACATGGTACTGTTCCGGGAGATGCTCAATGAAAAAACGTAGACTATGCGCAATAGCTGAGGAAGTAATAACATGATAATCGTCCAGCACCAGGTACACAACAGTCGGAGACGTAGAGAGAAGCAGTAGTACCTCTGTCAACCACTCTTCAAGAGAGAGGCATTCCAGGCCTTGCAATGGGATATCAGGGTAGGCAGCGAGATCAGGAAGGTATCTACTCAATGTGCCAAGCAGATAGCGCCAGAAACGCAGCGGTTCGTTGTCAGCACAATCCAATGTCACCCACGCTACCGCTTCAGACCGACACGTCATCCCCTCGGCCCATTGTGCAAGCAATGTCGTCTTCCCAAAACCAGCCGGAGCAACCACAAGCGTCAAACGTCTCCGGCTCCCATCATCCAGACGCTCACAAAGACGCTGACGAACAATCGTTTCCTCGCTGCACACACATGGCGGCACAAGCTTTGAGACTAGAAGAGGATAACCACCCCACTTTTGTTCCATCTCCCACCCCCTGGAGATACAGAATGTTCGCTATTTTTATCGAGTGTGACAAGATTCCCTTCTCCTAATTATCGGCAGAAACGAGTTGAAGAAGAGTGTCAATGAGGCCTCCAGGTATCCCCGAAAAAATCCTTTTCTGCGTTTCTACTACGGAGAAACGCAGAAAAAGAAGGAAAAGCCAGCGAAGTCTCTACCTACTCCTCCCCATAAGGACGCAGGCGGCGCAGCGTGCTGAACACCTCGCCCCGCAGCTCCTTCAACGCCCGCTCCCTGCCAATAGGCAGCACGTTCAAGCGATCAGACATCTGCTGCAGCCGCACCACAAAGCGCGTTGATTGGATCTTCTCAGCCATATGCAAGCCTGTCATTGCATGCCTTACACCATGTGTAATGTCCCCCGTGTAACAATACGCCTGAGCCTTGACAATATGATAAGAAGCCTGGTCGCGCAACGGACGGAAAGGACGCAAACGATCAGTCTGCTGATAGATTTGCAAAGCTCTCTCAGGCTGCAAAAACATCGTGTGGCCCTGTGCGCGCTCCTGCAAAACACCAATCTTGTCAAAGTCATTGCTCAGCGTATCAAGCGTACTCTCAGTATCCTCCGCAATCTCCTCCGCTCGATCAATCGTACGTAAGAAACCCTGTTCATCCCCATAGACATAATAATTGCGCGCATACGTCTTCCAGAAAACTCCTTGCAGCCAGCGTGATGCATCACGCGAAAACTTCTCAGCCGCCTCTATACGCCGGAACGCCGCCTCATGACGGCCTCGTCTCCTGAGCATCTCGGATTGATGCAGTGTTGCCAATGTCAACATATCGACATCTCCCACCTCCTCTGCAATATCGTACATCTCCTGAAAGTGCTTCAGCGCTTCTGCCGTCGCTGTCCGCTCAATCGCCAGCTTGCCCAGCATCTCATGTGTATAAGCGAGAATGCGTAGCGCTGGCTGATGAAATTGCCCTCGGTACAGACACAATGCGTTATTCAAACGCTTCTGCAAATCGCGCAGATTCGCCCCCACATCGCCAATCACATTATCACCCTGCCAGATCAACCAGGACATTTTGACCGTTGTCTGCGCTGGTTCCAGTAACGCCTGAAGAAGAACATCATCACTCTCTAATGGATTATTCGCCCGTGCACGCTTCGCTGGCATCCCCTTCCCAACGGCCTCCAGCCGTTCTGGTGGAATACCCAGAATATCTGCCAGACGATTCACCTGTTCCTGCTTGTCGAGTTTGCGTTTGCCACGTTCAATCTGTGAAACATATTCTCGCGTGAAGCCCCAGCGTTCTGCTAATTCGCCTTGCTTCCACCCACGTTGTTCCCGATAGACACGTACCAATTTGCCGAACGAGCTCCCATCCATAAAACATCACCTCACGATTTCAAGAAGTAACAGATTGTTACATTTAGGTAACACTCGTTTCTTGATTTTACATTACATTGGTGTAACATTCAAGAGGAAATGTCCATTGTGTGTCGCGAGCGATGCACTTTCTTACACAGAAGGGGGAATAATTCATGGCCGAAAGTGAAGTGGCGAAGTTGCGCAGGCAACTAGACGAAATATGTATAGCGATGCATCGTGGTCTGTACGGGAACGCAGTCGTAGGAAAGCATGATATCATCGCTCATAAATATGAGCAGCTTGGGCGTACACAAGAGGCGCTCGCCTCACATGTCGGAACTGAGCGCGCATTCATTGAGGTGCTCGATGCCCTTGAGCGTAGCGAAAAATAGCAAAAAAGTCCGGTCGGATATTGCTCTAATACCCGACCGGACTTTTTTGCTTGTAGCTTGGCACGAAATGTTTTTACAAACACCCCAGCCATTCATGGCGCGAAAAATAGGGGTCAGATTATGCTCTTTAGGCGTGGTTTAAAACAATGTGACACTTTGAACGATCTTCTTTGGTCAAGATCAGGCCTGACACGTTCAAACTGTCACATTGGCTTACGCTCAATTTGAACCATGCCTTAACAAATTAATCTGGATATGATTACGCTCAGGATATCCAGATTAATTTGTTAAACTCCATTATCGCGCCCGTTGTGTCCCCCCGCCTCTCCTTCGCTCCACTACTTATGACCCCTTATGACCGTTGTCCTGGCTTAGCTGCGAGCTTTACTGTAGCGCTGCGCAACGATATCCCAGTTAACAACGTTCCACCACGCGTTCAGGTACTCCGGGCGACGATTCTGGTATTTGAGGTAATACGCGTGTTCCCAGACATCATTTCCTAGAATGGGGAAGTTGCCGTCCATGAAAGGGCTGTCTTGATTCGCCGTTGAGGTGATTGCCAGATTGCCAGTATTGTCAAGGATCAGCCACGCCCAACCGGAGCCGAAGCGTTTCGTACCCGCATCATTAAAAGCGGTCTTGAAAGCATCGAACGAGCCAAATTTGCTCTGGATAGCGTTTGCCAGCTCACCTGTCGGCTCTTTACTGCCACCCGGAGTCATGATCTCCCAGAACATTGTGTGATTTGAGTGACCACCACCATTGTTACGTACCGCCGTACGGATAGTCTCCGGCACCTCATTAATGCGCCGCACAACTTCATCAACCGATACATCGGCAAGCGCATTCCCCTGTAACGCTGTATTCAAATTGTTGACATAGGTCGCGTGGTGCTTGTCATGGTGCAACTGCATCGTCTGCGTATCAATGTACGGCTCAAGCGCACTATAATCGTAGGGCAGTTTTGGAAGTTCAAAAGCCATAACACATTTCTCCTTATACCCGGAAATATTTGCGAAGGCCACCGGCCTCCAGATCTAACAGAGGTACGGAAAGAAGCTCTATTCTTTCCACATGCTTAGTTGTATGCGATTCAACGGGATGTTGTCAAGGCAAAAAATGTTTTCCACCTTTACCTCCTTCGGGTGAAGCAAGATTCTCGTGGCGTTTCTAACGCCAGAATAGTATAATCTGGCTACCCATTTGACCGTCATCTCTTACCGCTTGTACTATAATAAAACGCATACAACTATTCAGATACTTCTCTCGTACTACCTCTAAAGTGTAGAGACGGAGTGTAAGCGGAGTGTGAATTACCTCCGCAGGAATCTGTTAGACTGCAACAACTGGCATGGATAACATAGATAGCACAGATGGCAGCAAAAAGATAAGAAGCTCCGTCATAAAATATGAGTAACTGTTTTTCATTGCCAGAACGTGATAGATTCGTGAAGCAACTTCGTCTATTGCCGAAGTTATCAGTCCGAATGACGTATCTCGTATGATCTATTGGGAGCGATATATGGCCCAAGATGTAGAGCAGATGGGAGCGGGGGAGCGCACTGGCGTTAAAACTATTCTGCTGGTTGAGGATGATGCCAACATTGGTGAGGTGCTTGTCCAGGCAATCACGCAAGAAACAACGTATCTTGCAACACTGGTCAGTGACGGCTTCGAGGCGCTACAGATGGTACAAAAACTCAAGCCTAATCTCTTTATTCTCGATTACCAGTTGCCACGCATGAATGGCATTGAACTCTATGATCACCTGCATGCAATTGCGGATCTCGCGCATGTTCCCGCAATGATGATAAGTGCTCGTTTACCTTATGCCGAGTTAAAAAAGCGTAACATCCTTGCTATGAGCAAACCTATCGATCTCGATGATTTTCTGCAAACTATTGAGAACTTGGTCGTTTGATCACTTCTTTCTATCCATTGTCCAGGTTTTGCGCGTAATGATTATGAAGCGAATTCAGTAGTTCACGGAAAGCAATCACGAGTTCATGGTTACATAAACGATAATACACAACATTTCCATCTCGACGGGATGTAATAAGTCCCAGCCGGATCAACTGCTGAAGATGTTCCGAAGTGGTTGCTGCTTTGAGGCCAATTGCGCGCGCAATATCACCCGAACGCCACTCCGGTATCTCTTCGTGCTCTGTGACCTCCCCATCCACCCCAGGCTCCGCCAACAGTTCAAGAATGTAGCAATGATTGGTTGCACATCCTGGTCGGTTGTTGACCAGTTAACAAATGCTGTACGCATTATCTATTCCTTCTTAACGGCCTGGTAAAGGGAGCCACAACATCATCAACTCGATTAGGTGAGTTCGAGTTCCTACCCGTTCATCTACCACACTACTACACAGCATCATAAAATATCAAGGCTACCAGAGAAAAATCAAATAAATGACGTTTATCCTATGAGATTTGACATGCTCTCTCTCTCTCTTTATACTTAGTTATACGATTGGAATAAAAATTGACATTTGTCTTGCACATGGTCGATTCCTTTCTTTCCGTCGCGTAGTTATAAGGACATGAAGTCATAAGGAGGTGAGAATCTTGCAAGGAAGCTGGAGAACCTGGTTTCTAAGCCTACGCTACAAATAGGACGTCAATACCTGCGTGTTATATTTGTGGACTACATGATGTATAGACGTATTGTATTATGTAGGTCCGTTCTACTTACAAGAGGTAGCTATGTCATATCCTTCGTTCCCGTTCTGGCAGCAAACCAGATTCCTCCGTTATCGCACCGCCTATCTATTCGCTGCCATTCTTCTCTTCACCTCCATTATGCTGACATTTTCTTTCTACAAGCAGGTTGTTCCTCATGCGCATGCCGCAGGCGAACAGGCTAAAAGCGCTGATTCGTTTGTAGATAGCTTTGGAGTAAATACTCACCTGAACTATACAGATACCGCCTATGGTCAGTATGATTCGCTTATTAAGCCCAAATTGCAGGAACTTGGTGTACGCCATATCCGCGATGGTGGTACCTCTCCTACCTTCATTAACCAGTTGAAGGATCTCGCTGGTGTAGGTATCAGATCCGACCTCATTTTCCTGGATCCCCCCTCTGTGGCGCTGCAGACTGTTAAGAACGCCTCAGGTGCTGTGGATGCGGTAGAAGGCCCCAACGAGACTGATCTCGATCAGAACCACTTCTCCTATAATGGTCAGCCGTTTCCCGAAGGGACGCGTGCATATCAGAATGACCTCTACGCAATTATGAAAGGCGACCCCCAGACCAAAGACTTGCCGGTGATCTTGCCCTCAATGGGCTGGGGCAAGAATGCCGAACGCATGGGGTATTTGGATGCAGGAGATATCGGCAATATGCATAGTTATCCGGGAACTGGACTCTCCCCGACCGATGCCATTGACTGGTGGTTCCTTCCCTATGGACGGACTATTGCAGGTGATACGAAGCCGCTCTGGTCAACTGAAACTGGCTATTATACAATGGTTGATGGTAATAGAGGGGTTACAGAGTCGGTAACCGGCAAATTCATGCCTCGGCTCTGGCTTGAACAATTCAACCGTGGCGTCCAGCGCGTCTATCAGTATGAGTTCATTGATGAGAGTCCTGACCCACAAAATACAGATTCAGAACGGCACTATGGCTTACTTCACAACGATGGCACAGCAAAGCCCAGTTACACTGCTATCAAGAATATGCTCCACCTTTTAGCAGATCCGGGCACTTCTTTCACTCCTGGTAGTCTAGACTATACACTCAACGGTGATGGTGATATGAGCACTATTCACCATACGTTGCTTCAGAAACGTGATGGGACATTCGATCTCATTCTCTGGCAGGATTTCATGAGCTGGGATACGACCAACAGGAAGGATATCTCAACTCCTGATCGCACTGTCACTCTCACCCTCAATACCCCTATCACTGGAGCAAAAACGTATCTGCCGCTCAACTCGGCGGATGTGATCAATACATACGATCATCCAACTAACATCACTCTAGCTGTACCAGATCATCCTCTCATCGTTGAGCTAAGTAGTAACTAGGGTCAATCCCTTCTCCATCTCGTCCCTGAGAGAAGAAACGATGATCGCATAAGAAGCATGCTTGCCTCGCTCTTAAACTGAACAGGAGCGAGGCAAGCACGCTCCCTACGCGCGTTCGATCCTGCTTTTTGGGCACACAATGAACATTGGCAAAGCATCACCTGCAAATGAGAAACTGCACAGTACTTCCTCATCTCCTTAAAGCACACGATCATTTTTACTACCTTACAGTATATGTACATCTTCAAATAAGAAAACGCTCATGGCCCTGAACTCCGTAGTACTAGACGCACAACGAATGCATTTCAAAACGCTCTGGCTATGTTATAATCTGGATGAAATCATGTGTTCTAATCAGTATAGAGGATTCGGCATGTCAATTGGCAAGATTGTGAAATCGGACTCGCATATCAACTATGTCTGTCAAATCTATGGCCCTCGCGAGGTTGAAATCGAGCTAACACCCGCCGATTATGCCTTTGGGCGCTTCGTGCGCGTGGCCATTCGCTCAGGCCAGAGCGATGATCCAAATGCTGCCCTTGATCACGCGCTTGGCTTGAGTTCAGAACCCGTAACGTACGCTGTCGGCGTCATCTACGACACTATCCTGCTGAATCCCGCCTTTGGCGCGTTGGGACCCCGCCTCTCCAATGAGACGCAAGTCGAGCTCTTCTCACCTGACTATATCTCCGAAAAGGCTGTGCTCGTCTACGTCATGGTGCTTGGTATGATGGAGATGCAGCAGAGCTCTATGGGAACTTTGCGTCTAAGAGATGGAGAAACGGAAAAAGATCCTGAGGTGCTTTCAGTCATGCACGGCGTGCCTCTGCTCTCTCTGGAACTGGGTAGTGAGATCGAGCTGATGAGCGATGTGGAGGTATGTGCCTTTCACTTTTTCCCCGATCCCGTCGGTGGCCCCAATAGTGCGCAGCCCTACCTGCATATGGGCTACCTCCCGCACATTATCGCGCAACGCAGCAGCCTCCTCCCCATGGTGACGCTGCGCATTATCGATCAGTTGGAGCGGCTCTTCCCACAGAATCTCTCCTTGCTCTCAATTGTCAAGCGTAACTTTGCCTGGCGGCTTAAAGTTGAAACTACGGGCTAGGAGGACTCTCTATGCTGGAGCAGAACAATCTTTCACCTGCCGCCAACATTCTGGCTCGGCCTGTGCGCCGGCCCGTTGGCATCACCAAGGGACCAGGCGAGAAGACTCATGAGTACACTTTCGTCTCGCGCGATGACAATCAGGTGCTCAAAAACGGTGAATACGTCTACTACGAGCTGGATGATCCTGAACAGGATGCAGTCGCAGGTGTGGTTGTGCGCAAACGGCGTGTGCTGGGCCGTGTCCTGAAGCGCGTTCCATTGCAACTCTATCCTGATACCTTCCTGGGTGAGCCAGAAATCTCTCCTGCGCAGGTTGCGGCTATGGTTGGCTATAACGCGCATACCAACGAACTCTTTGAATTGCACGTTGCGATCATGGGCTACTACGACTCCGCCACCGGTTCTTTTATCAATCCCTGGATTCCACCTCAATCTGGCAAGCAGATTTTCCTCGCGGATGATGAGATGCTGGCTAACGTGCTCAGCCGGAAGCAGGATGGTGAAGCTGGTTCCGCAACCGTCGGCTCCCTGCTCACGCGTGCTCCCGGTGCCGTCCCCGTTGTGCTCTCGGTGAAAGACGTGGTGAGCACACATATGGCGATCATCGCCAGTACCGGCGCGGGCAAAAGCTATCTGGCAAGTGTGGTGATCGAAGAACTGATGCAGCCGCGCAACAAAGCCTGCGTGCTCATCGTCGATCCACATGGTGAATACGGCACGCTGGATCAGATCGCCAACGCGCCACAATTCTCCGATGAGAGCGAGAACGGTCGGGGCAGTGACTACCGTGCCTACGTCCGCGTCTACAAGCCAGAACAGGTCAAGGTGCGTATCTCGACTCTGAACATGGGTGATATGCGACAGCTTCTACCCGAAATGACCGAAAAACAACAATATCTTCTTGCTCGTGCCCTACGCAAAGTGCATGAGGGGAAACGCGGACACCCCTGGGGCGTTGCCGACCTCAAGGCCGCAGTTAAAGCGGTCGCGCATCAAAAGAGCGACGATGATGATGATAGCTCAGATGATTCCAGTACTGTGCGCGCTCTGACC
The DNA here is from genome assembly GCA_034431765.1 of Ktedonobacteraceae bacterium. Lineage (GTDB taxonomy): Bacteria > Chloroflexota > Ktedonobacteria > Ktedonobacterales > Ktedonobacteraceae > DASYAN01. The sequence continues at coordinate 4,281 of DAOUDD010000040.1, read as the reverse complement.
TGGCGTCTGGAGCAGCGTTTCGAGCACAGCTTTACCTTCGATGATACACAGCACCTGGATCTACCTGAAATCTTCAGGCCCGGTCAGTGCACTGTCCTACAACTGAATGAGATCGACGAGCGTGATCAACAGGTGATCGTCGCGACCCTCCTGCGCCGCCTCAACCAGGCTCGTATGGATACCGAGCGCGGCAAGGTGCACGCTGGCGAGTCCTTTCTGCCCTACCCCGTCTTTGTCCTGCTTGAGGAGGCGCATCACTTCGCTCCTGGTGGCACCGAAGTTGTCTCAACCGCGATTCTCAAACAGGTGCTGGCCGAAGGGCGCAAGTTTGGCATCGGCGTTGGCCTGATCAGTCAGCGCCCCGGCAAACTGGATGCCGACGTACTCAGCCAGTGCCAGACGCAGTGCATCATGCGTATCGTCAACGAGATCGATCAGAAGAGCGTTGCCTCTGCGATCGAGGGCGTCGGACGTGATCTGCTCGACAACTTGCCCGCCCTCTCCAAGGGTCAGGTCATCGTCGCGGGTGCTGCTGTGAACACCCCGGTCATCTGTCGTGTCCGTACACGCTATACTCAACATGGCGGCGAGAGTAAGGATGCCCCCGATATGTGGCGCACGTATTTTCAGCAGGAGACGCAAGAAATCCTTCATCGTGTTGAAGCACCCCTAAACGGAAACAGAGGCTTTAATCTGTTGAGGTAATTATCTGGCTAAAACCTGGGTGCTGAGCACGAGCGGCGATGAAGCACCGTTAGTTTTCGTGTAAGATCTAAAAGAGAGTCTGTTTACGAATGTTTAAACCTTTATCACTGCCTGCATTTCTGCTGCTTGCTCTGCTCGCCTGGGCTGGGCTACTGCTCTTTACACGTTTCGTTTCGCCCAGCACACTTTCAGCCTTTGTCGCCTTTTTCTTGCTGCTTGACGTAGCGCTCACATGCACCATCACTCCGCTGGCCTACATGCTTGGACGCTTCGTGCTCTCCCCTCGCTATCGTACAAGTAAGGTGGTAGCGCTGCGCCAGGGAGCGCTCTTCGCGTTAGTGATCGTGCTCAACCTGATCCTGAGTGCCTTTAATAGCTGGAGTATTTTCGCCTGCGTTGCGGTCCTTGGTGCGGCAGTTGTGATTGAGGTTCTAGCGCTGGCAAGAAAGTAGACACGTTGTGCATATACTGCTGTTGCGCCCTGGAGCGATTGGCGACACGCTGTTAACATTTCCGGTTATCGCGGCACTAAAAGAATACTATAGCAATGAGCACGGGCAGCCTATCGTGACACTCGTCGGTAACCCCGCCGTTCTCCCATTAGCGCAGAATTGTAGACTGGTTGATGAAATTTACGATTACGAGGATAAACGTTGGGCCTCTCTCTTCATACCGGATAACCCTGCCTGCGCTAGCGATCCCATCCTCCAGCGCACAGCGATCGCGCTCTGCTGGCTGCGCGACCCCGACTCCATCGTCGAGCAAAATCTGTGTAGTGCAGGTATTCGGCACGTAACAATCTCCCCCGGACGCCCTACAACAGACGAGCCGCTCCACATCACAACCTATCTCACCCGCTCCATAAGCCTGACCCTGGATAAAGAGACAATGGCAACGAAATATAATCCCCTCCTCTCAAACTCCCCAACAAATTCCCCTGCTAACACCCCCCCATCAGCCATTTATGGCACGAAAAATAGGGGCCCGATTTCATCGCGCCCGCTGTCACCCCCATCGCGCCCGCTGTCGCTGTCCTCATATCCTTTGCCCTTGGAGAGCACGCACACTCCCCATCAACTCTACTTTAAACCGCCCGTTGCCATCCATCCCGGCAGTGGAGGGGCACAGAAATGCTGGCCGCTCGAACACTTTGCACACGTCATACGACTCCTCTGGCAACGCACAATACCCGTTCTCCTCCTCGCAGGCCCCGCCGAACAGGAGCGCCTGAAAGACTTGCAAAGCATCCTACAATCCCCACCACACCCAGAACTATTGAGGATACTCGTCAATATGCCTCTTACGCATCTCGCGCAAGAACTACTTCCCTGCACCTGCTACCTGGGCAACGACTCAGGTATTACACACCTCGCCGCCCTGCTTGGCCTCCCCACCCTCTCGCTCTTCCTTGCCTCCGACCCTGTTCACTGGCATCCTATCGGCCCTCACGTGGAAATCCTCGACAATGCTATAGTACCTTTGTCACCCTCTGTTGTGTGGACCGCATTAGAATCGTGCCTTTAGTGGAAGTTTGTTGCTCTGTCAGAATGCATTCCGATCGCCATGGGCAGAATCGACCAGCGCGTAGAGAGCTACTTGCCTCGCTCATGCTAATAATCGACTAGCCCATTCAGGTGACTTTCTATAGTAACTTTTACATTTATGCCCTTCCGATCTATACTAGAATGTAATGATATGCTTTAACGAAAGGAGGACGATAGTGAGTAGAGATGATTTTCAGGGTGGATGGGGTGGTCCCGGAACTGTTGATCCTAACAGCGAAACAGTGGCACAAGGCCCTTTGATATTATCAGGTTATACAGGTCCACAACTTCCATTTCAAGAGCCAATCCCACCGGGTCCACAGCAGGCACCCTGGCAGGTTCAGAGTCAGTATGCTGCACCATCTCCCTTTTCACCCCCCTATAGATCAGGTAGACCGGTTAGACCGGAGGATCTGATAAAACGGCCACCCTCGACTGCGCCTGCCAATCCATTCGCGCGGCTCGGCTATATGTGGAAGAAAGACCCGGCGTATCGCGTCCTGTTTATTGCGATTGGCACCGTTTTTCTTTCAAGCATGGTGGTAGTTTTGCTGATCAGCAACGTCTTTTCAGCGCCATCGCCAGCGCCTCAACCTCAGACTACAGGTATTCAGTCAGTGAGTACACATACTGCAACAGCAACAGCAACGGCTACCGCGAACAGCAATCCTAATTCTGCATCCATAAATACTAATCCGACTCCTACTCAGCAGCCGACTGACACACCAACTCCCATACCTGAACCCACAGATACACCAACTCCCATACCTACTGCGACTCCCACACCTGCTCAGCCATCGCCGCCTCCTGCTGGCCCCTTAACAGTGCAGATTACAGATATCGCAGGAAACGTCAGAAATAATGATACCCTACCAGTAACAGTAACAAGCGCTCCAGGTGCAACAGTTAAACTGACGATATCTTACTCTAACGCCTTCCCCTTCTTCTCAGAGACGGAAACGGTAACAACTGGTGCAAATGGAATGGCAACGATTAATTGGGATGTAAATGTGCAACCTATTAGGCAAAACATGCGTACAGTCAACGCTCGTGTCACCGCAGTTGCTCAAGGTGCAAATGGACAGGTCGTTCAATCACGACCTGCAACCGTGAAAATTACCGTCCGCTAGCACTTGTGTCAATATCCCATATTTCCCTTCTTCCTATACACGTGACGTGGTGTGATATACGAAGATGGTGGTGGGGGTGAAAGTGCGGAAACGTTGATGCGGGAGAGAGGGACGGATAACAGGGCGAGGCTCATGAGGTAATCGTCATGTCCCTCGCCTGGATCGACGTAGAAGTCGAGTTGTGCTCTCAGGTGCAGGCGTGCTCGCGCCAGCCGGAGCTGTTGCCAACATTCCTCCATGATAGGACGTGGAGCTGTGTCGGGTCGGTAGAGCTTGAAGCGGTTGCTGTTGATGAGGGTGATCAGGTCATAGGCGAGTTGCGATTTGCTGGGCCGGGTGAACAGGAAAGGGAGGACGCGCCTGTCGCCCAGGCTGTCACGCAAGAGCGATGCCAGTGGTCCACCCAATCCACTGGCATCGACGACCAGGAGCTGTACGTTCCACGTCTTGACCAATGCGGTGATAGCGCTGTGCTGGGCCTTGTACGTCATGCCGGTCCACTCCTGCTGGTGCACCACGTGGATGGAGGACTGCTCTGGCTCGTTGGGGATGACGCGGGCAATCGTGAGCACACTACTGTCACGCTCTTTTCGTGCTCTGGGCGCTTCGGACTCCTCAGCCTTCTGCTGCTGCTGGCTTGCCAGCAGGTTCTCCCCGCCCACATCAAGAGCGGCGATGTAGCAGGCATCCTCCTCAGGTTCTTCCTCCCAGTCATGGCTGCCCTGTAAGAGCGTGTGTTGCAGGGGTGAGAGGAAGCGGCCATCATGCTCTAACGTGTGCAAGAGATACTGTGTCTGCACACTGGGATGGTCGATGCCCAGCCGCTCGATCTCCTGCTCTACGTACCTTTTGTAGGCCGGATTGAGCGCGGCCAGCGTCTGCCAATCGTGCTCGAAGTGGAG
>DAOUDD010000039.1:0-24721 GCA_034431765.1 Ktedonobacteraceae bacterium | reverse complement strand
GAGAAAAGGGAGCAGTTATAGATTTCGCCTTACAGGACGTTGAGCGCGATGAGGCCATGAGGGACGTGAAAACCAGAACGGGCGTGGACCATCAGCCTCATCTTCCTCATCCAGTTGGTCTTCGTCTCCAGTGCTACCTTGCATCGCCTGCCGACTCGAAAGGAAAAAGAAGATCCAGCCCCATATAAGATAGGGAACAGCCAGTACAATTAATCCCTGTCCTGACCACATTGGCAATAACCAAAAGTAGTAACTGACCAGCCCTCCAACACTCAGCAGGTAGGAAAGAAGGATCGTCCTATTTTGTGCCGAACAAACAGCAAGCGCCAGGAGAGGTATAGTGTACCAAGGCCAGTAGATAGGATGTAAAACGACAAAGAGGAGCCAGACCCAGCTAGCGCACAGTACTAGCAACTCAAATGTATCCGCAAGCCAGAGCGAGAAGAGGGTAAGCACAGCTATTACGATCAGCGTACCTATCATCCAGATCCGGGGTGACAGAGCAGTTTGTATCTGTGCCGGCAAAGGTAATGACCGGAGAGCAGCGTCAAGTGAATTTACTGCTTTATCCGGCAAAAAGACATGCATTATACCTGTTACCAACCCCTGCCATCCCCAGCCGTTCCAGTAAGGAGCATACGCTAATACAAGCACTATTCCAGTAAGCAGAGCAAACCCTAACCAGGAAAGGGTCTGCCACCCCCAATGAGAGAGGCGAATGCGCTGCTGGACGCCTCGTATAAATAGAGGAACCAAGAGCAGAGCAGCCAGATTAACAAGGACAGCAAGGAAGAGAAAAAACCAGCACAACACTAACGCATCATTTAAAAAGAAAAAGAGAGCCAGCAAAAGAAATAGTGTCAGCAGCATAATCGGGTGGGGATAAGCGATGCCAAGCAGGAGTACAAGTGGATTCCAGGCATACAATACAGTTACGAACATACGCAATTCTGGCTTCACCTTACGCACAATTATCCAGATGAGTGCCACATTTCCTAAATAAGCAAGCAGACAAATAAGCCGAAAACCCAGGACAGCCTCAACGGCCTGATCATGAACAACTAGCGAAACCAGAATGCTCATATCGACCCATACAGGACCAGCGTTTTGTATAGACCCATCTGGCAGATAACCCGCATCGCCTGGAAGTGCATGTAACAGTGATGACGCAACATCATGAGGGAAATTTGCAGGTGTAACGAGATAGGGATTAAGATGATAATTAACCACCACACGACCAGCAGACCAGGACAACAGCATATCTCGCTGAAACTCCTGTAAAGAGGGCGGCGAAAACAGCATTGTCAACGCGAATAGACAGGTAAAGAACCCAACAATACCTATAAGTACAGTAAGACCACGCCGTGATAGAGAGACGTTCCCCGCACTTCGATTAACAAAAGCGGCAAAAAGAGAAACTAATACGGCAATCATAACAAGTATAAGTATGGAGTTAGCGGTTCCGAGTCTACTGCCAGATTGCAACCAGGGCAAACTGTGTTGCCAACTTGCAGGGAGCAGGGCAAACGGGTGCAAAGCAGGCAACCAGGGAAAAAGAATCTGCCATGGTTGTAGCAAAGCATCATGTGGCGTAACGCTTGCAGCAAGCAATGGATAGAGAGCAAGATAGAGCAGTTCCAGACCGATACATAAAAGCAGTAAAAGCCAGAAGGCTGTTGCGGATCGTTGCTGACGGGTAAGAGAAGTGGAAGCACGCGCAAAGAAGCTTGCACGTGCAACAGGTGGGCGTCGCCAAACAGGAGCTGTCGCACGAGAAGAAGGGCGTTGCTGCATAGTCTCTCCGCTAAACGGACGTATATTTAGCCATTAGTATGAGGCATATAGTTATAACTGTCAATAATTTACAGCATATTTTCGAGTGCTTCGGAACTAGTGCATCCGAACGCTTTCCGCATTTCCGACTTACTGACGCATAAGAAGAATAGGATAGTGAATAGTTTGAACATCTCGGCTCTATTGTCAGACATATCGAACAGTGCTATAATAGCGTGGTTCTAATAGCTTCCAGCGTATAGACTATGCGTAGTCTTACAAGCACCAACACAGACTGGGGGAGACGTGCCCAGGAATATGTGTTGAAGCAGGAAGTTTTTCGCCCCACGTTTCGCGTGGGACAATTTTTTGTCGAGCCGTAATACAGATAAGCGGTATAGCGGTTCTTTTACAGTATAGTAAGCATCAAATCTAGAGTGATGCTCCACCTGCTCTGGCAGTGTGTAACGAAAAAGGTACAGACTGACCAGTAGCATACCCACAGGAAGGAGGTTGCTTCGTGACGAGAGATTATGAGCTTGGTTTCATTCTCAACCCCGAAGTCAACGAAGAGCAGATACGTTCCATTCTGGAGCGTATGGATCAGATTGTCGCCCAATATGGCGGCCAGGTAGTCAAGGCAAATCAGTGGGGACGCCGCCGACTGGCATATCCCATTGAGCACAATCGCGATGGCTACTACATTTTCATTGATATAATTCTGACACCCGAGGCAGTGACCGAACTTGAACGTATGCTGAGAGTCTCTGAAGTCGTCTTGCGTTACATGCTCAAACGGCGCGATGCCAAAGTGGTTCAGAAGGAACGCGAAGAGCGAGCGGAGCGCGAGGCTCGTGCGACTGCAGCCGCTGCTGAGGCTCAGGAAAGACTGCCTGAAACTCCTGCGGCGGAAGCGGAAGTCCCTTCAGAGGAAACAGGAGAGGTTCAGCAGCCAGCAGAGCCAGTACCAGCCGTACCAGCACTCTCTGCTGACGAAGAGGACTTTGTGCCTCCAGCTGTTGAGACTGCAGAGGCAGTTGAAGCCGAAGCTTAAGCAAACGTTTGGGTAGGATCATTCAATCTCTTAGAAATAGGGCTGGGGTGGATAGCACGTCGAAAGGAAGAGAGCCATGAACAAAATCATGCTAATCGGAAATCTTGGTAGGGACCCAGAAATGAACTACACGCCTGCTGGAGTAGCAGTAGCGAAGTTCTCTCTTGCGGTAAATCGCGTAAGCAAAGCGCCTTCGGGAGAGAGGCAAGAAGAGACCGAGTGGTTCAATATTGTCGCATGGCGGCAACTTGCGGAAACGTGCAGTACTTACCTCAAAAAAGGACAAAAAGTTTATATTGAAGGACGTTTGACGACGCGCAAGTATACTGGTAAGGACGGGGTTGAACGCACCTCAGTTGAGGTCATCGCCAATGACATGGAGATGCTTACTCCTAAAAACCAGTCTGCTACGGCTAGTGGTTCAGACGCATTCTTGAATAGTCCAGACGATGGCCTTGGAGATCTGGATGATCACCCCTTCTAAATTGAAGGAGAATTTCAGTGCAAAAACGCACCGAAGGTGGCACAGCCACAGCAGGAAATGCATCGGGCGCTCCTCGTCGTGAACGCCGTGAAGGTGGACGCGGTGAGCGCTCTGGACGCCGTAAAATTTGTCAGTTCTGTCATGATCATGTGCGTGAAATCGACTACAAAGATGGTAGTCGATTTATGAAACGCTACATCTCTGATCGCGGCAAGATTGAACCCCGGCGCAAAACGGGTACATGTGCCAAGCATCAGCGTGGTTTGAGTACTGCTATCAAGCAGGCTCGTTTCATGGCTCTGCTTCCGTACACGGCCGAACATATGCGCGGAATGTAGTCATCTTATCGTTCAGCACCTCTGCGCTGTTGTTGAGGTACGCAAGCGTCTTCTTCATATATCTCAACAACAGCCTTGCAGAGGCACATGAGGAGAGATGCGCGATGGTGCGCCTCCTGGTATCGCTACTCAGAAGCGGGGGATGCTTTCCCTACGGCACACGTTAGAGGCCAGGGGTATCCACGCTGGAGGTTTTTTTATGAAAAGCCAAACAGCACGTCGGCCTGAAACTCAACGGCCAACGCGTTCTGCCAAATCCAGAAAGTACGTACGACAGACAGCGCACGTTGAAGCACGTCGCGATGGCAAACCTCTTATTTTTGGATGGGGAAGTCACCTCTCTCGTAATGAGAAGATACGCATTCAAAGGCGAGCTATCTGGGCCATCGCCATCGTTATTGCCGCTATTATCCTCGTCACCATCATTGCTTTCTGGGTCAACATCAATATTGTTGTTCCAAATCAACCCGTCACATCAGTCAACGGACAGAACATTCCGCAGTCCGATTATCACAAGATGGTAGCATACAAAGCCCAGCTTGCTAACAACCAGATTACCAGCATTAATAATCAGATCAGCGATCTCAAGAAGCAAGCTTCTAATCAACAGACTACAGTTGATCAGGCCCAGAAAAAGATTGACGATCTCAATAAACAGATCAAAGCGCTTGCTGCTGACCAGAATGACAAACGAGTCGATCTTGAGAAGCAGTTAAAAGATGCACAATCTCAACACGACGCGGCACAGCAAAAGGTGACAGATATCAGCACGCAAGGAACTGCGCTGACAAATACTACGCTTCCCAATGCACAGAATGGATATACACAATCTCAGCTTAGCAACGATAGCGTCGAGTGGCTGCAAGAGGATCTCTTGATTCGTAACTGGTTGACAAAGCAGAGCAATTCAGTACGTTCTCAGATTGAGCCTTCAGCGGGTGATACAACGCGAACACTGAATGCACTCAAAGCAGGCTTACCTAAAGGAACCGACTACAACAAAGTTTTGAGCACCTACAGTGTAAGCGACAGCGATATGCAGGCTATGGCAACTGTTCAGGCTCGCCGGGATCGCATGCAGAAATATCTTGCTGATGCAATCACATCACCGACACGGCAGGTTCAAGTGCGAGCCATGACTATTGGAACCCAGAAGGATGCTGACACGATTCGCAAGCAGCTCCAGCAGGGCCAGGACTTTGCGAAGATCGCCCAGGACAAATCGGTCGATAACGACACGAAGACAAAGGGCGGAGATCTTGGCTGGCTGGTACCAGGGCAGTATGTCAAGAAATACGACACTAGCCTGCAAAGCCCCTCCTCTAAGGCAACTGTTGAATCCTGGATCTTTGATCCAGCTCGCAAGGTAAACGATCTCAGCCCGGTATTAAACGAAAATGGGACGTTCCATCTTGTGAAGATCGAGGGGATTGATCCATCACGTCCAGTAGACGACCAGACTCTTAAAGATCTTAAGAACAATGCGCTTAACGCCTTTATCCTGGGTCAGAACACGTTGCCGGGCACGAAAATTACCCAGCCTGACGCAGACAAGTTGCTCGATCCAATGAATATGCCACAGAGCATTCCTGCTTCAGCGCCAAATCAGAGTGGTGCGCCTGGTGGTCTCCCTGGCGGTCTTCCTGGCGGCCTACCAGGTGGTGTTCCTGGAGGAGCAGCTCCCGGTGGTGCAGCTCCGGCCCCTGGTCAATAAATCACACTCTTTGCTTTCTTTGTTTGGCAATAGGCGTGCTCGAAATTGCCAGAAGTAGTAAAAACTGTTGGTGAAGCATTACCTGTCTCATCTGAGAGGGCCTTTCCAGAAACTCTGGGAAGACTACCTCCCAGACGAGACATATGAGCATAAAGGATCTAACATTATCCATGATGGTTACTACTGCACCTGGCAAAACTTATATGCCGCAATCCCTGTTACAGCTTCCAGAACCGATTCACCAGATGCTGGAGACGGCTTCACTTTATCTGCATATTCCCTTCTGTCACACACGTTGCCATTACTGTGATTTTAATACCTATGCAGGTATGCTTCCTCTTCGCGAACCTTATGTGCGTGCTCTGCTTACCGAAATTGAACTTGCCGGGCAAAACGCACAACCCTCCGATAAGCGTCCACGCCGCACACGGACTATCTTCTTCGGTGGTGGTACTCCGAGTCTCCTTACTGTATCGCAAATCTCACGTCTGCTGAACGCCTGTTTGCAATCCTTCGCAGTAGACAATGACGCGGAAATTACCCTGGAAGCCAACCCCGGCACGCTCAATATTGCACAACTGGAGGGTATCCGAGCGGCTGGAGTCAACCGTCTCAGTATGGGTGCGCAGAGCTTTAGTTCGGAATTGCTACACACGCTGGGTCGTATTCATAATCCCCAAGAAATCGTTCAGGCGGTGCAATTCGCGCGGGCAGCAGGCTTTTCATCGCTCAATCTCGACTTTATGTTCGGCTTGCCAGGTCAGACAATGCAAGATTGGCAGGAAACACTTGAGCGCGCCCTGGAGTTGCATCCAGAACATCTCTCGCTCTACTCATTAATTGTAGAAGAGGGTACCCCGTTCTATACATGGGTCAATGAAGGTAGCCTTACGCCAGGCGATGAAGATTTATGCGCAGATATGTATGAGTATGCCGACGAACGGTTGCGTAAGGCGGGCTATATCAACTACGAAATCTCGAACTGGGCGTTGCCGGGCCATCATAGTCGGCATAACCTGACCTACTGGCAGAATCTTCCTTACATTGGGATGGGTGCAGGCGCTCATTCTTACTTTGGGAACCAGCGCTTCTCTAATGAACGTGATCCAGCTACATATATCAAACGCTTAAAAGCACGGGAGCTACCGACTGTTGAGCGTGAGCCGATAACGCCTATGCAAGAGATGTCTGAGACGGCATTCTTGAGTCTGCGTACCGCAATGGGCTTGCATCTACCCACGTTTGCAGAGCGCTTCGGGGTATTATTTTCTCAGTTTGCTGGAGATCGCCTGAAACTCGTTAGCGAGGCAGGTTTGCTGGAAACAGAAGATCAATGGCTTCGTTTAAGCTCACGTGGTCGTCTACTAGGCAATGAAGTTTTTGTACGCCTTCTACCAGATCAAACATAAGGATACGCATGTGGAAACCTCCTCACGACGCATAGCAACCTGGATTGTTCATCCCCAACTCCCTCATGAACAATTTCAGGAGGCTAGAGATGCAAGTATTGATTCAATTCTGGCACAACTTCTACACAATCGTGGACTCGTAACTATTGCAGAGATGCAAGACTTCGTGAAGGCAGACTATACAAAACTTCGTGACCCGCTTACGCTTATCGATATGCCGAAAGCAGTTTTGCGTATTCAACAGGCTTTAGAAAACAAAGAACACATTACTGTGTACGGTGACTATGATGCTGATGGCGTCACCTCTTCAGCCCTCCTCTTTCGTGCATTACGCACTCTCAAGCAGCACTCCGCTATCCTTGACTTTCATATTCCCCATCGGTTACGTGATGGTTGTGGACTCAATCTCACGGCTATTGACGGGCTTAAAGCACGTGGCACACAGTTGATTATCACCACTGATTGCGCTAGCTCTGACGTTGAGCAAGTTGCCTACGCCAATTCCCTTGGTATCGACGTTATTATTACCGATCATCACCATCCACCTGCAGAACGCCCCGAAGCCTATGCCATGGTTAATCCCTGGCGTCCAGACTGTGGCTATGGAGAACGCTACCTGTGCGGTGTTGGTATAGCGTTCAAGCTAACACAAGCCCTTTATCGAGCCGCTCAGCGCTCTCTAGAGGACGAAAAAGAGCTGCTTGATCTGGTCGCGATTGGCACGATTGCGGACATTGCACCACTGCTTGGCGAAAACCATACGCTTGTACGTCTGGGAATGCAGCAACTCAATCAAACACGAAAGCCTGGCTTACAGGCCCTCATACGCAACGCGAACCTGCAGCAGGGACACATACGTGAGCGCGATATCGCATTTGGCCTTGGGCCTCGTATTAACGCAGCAGGGCGAATGAAAGAGGCCCGCATCGCATTTGAACTCATGGTAACAGACGATCAAGAGGAAGCAACTGCCCACGCACAAGAGCTAGAACAGCTCAATATTCTTCGTCAGCAGCAGACTGAGGAGTTGATGCATCACGTTCGTGAGCAGGCTGAAAATCAGCCAACAAAACCTGTCATTCTCGTTCATGGGGACGACTGGCATGAAGGGATCATTGGTCTTGTTGCAGGTAAGATGGCAGAAGAGATTCACAAGCCCGTCCTTGTCCTCAGCAACGATCCTCAGACACAGTTGAGCAGAGGCTCTGCACGTAGTCAGAAAGATTTCAACATCATTGAGGCATTGCGACGGTTTGAAGATCGCCTGGAGCGCTACGGCGGGCATACGCAGGCGGCAGGCTTTACCATTAAAAGTGAGCGGATTGCAGAACTACATGAGCACCTGACACGCTGGCAAGAAAATGGAGGAGAGACGGAGCTACCAATTCTCGAAGGCACCGCACTGCCTGACCAGACAGGGATAGTTACCGAACAGGAAAGCCCCAATGTGGATGGTTCTCAAGATACTTCTGCAAACATGGTTGATCTTGTTTTTACTCGTCTGGACCGACTTACCTACTCGACGTATAAACTGTTACGGCAACTCAGTCCTTTTGGGGCTGGTAATCCCGAACCAGTCTTTAAAATGGAGCGCTTACACCTTCTTGATAAATGGACCAGTGGCGTTCAGAAGCAAAATCTGCGCCTGAGGCTAGCGCAGTATTCTCAAGGCGGATCGGATAAGGAGCAGAAGCGCCGATCCATCTCTGATGAGAAGTTGGCACACTTCAATAATCAGAAAAAGTCAGGCGATATTGTACTAGGCACATATACACGTGGAGCGGCAGAGATACAGAGGCTAGAACAGGTCAGTCACGTTGATATTATCTTCCGACTCCAATCGTCCGAGGACGAAAACAAGCCGGAAGTGTGGCTAAAGATACTTAATGTTGAACCGTCTGAGGCATAAGTTTACCTACGAGCCATCGCGAACTCTGGAGAGGAAGAACTGTCTCTCCTCCAAATTCGGGATGGCTCATAAGGGATTGCAAAACACATGACTACCTGGTGTTCGATATCCCCTCTACCACGACATTTAGAGGTGCATCGAGCTAAAAACTCAGGGATAGACGCCACGAATTTCTGTCGCCTCTGCAACACGTGCAACGGCCAGCAGATAGGCTCCCATACGCAGATGTGTATTTTGCTCGTTTGCCTTCTGACAGACTGCATCGTATGAGCGCAACATGATAGACTCCAGACGTTGATTAATTTCGTGCTCAGCCCAGAAGAAGCGCTGCAAATCCTGCACCCACTCAAAGTAGCTGACCGTCACGCCACCAGCATTTGCGAGAATATCGGGAACGAGCGTCACCCCTTTGTCATAGAGAATCTCCTCAGCATCTGGTGTTGTTGGTCCATTTGCAGCCTCTACAATCAGACGTGCACGCACACGTGCAGCGTTCTCTTTTGTCAACTGATTCTCCAGAGCGGCAGGAATTAGCACATCACAGGGTAGCTCTAATAACTCCCTGTTTGTAACTGCCTCTGTGCCTGGTAGACCCAACAGACTGCCATGCTCTTTAGAGTAGCGTAGCGCCAGAGGTACATCAATACCACGTGGATTGTACACACCGCCGCTGATATCACTCACTGCTACAACTTTACAACCGATTTGATGCATTAAACGAGCGGTAATACTACCGACATTCCCAAAGCCCTGGATTACCACAGCAGAGCGCTCTGGTGCCATATCCAATCCCTGCATAGCCGCCTGTGCGACGACTTGCACACCGCGAGCAGTAGCCTCCAGACGTCCTTCGCTACCACCGATTGCCAGAGGCTTGCCAGTGATGACGGCCGGAACAGAATAGCCCTGATGCATTGAAAAGGTATCCATCATCCAGGCCATCACCTGGGGATTAGTATTCATATCAGGAGCAGGGATATCACTATTGGGACCCATAATTATAGATATTTCTGTGGCATAGCGACGCGATAAACGTTCAAGTTCTGTCCGAGACATCTTATGCGGATCGCAGATCACACCGCCCTTTGCACCTCCAAAGGGGATACCGACAACAGCGCATTTCCAGGTCATCCACATTGCCAGGGCACGAACTTCATCGAGAGAAACCTGAGGACTAAAACGAATACCACCCTTTGCGGGACCACGATTGATATTATGTTGTACACGATACCCTGTAAACATCTCCACATCACCGTTATCCAGGCGAACCGGGAAATTGACAATTAACTCGCGCTTTGGTTTGCGCAGAATCGCACGCATCGACTGAGATAGACCCAAGCGATCCGCAGCTTCATCAAATTGCGCAACAGCAACTTCATATGGGTTAACGAGATTTACAGCCATTTTTAAAAACCTCCTTGGTATCAGCCTCCAACAGGCCATTTTGCATCACCGCATTAAAAGCCTCATTGCTTTCTTAGCACAACGAACGATTACCAAAAAAGCATAACATATACAAAAGCCCGCCCTTCTTCAGGCGAGCCATCCACACAAAAGCTATACGCTACAGTATAACACTCAATATAAACACCCTTCAAGAAAAGATTGTGGTTATCACGCAGATAGACAAAGATGCGAAGCGAGGGCTATAATAAAAACACTATCCTTGAAGTTTTGCTGCTCCGTCCAATCCTTCATCTCTGCCCAAAATACGTATCCAGAAAGGGGTTTTATGAACGCAAAAACGTTGTACATGAATGGGAAATTTTTACCAGCCGAGCAAGGCGTAATCTCTGTACGCACGCACGGCTTTGCATATGGCACCGGCTGTTTTGAGGGCATCCGTGGCTACTGGAATGAAGAACAACAACAGGTATATCTCTTCCGCCTACGTGAACATTATGAACGCCTGCTTCGCTCGTGTAAGATTCTGCGTATGGAACTTCCCTATAGTCTGGATGATTTAATCGAGATTAGCATCGAACTGGTGAAACAGAACGAGCAGAAAGAAGATGTCTACTTGCGTCCAGTTGCCTACAAGGGCGATGAGGTGCTTGGTGTTCGTCTGCACAATCTGACCGCCCATTTCATTTTGACCTCCGAGCCAGTAGGCAACTATGTCGAAATTGGTGGCCTGAACTGTGGTGTCTCATCCTGGCGACGCATCGACGATAACGCGATCCCTGCTCGTGCGAAAATTATTGGCAGCTATGTCAATGCCGCTTTTGCCAAGACGGAGGCGATGCAGAACGGATTTGACGAAGCGATTATGCTGGATCACCACGGTCACGTCTCAGAGGGGAGCGCGGAGAATATCTTTATAGTGCTCGATGGAGAGTTGATTACTCCACCCCCAACAGAAAATATTTTGCTTGGTGTCACCCGTGACACTGTGATGAAGCTTGCCTTACGTGAACTTGGTCTTACCACGACAGAACGAGCGATTGACCGTACTGAACTTTACATAGCTGATGAAATCTTTCTTTGTGGTACAGGAGCGCAGGTAGCGCCGGTCATCAGTGTTGACCACAATCTGGTTGCAAATGGTGATGTTGGACCTATTAGCCAGAAACTCCAAGATCTCTACTTTGATGTTGTCCGTGGCAAACGGCCCGAATATGGAGATCTGTGGTGCACACCTGTGTATAGCGAGGTTGCACAGCCACAGCGCTAAAGCAGCGCTTTATTGCTGCAAAAGAACAAATAAGTAAAGAGAGAGAAGTAATTGAACTTCTCTCTCTTTATATCTATTATCCAACCAGCTTGATAGGGATCCGTTACTAGTTCGCAAAATCTTCGGTAAACCAGACACTTCCGTGGGAGTCAAGATAGATACCGATACCGATCTGGTGGAAACTGGAGCTAAGCAGATTCTTACGATGTCCATCATTAGGAGGCTGCTCAGCAAGCATGTCCTTGTGAACCTGGAGAACCATTGACCAGCTACCAGGCTTACCAGCACCACAGTTCTCACCAACAGTTGACCAGTACAAGCCCTCATTACTTACACGGTTTCCTATAGGTTCTTCTCCAGGGCATTGATGTGAGAGATTCAGCGTATTCCCATTATTTCCACAGCTCGGTCCCGCCATAAGAACATTGTGCTTATAGGCAGAGCGAATCAATGCAGCATTTAGCGTGTAGGCAGGTAAGCCTTGTGCTGCACGATCCTGGTTAATCTGATTGAACAACTGCTGAGCTAGTTGCTGCTCTTGAGCAGTCATGCCTGGATTTGTTGGAGGCGTTGTTGTTGGCGCAGGAGTAGGTATCTGGGTTGGAGTAGGCGGTGGTGGAGGCGGTGTCTGGGTTGGGGGTACCTGCGTTGGTGTAGACGTAGGAGTATCTGTGGGTGTTGGCACAGAAGTAGGTGTCTGGGTTGGAGTAGGCGGTGGCGGTGTTACTGATGGCTGCGTTGGAATAGGCGGGATGTTAGTAGGGGTTGATGTTGGGACGACAGGAGTGGTAACTGGAGGAACACTTCCCTTACAATCGTCAAGCGGCTTCAGATCTTTCTTAAGTAACTGCGCAAACTCTTGATACAGTTTTTCAAGCTTTACCTGTGCATCACTGTGATTTTTGTCTCCAGCTTGTTTGAGCAGCACTTGCAGTTCTCTTAACTTCTGCTGAAACACCTGCTGATCCTTACTGATTTTCTGCGTAACCACCTTGCGAGCTTCAGCACACTGTTTGTCATGCTCAGCGCGATGAGCTGATGCAATTGCGCCGTTAGCTATAAAGGCACCTATTGCTAACAGGACGAGCAACAGCAAAATAGCAGCTCCTCTAACGAAAACCTTCTTGTTCATAAATACCGAGAACTCCTTCCTCAACTAAAACTTCCTTACATTCAGATTAGTGGGGGCTAGATACGTCCTTGCTGGTGCATGTCTGAATGTCAATCGGTAACACATCTGCCTTGAAATTTAAATAGGAGCAAATAGCGTCCTTGCTAGACAGAGGCAAACATAATGTTCGCACACTGAGCATAGCATATTCCTGTTCTAGAACAAGAGGGCTGAGAAGAGGAGTAGTCCTTATTAACTATAGAGTAATACCGAATCTTAACCAGGAATAGCACATGGTATTAGCATATTGTTCTTTCTTGAAATAAAAAGAAATAAAGAGAGCGAAGCGATGTGGTTATGATGCGGTTATAAATGTATCCTGTATCTGGATTTACATAGAGACGCTGTGTATATAACGAACATAAAGGAACGCCCACCTATCCGAATATATTTTCTCGAAGAGGTGAGCGTTGATAAAATGATTGCACAGACACAAGGCGAAGGTTAACGCTTTGTATACTGAGGAGCTTTACGAGCACGCTTCAAGCCGTACTTCTTGCGTTCTTTCATACGAGGATCGCGGGTTAGATAGCCCGCCTTGCGTAGAGCAGCTTTGAAATCAGCATTCATGCGTACAAGTGCACGAGCCAATCCATGACGCACAGCGCCTGCCTGACCACTTACGCCACCACCCAGAACACGCACAGTGATTGTGTAAGTATCACCCAGTTCCAGAAGACGCAGTGGAGATGCGACTGTAGCTACGTGAGCTTCACGGCCAAAGTAGGCCTGAGCGTTTTTGCCGTTGACTGTGATACTACCATCACCGTTGGCGAAGAGGCGCACGCGAGCAACTGCTGTCTTGCGCCGTCCCACAGCGTAGTAGTAATCACCTCTATTGGTATCTGCCAAGGTAGATTCTCCTCTTCTTTACTTTGTCTCAGTCGATTGGGACTGCTTCAACAACGATTCTGGACCCGTCCAGACAATTGGCTTCTGAGCCTCATGTGGGTGATTGGGGCCAGCATAGACTTTGAGACGCTTCATAATGTGCGCACCCAGGCGATTGTGCATAACCATGCCACGCACCGCATGCTCTAGGGCGCGCTCTGGGAATCTGCCTTCGAGCGTCTGACGCAAGGTCTTTGTCTTCATACCACCAGGATACTGAGAATGGCGATAGTAGATCTTCTGCTCCAGGCGCTTGCCTGTGACCGCGATCTTCTCTGCATTGATTACAACCACAAAATCGCCGCAATTCATATTTGGTGTGAATGTTGGTTTATGTTTGCCGCGCAAAATCTGCGCAATCTGTGACGCCAGGCGACCCAGAACCTGTCCTTCGGCGTCGATGACGTACCATTGCGGTTGCAGGTCAGCGGCCTTGGCGCTATATGTCTTCATCATTGTTCGTTACTCCAAACATATCAGGATAATCAACCCGTACCAGACACAGCCCATGTGCAGGGGCCGCTGAACCAGGGTGCATCTTCTCTGCACGCTGCACAATCTCAGCAAACGCATCGAGACTGAGACGCTTCTGTCCTACCAGGAGCAGCGTACCAACCATCCTGCGAACCTGTCCTGTAAGAAAGGCATCCGCAGTAAAATCACAATAGATTAGCTCTCTCTGACGTTCGCAGCGAGCGTTGAGCATGGTACGAACACAGGAATGTGGCCCTGGCTTCTGTGGATTTTTCTCATCGGGACTATGCCCAAAGGCTCCAAAATCCTTACGCCCCAATAAAAGCCCACACGCTTCGTTCATCAGATCTTGGTTCAATAAGCGAGAGCAATGATAACTATAGCGCGCTCGTAGTGCTGATGGAGCCTCATCATTCCAGATAGTATAACGATAAGAACGACTGAGCGCGCTGAAGCGAGCGTGAAACCGTTCTGGCACTACCCGTATCCAGCGCACAGATACTGAGTCAGGAAGAAGCGCATTTAATGCTCGTTGCCAGACTTGAGGAGCCAGGCGCGACGCAGGTAAAAAATGAATAACCTGGCCACGTGCATGAACTCCAGCGTCGGTACGACCAGCAGCATTTACAACAGTAAACGTGCCAGAGATGCGCTCAATTGCCGCCTCAAGTGTTCCCTGCACTGTGAGTCCGTGTTCGTTAGGTTGGCGTTGAAAACCATGAAAGTCAGTGCCATCATACTCAATACCGCATGCGATATTCACCATGAGAACTCCCGACCTGTGATTTTCTATACCAGAGCGATCTGAGCGATCTCGGCGGCGTCTCCCTTACGACGGCCAATCTTGGTGATACGCGTGTATCCTCCGGGACGACCGGCATACCGTGTAGCCAGATCGTCAAACATCTTCTTAACCACAAGTTCATCTGGTAGGGAACTCAAGATCAAGCGACGAGCGCGAAGCTCGATAATCATCGCATCATAAGCTGCATTAAGTGCGCGCTTAGCCTCGGCCTCATCTGAAATGATGCTCAGCAGTTCTTCACGACGTGCCTTAAGACGCTCTTCTAGGAAACGACGCCCTTTATCTGTCAGCGGAGCCTTCTGCACCTTTGCACGCTCCTCATTAGACAGAACCTTTTCATCAAGTGAGAAGCGACCTTTGCGGGCTAGTTCGAGCAGGCGTGTTGCCTTCTCCTCATCTCGGACAACGCTTACCAGGTGGGCGCGAGCATCTCTGCGACCCTTAACGGCCACATTAATGAGTTTCTCAACTTCACCACGAATAGCACGTGCACGTGCTTCAGTTGTTTGAATACGGTCGTAGCGGATAAGGCCTGCCATCAAATTACGGCGTGCAGAGCGACGGCGCGGCTCAGGCATATTCATCCGGCTACCAGAAATTCGGTGCCTCAACTCATTCCTCCATTTCGTGATTGCCGTCCATATCAGCTCCGACGGCACTGGTACGTGGATTTGGCAAGAAGTTACGTGCAAGCAGCCGCTCACGGAGTTCCTGCAAGCTCTTCTCACCGAAGTTACGCACGCCGAGAAGATCCTCTTCATTCATCGAGAGAACCTGACCTACCTTTGTAATGTTACTCCGTTTCAGACAATTATATGCACGCACGGAGAGATCAAGTTCTTCAATCGGTGTATCATAGATCTTCGGCGGGATGGGTAGACTGCTCAGCGGAGCTTTTTCCGGCTCAGGCAGTTGGGCGCGATAGTTGGCGAGCAGACTGAAATGGCGTACCAGAATATCTGCACTTTGACGCAGTGCCTCATCGGGAGTAATTGTTCCATCTGTTGTAACTTCTAGAACAATTTTGTCAAAATTGGTCATCTGCCCGACACGAGTATGCTCAACGGTATAGTTGACTTTCTGGACGGGCGTATAAATGGCGTCTATCGGGATGACCCCTATTGGCTGATCTTCTTTGGAGTCAGCAGGAACATAGCCCCTACCAACCTCAACGACCAGCTCCATATCTAGATGGGCATTCTCATTATCAAGAGTGGCGATATGCAACTCTGGGTTAACAATCTCTACAGTGCTGGGAGCAACAATATCGGCAGCAGTAACATCGCGTGCGCCAGTCACTTCTAAACGCATTGATACAGGATGATCAGAAAAACTACGCAGGCGTAGTTTTTTGACATTCAGCACGATATCGGTCACATCTTCTATCACACTTGGGATGTCCTGGAACTCGTGTTGCACACCCTCGATCCGAATAGAAGTCACAGCTGCGCCCATGAGCGAAGACAGCAGGACGCGCCGCAACGAGTTGCCCAGCGTCATACCATAACCCGCTTCTAACGGCTCAATATCATAACTCGCATAGTTTCCCTGTGTTTTTGTATTTTTAATGCGAGGTAGTGCAATATCTAGCAAGGTTCTAACCTGCCTTTCTTTTTCTACCATGCTTGATTTCAGATACAATCGTCGCTTCCACGCCGAGATTGTGCGGGAGCCAGAAGCTGAAACCCAGGTAGACCAAGAGTTCTTGTACCTGAAGGATATCAGGATTTCTCAGGCTCAGATCTGTGCCTTCAAAACACACAGGTCACCCGGCATCATCCCTCACCTGCCCATCTAAAGACGAACCAGGAGAAAAGGAACACGCAGGGCAACGCAGTGCGCTGAGATTTCTACTGACTCTAACTATTATCGCTGGTAGTACTCAACCACCATCTGCTCATCAAAAGGCAGCTCAAGATCTGTACGCGAGGGCAAGGACAAGACACGACCAGACATCTCAGCCGTATCCAGGCGTAACCAGGCAGGCACACCTTTTTTCGTAAGCAATTCTGCACGGACCTTAAAGTATTCAAGTCCCTTGCTACGCTCACGAACAGTAATCACATCATTGGGTTTAGCAATAAAGGAAGGGATATCCGTCTTGCGCCCATTGACAGTAAAATGTCCATGATTCACAAGCTGGCGAGCTTGAGCACGAGAATCTGCGAATCCGAGGCGGTACACCAAGTTATCCAGGCGCATCTCAAGGATCTGCAAGAGATTTTCGCTCGTCTTGCCAGGTCGATTCGCGGCGTTGCTGAAGTGACGGGTGAACTGGCGCTCCAGCACTCCATAAGTACGACGTACGCGCTGCTTCTCACGCAACTGCTTGGCGTACCCTGACTCTTTGCGAGCACGAGCGGTTCCGTGTTGACCGGGACGAGTATTGCGGCGCTCAAGCGTACATTTTGTAATACATCTGTCGCCTTTTAGGAAAAGTTTTACCCCCTCACGTCTGCACAGTCGGCAGACCGGGCCGGTATAACGTGCCATGTAAATGAATCCTCCTCACACGCACAGGTAGTCGATGCAGCTCATACACGACGCCGTTTTGGTGGTCTGCAGCCGTTGTGCGGAATAGGTGTAACATCAGTAATGGAAGTGACAGAGAGACCGGCGTTCTGTAAAGAGCGGATTGCTGCTTCACGGCCAGAGCCAGGTCCCTTCACAAAGACATCGATCTGCTTCAGGCCATGATCCATGGCCTTACGTGCCGCTGACTCAGCGGTCACCTGTGCGGCGTATGGAGTGCTTTTACGTGAACCTTTGAAGCCCTGTCCACCAGCGCTTCCCCAGGAGATAACATTCCCATTGGGGTCAGTGAGGGTCACAATTGTATTATTGAAGGTAGCTTGAATATGAGCCAGACCTCGTGGAATGGATTTTCGCTCACGCCGCCGAACCTTGCCTGTTGGTGTTTTCTTTTTGTCTGCCATAGTTGCGTATTCTCTCCTGCGCTACTTCTTCGCTGCGGCTTTCTTCTTGCCGGCAACCGTGCGTTTTGGACCACGACGCGTACGGGCATTGGTACGGGTACGCTGCCCACGGACTGGCAGATTGCGGCGATGACGTAAGCCACGATAACAACCAATCTCGATGAGCCGCTTGATATTCATATCAACTTCGCGACGCAGGTCGCCTTCGACCTTATGTTCGCGGTCAATAACTTCGCGCAGACGATTGACCTCTTCTTCGCTCAAATCTCGGACACGCGTATCTGGATTGATGCGTGTTCGTTCCAGGATCTTGCGGCTGGTGGTCAGTCCAATTCCATAGATGTAGCACAGCGAGATTTCCACACGCTTCTCACGTGGAATGTCAACGCCAGCAATTCTAGCCATCTTTTCCTCCCTATTAGCCCTGTTTCTGTTTGTGCTTTGGATCTTTGCTACAAATGACCATCACCACGCGATTCCGGCGAATGATCTTGCAACTATCGCAACGCGGTTTCACAGAGGCGCGCACTTTCATATCTTGCCCTCCTCGTGCATTTTTTAGAATAAAAAAATTAAAACAGAGACATCAGGACTGCACATGGACGGAATATGCATCCTGTTTTTCTCAAGTATGTACGATACAAAAAGATACCGATAGAAGAAAAGGAACAATGAAGGATGAGCTCAGAACTTCCATCACCTCATCTGACGCGCCAGATGATACGCCCTCGTGACAAATCATACGGAGACAGCACAACCCGTACTTTATCGCCTGGCACAATGCGCACAAAATTCATGCGGATACGCCCAGAGAGAGTTGCCAGGACCTGATGTTGCTCATCAATTTCTACCTTAAACATAGCATTGGGAAGAGCCTCAACGACTTTGCCCTCGATCTCAATTTCATCCTTTTTCGCCATAACATCCTTTCCCTAACGGCGGGATTTCCATTTGCTCTCTATTTGCTCAGAGCTATCTGATATGCGTACACTCGGCGGCTGTATACGGCAGCCACGCACATACACACCGAGCGGTAGTGCAGTTTGCAAGCGCTTGCAAAGTACAAAATGGCAGCAGTAGTTACTGCTGCAGCCAACTATGGATTATAGCATAGTTCCGCAAAGATGTCGAGTGGAGAAATCTATACAGAGAAATCTCCCAACTGCGTTGTATCAAGTGTAAGAATATTCCTTTATTCCTCGGTATCGAAAAGCATATGCTTACCAGGGATACCATGAACCACTTCTTCGTTTACAGACGTACAGAGTGAGGCTGGGTAACCGTGATAGCCCAGAGCGCCAGATTTAGCATCGTAACGCTGCAAAGCCACGGCACCCAACCGCTCAATCTCAGTTGTAGTCATCTCAGGAGAGAGTGCAACACATATTTTTGCCAGAACCGTGGCAATAATACGTCCCTCTCCCATATCTTTTCACGCTCTTGTTCTGGCTTGATAAGGATAACCGTAGTACTTCTTTCCAAAAGCGCTTTGAGAGTTGGCAGCAACTGAGCTTCTATCAGCGTCGTGCATCTTTGCTGTACTGGACTAGAAATTGTCGAACACCATCGAGCAGGCTTTTGCTCACTTGCTCAATGCTCTGGTTCCCGTTCACTTCTACCAATTTCCCTTGAGACTGGTAGTAGTCCAGGAGATGAATTGTTTCATGAAAGAAAATGTCTAACCGTTTTTGTACCGCCGGTCCTTGATCGTCGGAGCGTTGGTATAGTTCGCTTCCATCGATATCACAGATATCAGGAACCTGTGGAGGATTAGTATCAACGTTATACACATGCTGGTTGGCGCGACAAATATAGCGTCCAGAGAGTCGGTGCAGCAATACATCGCGTGGTACTTTCAAGTAGACCGCACAATGAATTACCTGATTTTCGTGGTCTAACCCCTCGTCAAGAGCCTGTGCCTGTGCGATTGTCCGAGGAAAACCATCCAGGAGAACCCCGTCGCGCTGGGCATCAGGCTCACTAATTCGTTGCAAGATCATACAAACTGTCAAATCATCCGGGACAAGTTCCCCACGATCCAGGAGAGATTTGACTTGTTCACCTAACTGCGTTCCATTCTTCGACACTATACGGAACAGGTCTCCACTCGAAATATGATGGATACCGAGAGTTTTGGCGAGATTCTTCGCCTGTGTTCCCTTCCCCGACCCCTGCGCACCGATCAGGATAATGTTCACGTGTTTCCTCCGATGGAAAGGCGCGGAAGCGCGTCATTGCGCTTCCCGCAAGACGGTAGACATAGAAGGGAGAGCAGTGAAACAGCCACTTTGGTCCCCTTACTAGGACAGAAAACCTGAATAGTTACGCATAACCATCTGCGATTCAAGTTGTCTGACCGTATCTAGTACAACTCCGACTGCAATCAAAATGGAAGCCGCGCTAAAAACCTGGTTGTTCCCGACCTTCACAAAGTATTGTGCGAAGGTGATAATACCCAGGAAGATAGCACCACCGAGTGTAACACGATTGAGGATGGCCGTCAGGTGTCTATTCGTCGGTTCACCTGGGCGGTATCCCGGAATAAAGGCACCTTGTTTCTGTAAGTTCTCTGGTATATTCTGCTGCTGCCACATTACATAGGCATAGAAGTAGGTGAAGGCCATGACGAGCAGGGTTTCCATCACCCAGTACCACCAGGTATCCGAATTCACAACCCAGGTTGTTATCCAGAGTGCGCTATTTTTCAACCAGGGAACGCTACTTGTTGTCAGATAGCGCCCGATGACGCTTGGGAAGAGCAGCATCGATGAGGCAAAAATCAGCGGAATCATACCCGCACTATTTACCTGCATCGGTATATAGGTTGTTTGCGCGGAACCCACCAGCATGCCACGTCCAACGGCTCGCTTAGTCGGATACTGAACAGGAATACGCCGTTGCCCCTGGTAGACGTAGACAATTCCCAGAATAGTCAGCAGACCGATGAGCACGAAGATGCCGATACCAATAATTCCAGTTGCGCCCCCACTGGTTACTGTGGTATAGCCAGTCTGGAACAGACTCGGCAGGCGACTGACAATATTGGCAAAGATGATCAACGAGATACCGTTGCCGATACCCTTCTCCGTGATCAACTCACCCAACCAGACCAGGATCATCACCCCAGCCGTCAAGGTAAGAATGATGGAGAAAGATTCGAGAGCGTACCTGGGATCGAACAGGCTAAAGTTTGTCAGCACTGTGTTCGATTGGTATAGTGCAGCCTGACCGATAGCTTGCAAAAGGGCAAGTGGTACAGTGACGATACGAGTAATCTGGCTATTGCGCAGACGCCCAGCCTCACCCTGTGTTGCCAGATTCTGTAATGCAGGAATGATTGGCTGCAACAACTGCATCACGATAGTTGCAGTAATATAGGGATAAACCGCCAGACCTACAATGGAGAACTTATCGAGAGATCCGCCAGAAAAAACGTCAAGCAGGCCAAAGATCTGGCCCAGGCCCTGGTTATTTTTGAATATATCAGCCAGAGCTTTTTGCTCTGTCGGATTCAGGGGCACTGAAATGTTCGCAAGGACACGGAACACTAACAATATTCCCAGCGTGAAGAGAATTTTGTTGCGTAGATCAGGTACTGTCCAGATGCTACGCAGTCGTTCCCACATAGAAGCCTCCTTACTATGAAAAACACACGCAACACTATTATAATACTACCAGAGATAATACGTCCTTGCATTATACGAACAAGAAGCCAAGGATGTTAATCCCTGGCATCTTGCTGTGCTGGTTCTGCTGGCTGCTCTTGTGTTGTCGGCGGCGCTTCGGTTTTCTCTTCCTTGCGACGCTTTGTTTTCTCGTAGACTTTTACTGGAATGATCTCAACACTTCCCCCTGCCGCTTCAATTTTAGCACGGGCACTGGCTGAGAATTTATGAGCACGAACAGTCAAAGGATGAGCAATTTCGCCATCACCCAGAATCTTGATCATGCCACGTCCCTCTGCTGGCGTCAGCAGACCGGCTTCGACCAGAGTTTCTACCCCAACAGAAGTATTGGCATCGAATGCGGCGAGATCTACGAGATTTAGAATGGTGTACTCGTCGCGCAGAGCAGGAGTACCATTACCGAGACCGCGCAAAAATGGTAGACGTTTGGATAAGCGTGTCTGGCCACCATTAAACGCACGATGAATTTTTCCACCGGTACGTGCTTTTTGACCTTTTGTGCCACGACCGGCGGTTTTACCTCGACCTGAACCGTGCCCACGTCCAAGACGTCTCTCCCGTTTATGCGATCCGGGAGCCGGTTGTAAATCAGACAGTTTCACTGATAATCTCCTCTACTTGCACCAGGTGACTCACTTTGCGAATCATGCCACGTACGGCGGGCTGGTCGCTATGTTCGACAGTCTGTTGGAGCTTACGGAAACCCAGAGCCTGAATGGTAGCCTTCTGATCCTTTGGGTAGCCGATAGCACTTTTCACCCATTTCACACGTAGTTTTGCCATTATTTACTCCTATCGGCGACGCTCGCCACCGCGCTCATTTCGATCACCACCACGACGATCTCCGCGCTCATTTCGATCACCACTGCGACGATCGCGTCGGCCAGCGGCACTTCTGCTTTCACGAGCCTCTTCTTCGCGGATCATACGCTCGCGCGCGGCCTGCTCTGCGGCAGCAGCTGTAGCGGCCGCGAGCTGCTCAGCGCGTTTTTTGCCAAGCAGATCAACAACCGTCTTGCCACGACGTGAGGCTTCTTCATCGGCTGAGCGTAGCTCGCGCAGACCATTAATACATGCCTGAACTGTGTTAGCTTTGTTGGTGCTGCCTAACGTCTTAGTCAAAATGTCACGCACTCCAGCCGATTCTACAACCGCGCGGACAGCGCCGCCGGCAATAACTCCGGTACCTGGAGCTGCTGGTTTCAGCAACACTTCGGAGGCTCCAAAGGTTGCTTTGACCATAAATGGGATAGTCGTCCCATTGAGTGGAACGGCGACCAGATGTTTCTTTGCATCCTCTACCCCTTTGCGGATGGCTTCCGTATACTCACCCGCCTTGCCAAAACCAAAGCCAACATGACCATTGCGATCACCAACGACGACCAGGGCACGGATGCTGAAGCGCCGACCGCCTTTTACCACCTTGGAGACACGGCTCACCTGGACCACAGTCTCTTCCAGATTTAGTTTTGAAGCATCTATTCTTGCCATTTTTCTCTGTTTAACTCCTCTTATGTCATGATGGGCATTTGCAAAACATGCGTAGCCTTTTTAACGCATGTGTACCACACATGACAGGTCGGTTTTCTCTACGAGTTGTCGAAATCTAGAAATCCAGACCCTCTTCACGAGCACCTTCAGCAAGCGAGGCAACTCGACCATGATAGGTATAGCCACCACGATCAAAGACAACCCGAGTTACACCCTGCTCTTTCGCTCGTTGAGCAACAAGTTTGCCTACCTCGCGTGCCAGGGCGACCTTGGAATTGTTCGCAATGGGAGCAAGTTTCTCAGTTGGCTTCTTCTTCTCAGCTTTTGACGCGTTTGCTGCTGCCGCCTGTGCGGATGACGCTTTGTTCCCTTTTGACTTCACTGCTTTGCCACTTCCTACACCCGGAACCGAGACTGGAAGAGCGTCAGCAGCCGCCTCGACAACTTCTGTAGCCTTCTCTGTCACTGCATGTAGCGCATCACCTACGCGCTCAAACAGCGAAGGGTGAGCGGAAGATGCAGGCTTCGAGCTGCGCAGACTTGCATCGAGGGATGATGCAGCGGCAAGTGTTCGCCCGGTGGTATCGTCGATGAGCTGAGCATAGATATGATTTCCACTACGGAATACATTTAAGCGTGGCCGTGACGGAACGCCTTTCAGGCGATTTCGTGAACGCTGGTGCCGTCGCAGCCGTTGCTCATTTGCGTGAAACTTTTTAATCATGTGTCATGTAGTCGCACAAAGGACCGTCCACATTTTCTTTTCCTAGACGGCCTTGCGCAACCCCTTTCTTCAGCAATACACCTGGAAAGTACGGAGTGACGTGGTCGGCACTACGTCGCCCTTCCCTGGACTTTCCTGGCATTATAGAGACGTAGAACAAACAAGAATACACATTCAAAGCGCACGTCTTCTTGACTGATACGCGTTGTCTTACTTCTTTTTGCCGCCAACTTTACCAGCTTTACCGGCCTTACGACGAATCTTTTCACCCGCGAAACGAATACCTTTGCCTTTGTATGGCTCCGGTTTTCGGATACTACGGATATTTGCTGCTACCTGACCAACCAGTTGCTTGTCGATACCTGTTACACTTACCCTGGTCGCCTTTGTTGCAGCATCAACACCATCGACGTTCAATGTTACGCCAGCGGGAGGCTGAACTTCAACCGGGTGCGAATATCCGACGAGTACAACCAGGTTGTTGCCAACTTTCGCAGCGCGATAGCCAACGCCATGAATCTCCAGCGACTTGGTAAAGCCGTCTGTTACACCAACCACCATATTGTTAATTAGCGTACGGTAGAGACCATGCTTAGCCTTATGTGGCTTACTGTCAGATGGACGGGTGACCGTCAATGACCCATTTTCGAGCCGTAAGGTCAGTTCAGGATCAACCTGATGGCTCAACTCACCCTTGGGTCCTTTTACGGTCACGAGATTATTCTCGGTCCAGTTCACCTGCACTTTTGGCGGCACAGCGATTGGAGCACGCCCAATACGAGACATGGAAGACCTCCCTTACCAAACGTAGCAGATGACTTCACCGCCCAGACCCTGATGATAGGCTTTCGATCCGGTCATTAAACCTCTGGGTGTAGAAAGAATAGCAATTCCCAGTCCACCGCGAACGCGCGGAATAGTTGCCTTCTGTGTGTACACACGCAGGCCAGGCTTACTGACGCGTTTGAGCTGCGTCAAAACCGGCTTCTTGTCCTCATAACGAAGGGTCAAGCGAATTGTGCCCTGCGGATTATCTTTCAGGATTTCAATATCCTTAATATAGCCTTCTTCTTTTAGCACGCGCGCAATTGCCAGCTTCATTTTCGAGGCTGGGATCAGGACGCGAGTATGGCGCGCTGTAGCCGCATTACGAATGCGCGTAAGCATATCCGCAATGGGATCAGTCAT
>DAOUDD010000038.1:0-36894 GCA_034431765.1 Ktedonobacteraceae bacterium | reverse complement strand
GGTGAACCCAACACCGTCATCCGCTTGACGCCGAGAATACGCATCGACTCGCTCGGTGTCTGCGTCGTAACATGGCGCTGTACTGTTAATCCCAGAGGGCGAGCCAAAATCATCGATGCTGTCGTCGCCAGCATGACGTTATTGAATGTACCATAGGGACGGCGCAATTTCGCCACAGCCATTCCCGCTGCGGCCGTTAAGAGACTGCTCACGGCGAGATTCGTACCACAGCGCTCATGGACAGCCAGCTCAGGCTGTGTTGTGCGCAGAAGCTGTAAAGCCTCGTGAGCCGCCGGGAGCACTGCTTCAGTTGGAATATCCGCAAAGACAAAGAAGCCAGCGGCAAAAGAGATGCCTGAGAAACGCACCTCGGGAAACTTACGTGACAACAGGACTATCGTTGCATGCTCAAGGGCATGATTCTGCTTTACCGCACTACCAAGCAAAAATTGTTGTGCAACCTGCATAACAGGATTCATTGAACTCATTGTTTTTCCTTCCATAAGGCTCACCATACTCAATGGTGATTGCCATCTAGCATCATTGCTCAAAGCATTTTCTACTTCTATTATGATTACGGACGAATGGCAAAATAGGATAATATTTTGTTTGCCTGTAGAAGAAATACGCTGCTTTCACCACCGCGCATGACTTTTATGGTCCATATGTCACGTTAAAAACAACGACCTCGTCCCCGAAGTTGACCACATCTCCATCATTGAGCACCACAGGCTGGAAAATCCGTGCATTATTGACAAGTGTTCCATTCGCGCTACCAACATCCTCCAGGTACCAGTGACCATCAACGAACCAGAGACGCGCGTGACGGCGTGACACAGTTCGGCCAGAGATGACCAGGTCATTGCCATTCGTGCGCCCAACGGTTGTTACATCCTGATGAAAGCGGTACGAACGCCCCTTCATCGGCCCCGTCTGCATAGAGAGGCGCGCCAGAACTGGTCGGCCATTGATCAGGTACGTATCCGCACTTGCACGCCGATTCGAGAGATCATCACCGCAGGTCGTACAGTAGAGGCGCGAGACAGGATTGGGCGCGCCGCAGCGAAAGCAAACTACAATTGAGTGGGGATTGGCCGCAGCCCCGTAACCCTGACCGGGTACAGATGGATATGAAGGGTTACTTACAGCTCTCCCACCAGAGACAGGGGGCATTGTACCAGACTGTCCCGAACCGGGCATGTTGCCAAAGGAGGACATACCTGGACGATAGCCACGCGGCAAAGAGAGATTTGAGGAGGCCAGAGCATCTGTCAGTGCGTCTACCAGCGCGTCCGCAGCCTGATAACGCTCTTCCGGGCGCTTGGCTGTCATCTTCTGCACCACCTGCACCACTGGCTGCGGCACGCCCTCCGCTGTCATCTTTTCGACAGGTAACGGCTCGTTCATATGCTTCACAGTGATAGTGAGAGGGCTATCAGCGGTAAACGGGACGCGACCGGTCAAGCAGTGAAAGAGCACTATCCCCAGCGAATAGATGTCGCTACGGCGATCAACCAGTTGCCCCATCCCCTGCTCAGGCGACATATATTGCGGGGTACCTATGCCTGTACCTACACGCGTCAGATGCGTGGTACCTTCGAGAATTTTAGCGATGCCAAAGTCGGAGAGCAGTAGATGTCCATCTTTTCGTAAGAGCATATTCGCTGGCTTCACATCCCGATGAATAATACCGTTTCGGTGCGCACAATCCAGCCCTTCCGCAGCTTGAATGACAAAGTCCACTGCCTCGCCAGGAGGAAGTGCACGCTTGAGACGATCTTTGAGCGTCCCACCGTCCACAAACTCCATCACGATATAAGTGATATTGTCCTGCTCACCAAAGTCGTGAATCTGCACGATATTGGGATGCGCTAACTTCGCCACGGAACGGGCCTCTTGCACGAAACGCTTCACAAAAATGGGATCACGTGCATGATAGGCAGGAAGAACCTTGATAGCAACGTAACGATCAAGCGTCGGCTGATATGCTTTGAAAACAGTTGCCATACCGCCCGCTCCAATCCGCTCGACAATTCGATACTGTCCAAGCGATCTGCCAACAAGCGTGCTCATATCATCATTGTTCCCAGGTGGGCGAGAATAGACATTTTCTGGCTGCATAACCCTGACGCTCCTCTAGTCCTGCCATTTAGTCTCGTCAATAATTGTGGGCTTCCACTCCAACCATCTACATAAAATAGACGCAGAAAACACCTTGATCTCCTATGCTTCCAGTGTGAGCAAGCCAAGCTATAGGAGGCAAGCCATATACGTATTCTATACCATAGAGAAGTTTTTGACTTTCTTCAAGAGCGTAACAGAACCCTCTAGAAATAGACAGTGTCATATGTTCTCTCTTGATAGAAAATTTTTATAAGTTTCTTGAGAAGATGCTTTATACATAACCGCAGCTATCTGTTCCTGTATGTCTGCTACGGAGATATTGCAATAGATTATACAGGTGAAAAAGCAACCTGTCGAGAGCAAGGCTTTTCTTCAGTACCTCGGAAAGTGGGGAGCATGTATACAGATGCTAAAGAAGGACTCTCTATAGCCAGATGGCTGCTGAGGAAGAATATGGGTACAGTGCGACTAACAGACACCATGAATGACAGTTCCATACGCCTCAGGTGAGGCAAAGGGTGCACATATGTACGCGTAAGGGCGATCTTGCGGTCGCCTTTGGACAGGGGCAGAATGGTTCACCCGAATGCATCTCCGCGGGGTAGGAGGGTGCAAGACCCTCCCCTACGCGACCTACAATCCCTTCAATTGATGCAGCGTGGATCATACCTTCGGGGCGTCCGTTTCGTCAGACGGCACCAACGCTCGCTCTCAGTTACGCACATATCCATGCTACAGCTACTGATGGGTAATTGCCAGACAACTATTATCCCTCCAGCAATAGCGTCTCTGGATCTTCAACCAGCTCTTTCACCTTGACGAGGAAGCGCACAGCCTCGCTACCATCGACAATGCGGTGGTCGTAGGACATGGCGACGTACATCATGGGGCGAATCACAACCTGCCCGTTGCGTGCGATGGGCCGCTCTTCGATCTTGTGCATACCAAGGATGCCGACCTGCGGTCCATTAAGAATTGGCGTCGAGAGCAATGAGCCAAAGACTCCACCGTTGGTGATGGTGAAGGTTCCACCCTGCAACTCGGCCAGGCCTAGCGAGTTTGAGCGTGCACGCTTCGCCATATCCGCAATCTCGCGCTCGATCTCCGCGAAGCCCTTACGATCCGCCTCGCGCAGCACCGGCACAACCAGACCTTCGTCCGTTGAGACAGCGATACCGATATCGTAGTAGTGCTTCAGGACCATATCGTTCCCGGAGATCTCGGCGTTCAGGCGCGGGAAGGCTTTGAGTGCGCCGACAACGGCTCTGGTAAAGAACGACATGAAGCCGAGCGAGACGTTGTATTTCTCCTTAAAGGCTTCTTTGCGCCGCGCACGTACCTCCATGACCGCCGACATGTCGATCTCGTTAAACGTGGTGAGCATGGCAGCCGTATGTTGTGCCTCGACGAGCCGCTGCGCAATTGTCTGGCGGCGTCGCGACATACGGATGCGCTCCTCGCGTTGCGGTTGTGCGGGAGCAAAGGCTGCAAGATTTGCGGTTGGCGTTGGCTGCTGTGGCTGCTGCACTCGTTGTTGTGGCGCTGGTTGAGCAGACTGGGCCGGAGCCGCAGGAGCTTGGGCGGCAGGGGCCGGAGAAGATGGCGTTTGTGCACTTTGCTCCATATAGCTGATAACGTCATCTTTTGTGATGCGCCCATGGGGGCTGCTCCCCTTGACCTGGGAGATGTCCACTTTATACTCTGCGGCGATGCGGCGCGCCAGAGGAGATGGAGGCCGTTGCGCATCGGTAGCCGCATCCGCTACAGCAGCGGCTGCGGCAGGTTGTGCGTCACGTCCATCAGCGCCAGCACCATTCGACTTCATGCTCCCACTCTGCGCACTGGCTCCATTTGTCACACCAGTGGCATCTGTTGCACCAGCACTCTCTGCGATTTCAGCGATCACCTCTCCCACAGCGACGACATCGCCCACCCCCTTGCGCACCTTT
The DNA here is from genome assembly GCA_034431765.1 of Ktedonobacteraceae bacterium. Lineage (GTDB taxonomy): Bacteria > Chloroflexota > Ktedonobacteria > Ktedonobacterales > Ktedonobacteraceae > DASYAN01. The sequence continues at coordinate 32,821 of DAOUDD010000038.1, read as the reverse complement.
TGCAGCACGCCGTCTTGATCTGCGTTGATCTCGACATTCACCTTATCAGTCTCCAGTTCCACCAGAGCATCTCCACGCTTGACGGTGTCGCCCTCATTCTTTAACCACGATGCAATCGTTGCATCAACAATCGATTCTCCTAGTGTCGGAACTTGAATTTCAACGGGCATAATTTCCTCCCGGCTGTTTTAACGGCAAGCTGGAGGCTTCCCTGAGAATGTTCTCCTGCTCTGCTTCATATAAGTCCCAGAAGCCTGCGGCAGGGCTTGCACGGTCCGGGCGGGAAATGACATTCAACGTCATCTCGCCTGGCAGAATCTCACTCAGCCGTGGGAACATATAATTCCAGGCCCCCATGTTGCGCGGTTCCTCCTGCACCCACACGACTTCACGCGCGCGTGGATAGGCGGCCAGCACTTTCTTGATTTCTTCGCCAGGGAAGGGATAGAGCATTTCTACCCGCACAATAGCGATATCTTCATTATTAGCACGACTCTCGTGTGAGAGCAAGTCAATAGAGATCTTTCCAGTGCACAGAACAATGCGGCGAATCTGCCCTGCTCGCTTGCGTGCACGTGCATCGTCGATCACGCTCTGAAACGAGCCTTCGACCAGGTCCTGCAGCCGTGAGGAAGAGAACGGATGGCGCAACAGTGCTTTGGGTGTCATCACAACCAATGGACGAGGATGGCGCTTCAAGTTGTAGGCTTGCAGGCGTAACAGGTGATAGTACTGCGCTGCCGTCGAGCAGTTAGCGACACGCCAGTTGTCCTGCGCCGACAGTTGCAGGTAGCGCTCCAAACGTGCGCTGGAATGCTCAGGCCCCTGTCCCTCGTAGCCGTGTGGGAGGAGCAGGACAAGCGAAGAATCCTGTTTCCACTTTGCGCGCCCCGAGGCAATAAACTGATCAATGATTACCTGGGCCACATTGGAGAAGTCGCCAAACTGCGCCTCCCATAGTACCAGCGTCTCGGGAGCGTGAACGCTGTAGCCATACTCAAAGCCAAGCGCACCCACCTCACTCAAGGGACTGTTGTAGATCGAGAAGGAGGCCTGCGCTTCAGAGAGGTGCTGAAGAGGGATGTACACCTCATCATTCTCAACGCTGTGCAAAACGGCATTGCGATGACTGAAGGTGCCGCGCTCGACATCCTGGCCCGTTAAGCGAATCGGGGTGCTCTCGGCAAGAATGGAGGCAAACGCTAACGCTTCGGCCTGACCCCAATCTATGCCACCCTCTGGTCCAAGCGTTGTTGCGCGGCGCTGCAGAATGCGCGCTAGTTTGGAGTTGGGAGTGAAGTTCTTTGGCCAGGTCAACAACTCCTGGTTATACTTCGTCAACTGCTCTTCAGAGATCCTGGGAGGTACATCAGTTATCGGTCGATAACTTGAACGATTCGTGCCATTCTGCGTATGCTCGTCCTGCTGTGGCAGACCTTGTCCACTATCAGCCTTCTGCTTGGCCTCTTGTAGCGCTGCAAACGCTTCCTTGACCAGTTCATCCGCCTCTTGCAGCGATACGCTGCCCTCCTGATCCAATCGGCGTGCATACAGCTCTCGCACCGTTGGATGCTGGCGAATGATCTCGTACATCTGTGGCTGGGTAAAGGACGGCTCATCACCCTCATTGTGTCCCCAGCGCCGATAGCCAACCAGGTCGATCAGAACGTCTTTATGGAACTGGTCGCGATAGGCGTGCGCGATACGCACCGCTGTCAGACAGGCGTAAGGATCATCGGCATTCACATGAATGATCGGAATGCTAAAGCCTTTGGCAAGATCGCTAGAGAAGAGCGTCGAACGTGCATCTTCGGGAGAAGTGGTGAAGCCGAGCTGGTTATTGGCAATAATATGTATAGTTCCACCAACCCAGTACCCGCGCAGGTGCCAGAGATTCAGCGTTTCAGCTACTACACCCTCGCCGGGGAAGGCTGCGTCGCCGTGAATCACTATCGGCAGCGTCTTATCCACATCCTGCAACGGCGCACCCGCCACCGCACGAATCTCTTGCGAGGCACGCGATATGCCGTCAATCACCGGATTCACAAACTCAAGATGGCTGGGATTGGGCGAAAGCAGCACCTTCAAGTCCACCGCCGCGTCTTTGCCCAGTACGTGCTCCGCTCCCAGGTGATATTTCACATCACCGGTCCAGCCATAGCCAAAGCTATCGCTCAGAGGAACGCCCTCCTCGTGCTTCGCATGCGCAAACTCAGCCAGAATCGCTGCATACGGCTTGCCAAGCACATGCGTCAGGACATTCAGGCGTCCACGATGCGCCATACCGATCACGACCTCTCGCGTCTCTGAGTCAACCGCGCTGGAGATGATCTCGTCGAGCATCGGGACCAGCATATCCAGCCCCTCAATCGAGAAGCGCTTCTGCCCGGCTAAGGTCTGATGCAGATAGCGCTCAAAGACCTCAACCTGTGTCAGGCGCTTCAGCAACTTACGCGCTTCCGCTGGGCTGGGATCGCGATGATAGAGACGCAATCCTACCGCATCACGTAACCACGCCCGCTCGGTCGCATTCTGCACCTGGTCAAATTCATAACTAATCGTGCCAGAGTACATCGCGCGTAGCAAGTTAATCGCTTCAAGAGCGTTTTTTGCCCCCTCAGCCGCGTGTCCTCCAATGACAGCAGGCGAGAGATGCGCGAGATCTTCATTTGTAATACCATAGGTCTGGGGCAAAAGCGCAGAATCACCACTTGGCTCGCTCCCCAACGGATCGAGATGCGCCCCAACGTGACCACGCTTGCGGATCGCTCGTGCCAGTGCTGTAGCTGCTACAATATGTGCAACCTGCGTCTGCGAGAGCGCCACTGCTTCTTCGCCTACTGGTTGTGCCTGGACCGTCGTACTGACCAGCGTCTCTGTCTCCACCGACACTGGTGGCTCCGCCTGGAAAAACGCACGGGTCTGCGCATCAACCGACGCGGGATCTTGTTTATAACGTTCATACAATTCTAAAACGTAACCCGCATTTGGACCATAAAATCTTTCAAGAGTATTCATGCAATTTCCTTCATAATCTCGTCGAAACAAAAGAGCACATCATTATTGTACACGCAGAATTGAGAAGAGAAGACGAAGAGAAGTACTCAAACGGCGTACGAGAAGCAGCTTTGGTTACCCACTGGCCCTCTCAGGTACCTCTAGCAAGAGTGTACCGATGTGATTTCTTTCTAAGAGAACTTCCGCCAACTCCGCATATTCCCCTAGTTATTTATTATATCATGGAACTGTAGCAGCTCTGTATATTTTATCCATATTGGCAAGTCTCAGAATACTTTTATCTCATCCTTATTTTACTTTTCTTAATATCTGGTATTATCCAATTAATGGAAGAGGCGAAGTTGTGGAAGGTATGTCAACCATCTTTTCTCTGTTTCTTAAAGAGGGGACAGGTCAAGGGTTCGTTAGAACTCCTCTTTCTAGAGCTGCCCCCTCTCTGAGTTTCTCCTTCGTTGTTACTCTTTCCTTAAGGTGATCTGGAAGTAGATTACTTTCCCCTTATTGCCATAGATGCCTTCTATAACATTTGAAACCTCATTCCCACTGCGAGGAACTGTAAACGTAGGTCCCAGACAGTTATCATGATCATCACAGCCGAGAAGCTGCTTATTATTCAGCTTGACAACCGGTCCTAGCTTCGTGCCGTCTGTGTCGTCTGTTGTGGCTGGATAGACCTCTAGTTGACCAGTTGTGCCACTTCCTCCAGCGACGTTGATGAGATAGAAGTGTCCCACTGCGTCCTGTGTGAGGCGCATCTTGTTGTTCTGGTCGGTGTCTGACGAGACCTTCACCGGCACATTCCGCACCACCTTTCCATTGTCCAGCACTAAGTGATGCCCGCCTTTGAACAGGTCGTAGTAGAGAATATGGAGCCGTCCCTGCGTATCCATGTACGCGTCGGATTGATCCACCAGATTGACGAAACCACTTATTTGATGACCCGTGGGATCACCAGTCACAAGATCCTTCGGAGTACACTTGTATTCAGAGGCCGAAGTCACCTTGGGGATATAACAGTAGCCAATCCGATCAAAGATGTACGACACATTGGAAAGATCTACATTCCCAGTCGGTCCTAATAAGCTTTTGTCTTTCAATTCCGAGGGCATGTAGTCACGCGTCCCAGTAATTGTCAGATCGCCATTGCTCCCGGGGAAGAAGTAGTCATAAGCGTAGCGTACCGGGAGGTGCAACGTGTGAGCCGTCCAGTTCCCAGTTGTATGGTCATAGTAAGAGAAGTAGATCGCTCCCGGCACATCATCATGGGGTCCAATCCCCACAACCATATCGCCGGCCGCGTTGATCCCTGCCCCGGCATAGCCCTGCTCCTTCGTATTCCAGTTGCCCGGAATGTTGAAGCTTTGAAATGTTGCCCCTTTATCCGTTGACTTGTAATAGACTAGAGTGCTGCTGGTAATGTCATCGTGTGGACCCTTGATAGGTCGGGCAAACACATTGATCTGGTCGTCGGGGCCACGCAGAATATTGATCGGCTCCATCCCCGCATCTCCACTGTACACATCGCTCCATTTCCCATCCGTCTTGCGATGCAGGACATGAAACTTCAGCTTGTGGTCGGTATAGACGGTAAAGATATCTCCAGTAGACAACTGGATCATTCGGCTCTTGTGTGTACCCCAGCCGTTTGGAACGCAGCCATCATCACACGTCTGCGCGTTGGACGCAATTACTTGAGGACCACTGGTGAGCGTTGGGTTCCCCGATGCTGATTTTGGAGTGGTAGCCCGAGCAAAGGCTGCTTCTCGGATACTCATCACCATCAGTATCAGGATAATACTGAGTACACTCAACCTCATAAATAACTTCATCGTGTCTTTTTCCCATTTCTCAGATGTTAAAACAATCAAAGCTCCACAACCAGGATGAGACTTCTCAAAGAAACTCATTCTCGCAAGAGAGGAAAAAATGTAAGCCTCTACCTGGCCTGCCCCAAATATACCGAGTAAATTCCCTCCTGGCATAGGGCGTAATATGTCGTTTTCTCCTCCATCATATGTCGTTTTTCCAGATCATAGGTCGCTTAATGATCCTATGCGAAAAAAGGCAACTTCCAGTAAACTCCTCGCATCTGCGTCGTGCATCTACTGGCTGAATAGCGAACCAATTTTCTTATTCCTTTCATCATGTGCCTTTCGTGTTTTATAATGTAGGAAAGCAAATTTACATGAAGGTATGAGTGTCCTGAACATAAGGAAGTTATTTATATGCAAAATACATCGAGCGCAACCGTCAATGAATTGCTCCGTAAACAACGGCTACAACGCGGCTGGTCTCAGCAATATATCGCGGATCAACTGGGGATCGCGGTAGGAACGTTTAATCGCTGGGAAAGAGGAAGACAGCAACCGACTGCCTACTATATCCAGAGATTGACGGCTCTCTTTGGCCAAAGCGCTGAGGAACTGGGGCTAAAAAAGGAAAAGCTTGCTCCAGAGATAGGAGAACAACCAGAGCCCTTTTCTCCCGAACGGGAAGTGAATCATCTCAAGCAATTCTCTGCTCAGATATCCAATGGGGACTATTCTTCCACCGATGCTCCCCCATCCACCCCCTCAGGTGTCATCAGCCCTCCTCCTCCTCCACACTCTTTTTCTATGGCTTCATTATCTACCCGGCGGTCGTCTCTTTTGGCCCTGCTTGCTCTGCTTCTGATCGGCGGGGGTGTGCTTTTCTTTGCATTGCGCCATGATCCTACATCTTCATCCTCGACTACTTCCCCTTCCACACGCTCTCATTCGCTTGCATCTCCTCTTCCATCCGATCTGGCCTCGCTTGAGCCAAAACCGGTCTTCACGGATCCAATGACGCAGCAGCGAGACGATATCGGCTGGTCCACGGGCAGGGTGTGCCGTTTTGATCAAGGCACACGGACGTACCGTATGACCTCGATTGGTATCAATTATTGCCTGGAAAAGGCGCAAACGTTTCACAATCTGGTCTACCAGATCGATGTCTCGATCCAGAAAGGTCTGAAGGCGGGGCTGGTCTTTCGAGCCGACGCAAACAGTAATCTGTACTACTTCTCCGTTGATGTGAGCGGGCAGTATGAGGTGGATGTAGAGCTCCCGTCAACGACAAAAGTGGCCCTGCAAGGGCACAGTGCTGCGATTCCCTCAGGCTTATCTCACTGGAATACACTCACCGTGGCAGCCAGTGACCAACATCTGACCTTCTGGGCCAATAACACCCGCCTGGGACAGATTGATGATAGTTCATATACTTCGGGTAATGTGGGGGTCTGTGCCGGTGACTACAACGATCCCTCACAATCGATGCTTACCGATGCCCTGTTTCGCAATGCACAGGTCTGGCAGATATCGTGAAATTATGCACGATATCCACAACCTTCTCCCCATGATACGCCTGGAACTTGCAACAAGATCCTGGCTCGTGCTCTGATTCGCTTGCCACATCTCTTCCAAAATGCTACAATAGCTCTATAAACTGAAAAAATAAGTGACGATCAGCGATGACGGAGGCAGTACGCGACTACACCTGTTACAGAGAGTCCAGGGCTGATGAGACTGGATACAGGGAGCCTGCAGAAAATCACTCCAGAGCTATGTGCCGAACATGCCAGTAGGCCACATCGGACCCTTCCCGTTATCATGAAGGACTGTACAACCGGTAGCTTCTCTCTACCTTTCCTTTTTGTCTAATGAAGCAAGCCGCCGTACAGCTTAAAGTGAGTCGTGCATTTCAGTCGAGGGAACTCGGAGTACTGGATGAACGGCTAATCAGGGTGGTACCACGGGAATGCCTCTCGTCCCTTTTCGGCGGACGGGGGGATTTTTTTTGAGCAAGCAAAGCACACTATGGAAGAAGGATCAGCGATGAAGACAAAACTTCTTTACCATACCAATAGCTTTACCTATGAATGTACTGCGACTGTTGTGGCCGTCGAGGGTGACGAGATCGCGCTCGATGCAACGGTCTTCTATCCGGGTGGCGGTGGGCAGATGGCCGATCGAGGGATGATTAGCTGGAATAACCAGCAAGAGCAAGCGGGCGTGATCGCGATGAGCAAGCGCGGCGAGACTGTCTGGCATACGCTCGATTGTCCACCACCCGCTGTCGGAACTGAGGTTGTGGGCACCATAGACTGGGATTTTCGCTACCAGATGATGCGCACCCACACAGCTCTGCACATTCTCTGCGGCATTATCTGGAAGGAGTTCGGCGTTCAAGTCACGGGTGGGCAGATGTATCCTGATCGCGCACGCATGGATTTCGCGATGGAAAACCTCGATAAAGAACGGATTGCCTATATTGAACAGAAAGTGAACGACGCGATTGCGGCTGATTATCCCATCCGTGTCTACACCTTGCCGCGCGAGAAGGCGTTTGCTATTCCCGACCTGGTGCGCACAAAAATTAATCTGCTCCCGCCGGGAATCGAGGAGGTTCGTATCGTCGAGATCGTTGGCCTCGATCTGCAAGCAGATGGAGGCACGCACGTCAATCATACTTCTGAAGTGGGCAATATTATGATTACCAAAAGCGAAAACAAGGGCCGAATCAACAAACGACTGGAAATTGTACTCTCACGCACGTAATCTTTTGTATCGTTTTTCTATGTCCGATAAACATGGTTGTTCGAGCAGATAGAGAAGCTGTTTTGTAGACTTTTCCTAGAGGAACAACCCTGGAGGTAGAGGAGGGACTGATGACCGTTTCATCAAGTGTTTTTAAGCCTGTCACAGCGGCAGACCGCGTCGATTACCCGGCTCTGGAAGAGCGTATCCAGCGCTGGTGGGACGACAACAGGGTGCTGGATATGTATCTGCACCGCAATGAACACAGCGACAAAATGTATTCGTTTATGGATGGTCCGATTACCGCGAATAATCCAATGGGCGTTCATCACGCGTGGGGCCGCACGTATAAGGATCTATACCAGCGCTTCAAGACGATGCAGGGCTACAAGCAGCGCTATCAAAATGGCTTCGACTGCCAGGGCCTCTGGGTCGAGGTCAACGTCGAGCAAGATTTGCAACTGAAGACCAAGCGCGATATCGAAGCGTATGGCATCGCTAACTTTGTCGAGAAATGCAAAGAACGTGTCTACACCTTTGCACGCCGGCAGACCGAGCAATCCGTTCGCCTGGGCTACTGGATGGACTGGGGCAACGACTACTACACGCTCTCGGACGAGAACAACTACACCATCTGGTCATTCCTGAAGAAGTGCAAAGAGCGCGGCTTGATCTACAAGGGCCACGACGTGATGCCCTGGTGTCCACGCTGCGCTACAGGCATCTCAAATATGGAGATGGAGACGGAGGGCTACAAAGAGGTCACGCACCTGAGCCTCTACGTCCGCTTCCCACTCACCGACCAGCCCGGCTCCTACCTGTTGGCCTGGACCACCACACCATGGACGCTGGCTGCTAACGTTGCCGCTGCCGTCAATCCCGATCTCTCCTATGTGAAGGTTGAGCAGGATGGCGAGTTCTACTACCTGGCTGAGCAGATGCTCCCCGTGCTCAAGGCACTCAAGGGGCGCGACAAGGGAGACTACCGTGTCGTCGAGACGCTCAAGGGTAGCGACATGGTCGGTTGGAGCTATCGCGGCCCCTTCGATGAACTGCCCGCCGAGCAGGGTGTTAAGCATACCGTCGTGCCCTGGAAGGATGTCAGTGCTACCGAGGGAACCGGTATCGTGCATATCGCTCCTGGCTGTGGCCGCGAAGACTTTGGCCTGTCCAAAGAGTTCAATCTGGACGTGCGCGCACCCGTTGACGAGTTCGGCGTCTACATCGATGGCTACGACTGGCTAACCGGCAAACAGGCTGCCGAGGTCGGACAACTGGTTGCTGACAATCTGACGCAGAAGGGGCTACTCTATCGGCCACAAAACTATCGCCATCGCTATCCAACCTGCTGGCGCTGTAAGACCGAGCTGATCTTCCGCCTGGTCAACGAGTGGTTCATCTCGATGGAGCAGTTGCGCTACGAGATCATGGATGTGGTGAAGCAGATCACCTGGATACCTGGCTTCGGCTTTGATCGCGAGATGGACTGGTTGCGCAACATGGACGATTGGATGATCTCGAAGAAGCGCTACTGGGGCCTTGCCCTACCAATCTACGACTGCCCACAGTGCGGCAACTTCGAGGTCGTTGGTAGCAAGGAGGAGCTACAGGAGCGTGCGGTAGAAGGCTGGGAGACGTTCGAGGGGCACACGCCGCATCGTCCCTGGATCGATGCAGTGAAGATCCGCTGCTCCTGCGGCGCAACCGCTTCACGGGTCAAAGACGTGGGCAATCCCTGGCTCGACGCGGGCATTGTCCCCTACTCGACGCTGCACTACCATACCGATCATAAGCACTGGCAGCAGTGGTTCCCGGCGGATTTCGTCACCGAGTCGTTTCCGGGCCAGTTCCGCAACTGGTTCTACTCGATGCTGGTGATGAGCACGGTGCTGGAGAACCGCGCACCGTTCAAGACGCTCTTCGGCTATGCGACGCTGATGGCTGAGGACGGCACACCGATGCACAAGTCCAAGGGCAATATGATCGTTTTTGACGATGCAGCCGAGCGGGTGGGAGCGGATACGATGCGCTGGCTCTATACCAATCACGTACCGGAGCAGAATCTCAACTTCCCGCGTATCCCCACGGAAGAGGATATGCAGAAGTCGGCACAGAACGGCTTGCCGGTGCGCTTGAGCGAGAAATGGATGCTGGTACGGCGTACGCTGGACAAGATCTGGAACGTCTACTGGTTCTTCACCACGTACGCCAACATCGACCGCTTTGATCCAACGCAGCACTCGCTTCCCGTTGCGCAGCGCAGCGAACTTGACCGCTGGATTCTCTCCGAGTTACAGTTGACGGTTCGCAGTGTTACAAATGGGTTAGAGAGCTACGACACGGTTCAGCCAACCGAGACGCTGCAGAACTTTCTGGACGATCTCTCTAACTGGTACCTGCGCCGTAGCCGCGAGCGCATCTGGAAATCCGAACTCGACGAGGACAAGCTGGGAGCATACCTGACGCTCTATGAGTGCCTGACGACTCTGTTGACTCTACTCGCGCCTTTTATGCCGTTCCTCACGGAGGAGCTGTATCAGAATCTTGTGCGCAGTGTGGCTAAAGAAGCGCCTTTTAGCGTGCATCTGTGCGCCTGGCCGCAGGTACAGGAAGAGCTGATCGACGAGAAGCTCACACGTGAGACACACCTGGTCATGCGCCTGGTTGGTCTTGGGCGTGCAGCGCGTGAAAAGGCACAGATCCGCGTTCGTCAGCCACTCAACGCGCTCTACGTGCGTGTTCCCAGTGAGGCCGAGGAAGAGGCGGTACAGCGCCTTAGCGACCAGGTACTCGAAGAGCTGAATATCCGTCAGCTCAAACTGATGAGTGCTGATAGCGATATGCTGGCATATACCTTGCAGCCACAGGTCAAAGTGCTCGGACCGAAATACGGGCCGTTGGTGCAGAAGATCATCCCGTTCTTCAAAACACTGACATCCGCCGAAGCACAGGAAGCGGCTACAGCGTTAAGCACCACTGGAAAGCTGGTTATCACCGTTGCCGAACAGGAGATCACCTTCACACCTGAGGAGGTCAATGTCATCGCGACAGCACGTCCAGGCTTCGTCACCGCTGAAGAGCGTGGCTACATCGTCGCCCTGGAAACGACGATCACGCCGGAGCTGCGCGAGGAAGGGTTGGTACGCGACCTGACACACTTTATCCAGGACATGCGTAAAAAAGCCGGTCTGAATATCGACGACCACATCGGCCTCGCACTCTACACCTCTAACGAGCTAGCCCAAATCATCCAGGACTATGGCCGCTCGATCATGGCAGAGACGCTGGCCGACAAACTGCTCGTCTCTGTGGGACAGGATGAGCCGTCGTTCAGCGAGATCTATCGCGAACGCATCTCGCCCGACTCGCAGAAGAAGCTGGAGAACTACAGAGTTGAGGTTGTAATCGGCAAAACTGTAGAGTAGAAATTGTAGGAGGTGGAGCACGTAAAGCTTGAGCGACCCAAACCATCCACCCAAGATGAAAGAATGAGTTAGCCAAAAAAGAACCTCTCTGGATTAGATTTGGATCAGAAATGAAACAAGTCAGTCTCAGAGAGGTTCGCTCATGCGTGCCGACCTATTTCACAGAGAAGCGCGGGTGAAAATCATGCCCGTATAGCCACGATAGGGAGGATTAGCGGGAATCGTTTGCATCACTATATTCAATTCCTTAAAGCCGAACTGCGTGAATATACGCAGTAACATGGTTTCATCAATACTGACGGTAGGAAATTTCTGCTGCTGTAGCTGGTAATAGGTTGCATGCTTGAGCGCGGTCAGAATGAACGTACCACCTTCTTTAAGAAGCGAGAAGATGTTGTGCATAGCCATTTCCCACTGAAAGAGCGAGGAAGTGATGGATTCAGGGACAAAATTCACCTGAACGATATCGTAGCAGTCAGGAAGCTCCAACACCGGCGGCTTGCTAAACGCATCACAAAACCCAAACCGGGTGAGTTTGCGACGGAGGAGAGCTGTTCGCTGGGCAATAGCTTGTGGGGTCACATGAGACAATCCCTCGATCTCAAGCGCCCGCTGGATAAATGGCTCCCAATCGAAAGCCGACGCGTCACCGTTTTTCCACAAAGAGATCTCGCGTAAATTTGCTTCAAGGCGATCACAGAGAGAGATCGACGCCACTTTTGTCGCGGCGGTAATGAGAGAATAGAGTGTTGGTCCGCATCCAAATTCGAGAAGGGTTGATTGGGGGGGAGTATCTTGGTAACAATTGGAGAAGAAGCGAAGCAGTTGTTCATTTTCAAAATCAATAGTAGTATAGTACTCTTGCAGATATCCCTTTGGATCAAATTCCAAAGTAAGATCTTTGTTCGTCTTCATCGGGGAGATCTCTCCTTACAATTGCTGAGAACCCTGGCAAGAGATGCAAAATCTCTTGTATCGTAACTTCTATAGAAAGCAGTAACACTAGAAGAGTACGTCCAGTCTGAATAGAGGGTAATAGCAAATCCGCTTTGTCAGCTTGCATTGACATGGTGATGGATAGTTGTTTACACGAGCGCAATGTGTAGTGATCTTTCGGATTTGCTATAGAACCGGTTCTCAGCAATTCTGTTTCTTTCTTCCTGGCTCGGTCATGCCAGTCTAAGTCTACCGCAGAATAAGTATTGCAGTTTGGAGCTACAGAGTAGTGCTTAAGGGGACGGGGGGTTATCTCGATACAACCTGACCCCTCCCTTTAACGACTGATCACTGGCAGGGGGCTTGTGCTTATGGAAGGAGCCAGTCTGTTCAGAGGGAGGTACAGGTGGAATATCCTCCGAATCAGACGGAATTGATTCAGTGGAGGAATGTGTGTGTTCAAAAGTAGGCTTCAGGCCAGTAGCGAGTAAGAGGCGTTGTATTTCTGGAAAATCAAGACTAGAGACAGGAGGAATAAAGGGGCCACCGCCGCGTGTACGTGAAAGTGCCAGGCTGAAATCATCGAGCGCTTTGGCTAACTTTTGTGCCTGTCTCTGCGTATTTTCTACGCGCATCATGCGATCTGCCATAAGGTTTAGCCCGACGGCAAGAGGCCAGAGTTCTCCGTTCATTCTGGAAGCGCGAGCCTGAATATCACCATTGGCGAGGCGCGTTTGAATATTCTTGAGATGGATGATACCCTTCTCCAGCATTGCATTGCGTTGTCCAATGCTCTCGTTAAGCTGTTCCAGTTTTTGTAGTGTCCTTTTTTGCGCACGTAACAGGTGAGTATTGTCGAATATAGTAAGAATCTGTCGTACAAGAACGAGGGAGACAACCATCATAGTGGCAGCTACCAGGACTGGACGAATACTTTGTTGCGTAGGGTCAGGGGAAAGCACATTAAAGACGAGAGCGCAAAAGAGCGCAACGAGTAGAAGGTAAGGAAGGAGAAGCAATAGCTCAAAACGAATTTGGTTGGCACGTTGTGCGATACGTTTTTCAAGTGCTTCAGGTAGAGTGACGGGAAGAAAGCGACGTAAATATGCACCCACTCCTAGAGTCATCATACCCAAAGGCCATCCCAGATCCACCCACGTTCCATCCTTGTAGGTGCCCAGATTTTGTTGAAGATTAAAGAGAAAGTCCGAAATTGCAAAGGCGGCCAGTCCGAGGCTAACGACGAGCAGGCTGATGCGGCGCGCCCTCGCCTGATAGAAGCGGTCAGTACCCCGTAACAACAGGATGATTGTACCACTCACAACGGCGGTGTCCATCGTGGGATAGTAGATGCCGAGTACTCTAGCGAATGGTGACTCAACCGGAGTGAGAGAGAGAGGACCCAGCAGGAGGAACCAGGCAATACTAAGCAGTGCCCCCATTGCAATCAAGCTGTCAAGAAAGAAAAAAATACGTTTGCGGTCACTCTTTGAGTAGGGCTGCAAGATCAAGCCTGAAAAGATAAGAGGAGGGAAGGCGGCATATCCGATATCAGCGAGAGAGGGAAAAGGAGTTTGCCCAAGAGCCAGATAGTGACGCCAGAAACACTCTCCAATTGCCCATGCAATACATGCGCATCCCATCAATGTCCAGGCCAACTTTTCACGTTTGAGCCACGGCTCTCCATTTTCCTCACGACGAGATGGTAGGAGGACAGAAAAAAGTGTGAGGGTTCCGCCAAGAAATGCTCCGAACAGCGGAGAATAGACTCCAACGCTAAGCACCTCTTCCCCTCCCACATGGAAACCTACGCTAAGAACCATCAATATACTGATGCAAGCAATTGTTCCAATAACTGCACGAGCGTGTGAGCGCATCGATTCTCTCCTCATATAGGATAGCAAGCATGTTCAATTCTCTGTATGATGAGTGATACCAGCGATACTTGTCAAATTGAATGCTTCTATAGCTTACATAAGCAGTCACCCATTGTCAAACTCTCTATAAACAGTAGTCTATTTGGGGGAATTTGTAAAGACTGCTTTCACTATATGTCATCCTGCTTCATACTAATTCGCAGGAAGAAGAGGTGGTAATAGGAAGGCATTACCACCTAAACAGTGCAAGAGTATTGTCAAAGACTCATTTAATTATAGAGGAAGCATTTTAATATGAAGAGGTGTGAGCTTCTTATCGCTCACATCTCTTCATATCTTCTTAGTTTGAGCTGACAACACGAGGGGGGATGGACTTGCGCGTCGCATAATTTCTATTACGCGCGGCAACGTACTTCTGAGGTGTAGGGCGCACCTCGTCTGGACGATACGAACCCGAAGCATCTGTATTGATACCTGGGAAGTTCGGACCATAGTTGTAGTGACCTGTCTCCGCTGGAGAGAGTGGGCGCTGTGCATACAGTGGCACACCCGTAACTTTAGGAGCACCATACTGAGGAACCTCTTCGTACAGATCGTCAGGCACGCGATCCAGACCGCGCTCCTGCAAATCAGACTCGTTGATGCTCAAATGGAGCGCACCTTTGCTGTCCATCTCCTGAATGACAGAGTGCGGCACATAGTACGCCTTTGAAAACACATCACCGCGATCAATCAGAATATAGTGAGCGAAACGACCCTGCACAACGCCGATCCAGTTGCCGCTTTTCTCGACAACATCCTGACCAAGCAGATATTTTGAGCTGCTGTTTGCCGTCACCGGTACAAGCTCTACCTTGGATGCAGCCATTGGATCTTCCAGTGCCCAGCCAAGGATACCAATAAGCACAAATGGAGCAGCAACAATAGTTAACCAGGGATTATCTGGCAAGAAAAACAGACCAGTAATCGCTACTAGAATGGCAATGCTCAGCACCACGGGCCACACGCTAGGATTCGGCAAGTGAATGTGATGCTCCTCCTCCGCAGCCACCGTGTCCTCGGCATGATCTGTAGGCGTAGACGTGGGAGTTGTATTCAGTGCAAGATGAGTGCTTTGAAGAGAACTATCCATAGGCAATCCGCTTTCCTCTGAAAGAATAATGTCCAATCCGCGAGGACGTTGTATACGTATATGCTTAGTACTGTCCTGCTCCTAAGCATAGCACAACTCGCGCAAATTGACCAGTCCAATTCGCAGTGCACACAGTGCACATCCTCAAACATCCCCAATAGGAAATATGGTGCAGATACTCTTTTTCTTAATACTTTCTTTGTGCTCAAAGCAAAAAATGCTGTGGTAAGATATATTAACGAACTTAGCACAACGCATTGAGATATACACAGTACTTCGCCAGGGCGAGAGGTAAAAAAACTTTTCGACCAGCAAATCATTGACTTCTTCTCCAGCTCATGTGTAAAATAGCATAGGTCTATTTAAAATAGACCTACCATACATTTAGAGAGATAGAAATCTTTCCTCTCTGAAACTATCTCTATAGAATATTTCTAATGCGCTCTCTGACACGCGACGGAGCAACAAAAGAACATCAACTCTCCATGTAGGAAAGATTTTTATAAGGAGGCATTACGCGTGTGTACCGGCTAGATCTTGAGACACTACTGCTGGTATTAAGGACTCGTAGCGGCTCCTTAGATGCATCTCTCCCAGTGGTACCAGGGCTTAAAAGTGCTGGGCGGGTTATTGTGTCGCTGGTCAATGGGAAAGTCGCCTCATGTGTGATACGTGATCAGTCTGGAAATATGATCTCAGGTGAACGTGCTCTGCAACTCATTGGGAAAAGAGTGCTGGAGTGGACGTATCAGGAAATACAGCTCTCCCCGCCTTCCCTTCCTTCTCCTTCACCATCGAGATCTGTCTCGACTGAGCCACTACAATGGTCTCCTCAAATGAGCTTTGAAGATGATCCTTCGCCTTACGCTGAACTTTACTATCGAGGTGCATCTCCATTCTCTGATCAGGCTGTTCCCAGGCGTGCCCCATATCCAGCTTCTCTTCCACATCAATCCCTGACACGAATACACCGCTCTGTTTTTCTCTTAATTGATGGGACACGTTCGCTTGCTACAATCGCTCAGCTGCTTCATCAGGATACGAGGAGAATTTGGATCATTGTAACAGAATTAGCTCAGTATGGATATATTGAGTTGTAACATTATTTCTCAACTAATTGAGCAATGAAACGAAAGAACAGCTTTGCTCTCTTTACAAAAGATGTCAAGGAAGGGGTTCCGCGTACCATGAATCAAACTATACCGCCTGATACATCTATGGCAAGACTTCTCCCCGATACCAGCGAGAACGAGTTCGGGCGACTCATGTGGCTAAACTGGTGGTATCAACTCTCACTCCCCCAAAAACCAGCGGAAAGTGCACCATTTCAAAAAAGAGATACCTATCGACGTGCACGCTTTGCCAGCACGCTTTTGCTTCTCCTGTTCTCAATGATGATCCTGGGGACGCTTATTTCGGCTCTCTCTGGTAATTTCGCGAATATATTACTGACCGGGGGTGTACTCATTGCACTTGTGATAGCGCTTCTCTTTAACCGCTCCGGGCTGCTCGTTTTTGAAGGGTTACTGATTGTTGGACTGTGGACGATTGGAATAGTACTCTCATTTGTCACTCAACCCAGTATTAGTATCGGAACTGTTATCCAGTATGATCTTCTCAGTGTCGGCATTCTCCTTGCAATTACCTTTTTTCCGGCCTGGAGCGTCTTCTTTATTACAGCATTTAACACTATTTTTATCCTGGTGAGCATTAATCGCTTGCATCCAACAGCGCAACTCGCTCAGCTCATTGCACAGGACGGTATCGGTAGAGTGGTGACTCGCCCAATCTCGCTGATGGTTGTCATCATGATTATCACCTGGCTCTGGGCACGCAGTGGGCAACATGCCCTCAAACGTGCCGATCGTGCTGAGATGATTGCCAAGCTTCAATATGACCTTGCGGAGCGCGATCAGGCTATTACGTACCAAAAAGCACAGCTAGAGCAGAGTATTCAGCAGATCAGCCAGACGTTAACGTCCTACTCGAATGGCAATATAGCCGCGCGTGTTCCTCTCACACAAGATAATGTGCTCTGGAACATTGCTGGCCCGATCAATAACTTACTCAACCGTGTTCAACGTATGAGAATGGCAGAGGCAGAACTTAATCGTATCCAGCCTCTTTTACAACGGCAGTACGAACTTGAGCATGAAAACCGGCTTCTGCGTGCAGCACTACAGAAACAGAACCAGTCTACTCCCTCGCGCAAAGCTGGGACCACTAACCCCCCTGGCCCTATTACATTGCATGGAATAAAGGAAAAGGATAGCCCCAGTCGCGATTCGTGGTAGTCCGATTGCATAATGCTGCACCTCTGGACCTTAAGAAACACGCTTTCCGCCGATACATTCAGTTAAGCATGATTGTCCACAGAAGGCTGAAACTTCTGCTGCGTGGGAGCGTGTTTGTCCTGCTCCTGAAGTGCCTGCAGCGAGGCAGGCACTTCCATACGCGCCGTTCATGTGGACCTACCTTCGAGATCTCGCGCAGTTATTTATAGTCATACTTCACTGCCGCACGCGAAAGCGGCTACCCGTCAAGATGGATGCGAATGAGCGTCACACCTTGAGAAGCTGCCAGCACAGCGCTTCGCACTGGCTGTTTGTGCTCATCAAGTTCAATACGAAAAGCACGCGCAGCCCCCGAACTATAGCGAGTATAATTTTCTAGCTCATCAGCAACAAGAGCTTTATCATCGTGAATGACCTCAGCCCGGCCAGTTCTATTTTGCCCTTTGATGCGCAGCGTGACTTCAGGATTTGCCTTCAAGTTTTTCCACCAGCTATGATCGGTGAAACACTTCACCACCGTCCCTTCCCGTTGATACCCCACAGGAATGGTCAACATCCTGCCACTTTTGCGTCCCTTAAATGTGAGCAACATGAGATGCTTACTAAAAAGCGTATGCAGCGGCGTGCTCAGTATAAATTTCGCAAAGGTATTTACCGCTGTTGGAGGCTTGCGTGAAGCCGTTGCCGAAGAAATTGATTCAGCCATCAGACCTTCCCCTTTAAATAAAAAAGTGGCATTTCTACCCATTCTGTATTATACGATCAGCGCGTCGCAAACACACAATTTTCCTAGCGAAACAGTGCATCATTCCTACAAAAGCATATTTTTATAGCGCAATCTGCTGCTCTGCCAGTTATCATACAGAACCTCTTCACTAAAAGCATGAAAAACGTAGACAGATGTAAGTTTATGAGATACTATACCCCAGAGATAACGTCTCAATAGAGCGTGCAAAACTCTTTTTTTCGTTTTCTTGTTTGGAGAAACTCATCTTTTCCAAGAAAGGACTCTACTCGCAATGTCAGAAATTGCTCTATCCGATAGGGAAGAGCGGGCTAATACGCTGGACGCAACGAAACAGCAGAACATTTCACCGCTTTTTCTATTCCTACTGGCGCTTGCATCATTCACAATGTGGATGGGACTTATTCCATTAACACAAACCATCATTCCTACACATATTTCAAATCTCTTCTCCGATCCTGCTCTTGCCACCGAAAAGTACCGCAACACCTCTTTACTGCAAGCACTAGGAGGATTGAGCGCTATGCTTGTCTATCCGTTAGTGGGCGCGCTTTCCGACCGTATCTATACCCGCTTTGGGCGGCGCAAACCCTGGATCGTTGGAGGTGTACTTGGAGCTGCTCTGATGCTCGTCCTGCTCGCTAATGCTCCCGGTTTCTGGCTGCTTGCACTGTGCTGGATCGGCTTCTGCTTCTGTGCCAATACCACACAAAGCTCTCTCTTCACATTGCTGCCAGATAAAGTTCCTGTCCAGCAACGGGCAAAAGTGGCTGCCATTTTCGGCCTTATGGCTCCCCTCGGCATTATCGCTGGGACTGCTCTCGCCGGGATTCTGACGAAGAATCTGGGGAAAGACGCGTTTAGAATAACGTACTATGTTATCGCCGCCGTCGAGTTGATCGGTGTTTTGCTCTTCGCCACTCAGCTTCACGAAGAGAGGCCAGAGCATGAGAGTACGCGCTTCAATTTCTTGCACTTCATCGGGAGCTTCTGGGTTGATCCACGCAAGTATCCAGATTTTGCACGCGCGTGGTGGGGACGTGTTCTCTTTATTTTAGGCTATGCAACAGTGCAAAATTATTTACTTTTCTACTTGCAGGACAATCATTTCTTTAAAGGTGCGCAGGCGAATGCTGGCGTCGCAACCTTCCAGGCTATTTCCACAGTTGGTCTGCTCATAGGCAGCTTTGGTACAGGATATTTATCAGATCGCCTGTTGCGCCGCAAGCCTTTCGCTGTACTTGCCGGAGTCCTTGTAACGGCTGGATTGATTCTTGTTGCCCTCGTTCCACCCTGGCCGCTTGTCTGTGTCGGAGCGTTCTGCCTTGGCATGGGATTTGGTATCTATTCAGCAACCGAGGTAGCACTGGGCACTCAAGTCCTTACCTCAGTAAAATCACATGGGAAAGACATGGGTGTACTCGCTCTAGGTGGCAACATACCACAAACTGTTGCTCCAATCTACGCTCAAGCAGTCATCACAAACACCCATAACTACACACTGTTATTTGGCCTGGCTGCTCTTCCACCGCTCCTCAGTTCATTCCTCATCACGCGCATCAAGGGCGTGAAGTAGGATTTTGGGGAGGTACAAAAGATAAGAATCAAGATATATTTGTCTCGATTCTTATCTTTTTATTCTTCTTTCAAAAAGGTATAGCAGGCTTTGTAATACACAAACTGTTTGCACAGCATACAAGAGAGGGAAAAACATCAAGTAGTTCTTGATATTCTACTACGAAGAAGGCCAATAAAAATACATACAAATGGAAGGGCTGCAAAAAACGCAATCGCAAGTGTATTAGCATGGTACAAGATTGCCAAGTAGACGCTTACACCTTCAAACAGTGCTCCCAGGAGCAACACCCCTGTTAGCAAAAGCTTACGTACACCTTTCGGTCGTGCTTGTGCGGGTAGACTCATCGGCTCTGTCACAGGTCCTCTCTGTGCGCTCTGCTTCTCCATTGCAGCAGGTACGAGACTAGAAATCGCAGCTCTCACATCTGTGTTCAGCAACTCTTCATCAATATCTTCTGACTTACCACTGGAGAGAGTTGTCGAGAAACGGACTTGTCGAACCTGACACGCTCACCTCCCTTCTTCCATCTGAAGAACGATCTGTAATGAAGTACATATTACTTCACTCGTAATACGAGTACCCCTTTTTACTTTCTACGGACAAACACGTCTATCACTGTAGCATCAGAGTAAAAAGTCGAGATCTGAGTGCACATTATTTCTCTCTGTCTCCCATTTTTACCAGTTACGTGATAAGGAGATAAACGTGGAGATGCAAGGAACTCAAAACGAAGCACAGATCAAAAAGAACTTTTTTATTAGCGCGACACCTGCTGATAGTGTTTGGGGAACATGGGTTAACTGGCATCTTACCGAAGAAGGATACTCCACAATTTATAACCAGGATTTTCTTCCCGGCTCAAATACTGTCTATGAGCTACATCGAGCGATATCTAATGCAGAATGCATAATCGCTATATTTTCTCGTCAGTATATGAATACCCTTTACACACATCCTGAATGGGCAAGCGCATTCAACCCAAACGCTTCTCAAGGCGCAATTCGCTTTATACCAATACGTGTGCAGACTTATGAAATAGACAGCTTTCTCAAAAATATTATGCCAATTGATTTAGTTGGATTGGATTTTGAAACAGCTCATACAAAACTTCTTGAAGGCGTGCGTGGAGAGAAGAAAAGAACAAAAACTCCTCCGCGCTTTCCTGGACAGGCCCCTCTTATAGTTGGTCCTTACCCCGAAAGAAATCCCATCTTTGTTGGAAGAGAAAAGACACTAAAAACAGTCTACGACAGCCTAAACAGTGGAGCTATTGTAGCAATTACTCATAGCCTTACGACAGACAACAAAGAAAGCATTGGCAAAACAGAAATTGCACGTGAATATCTTTACCGTTACCAGAGCAATTACTCAACCATTTTATGGGTTCAAGACAAGCCTGGAATCTCTTCATCCACGTTCCTGTCAGACAATATAACAGCTATTGTACACAAACTTGGCCTGTCCTTAACAGATCCTAACAATACTAGTGAGGCTATCGCAGCCCTGAAGAATTGGCTTTCCACACACTCTGATTGGCTACTCGTGTTGGATGCAGTAGAAAACATTCAGATCACCAAGGACCTTCTGCCAGCGCAACGCAAAGGAGATGTGCTTATCACTACCCGTGAACGGTCTATTGCTTCGATAGCGCAGATCGTCGAGATCGAAGCACTGTCTGAAGAGGAAAATGAACTTTCCCAAAAACTAGCCACCCTTTTTAAAGCAGCGTTTCATAGCCGTGATGGACAACATTTTCACATTCCACTAGGTCGTACAACTATTGGCAGGGCTTCAGACAACACAATTGTTTGGGATGATCCTTCTATTTCAGCTCATCACGCAGTTATTGAGCTAAAAGACGAAAGCTATCAAATTATTGATCTTAACAGTGAACAAGGAACATTTGTAAATCACCAGCAAATTACACCTGATATACCATACCCTCTTAAAGAGCGAGATAGTATTCGCATTGGAACTGTCTGGTTTGCTTACGGATCAGATACAACAACACTCTCTTTTCCCGATGTGTCACAAAGAAGTACAACGGCAGGTACATCTTTGCCAACCCAACCTCAAGCACCTACAACTAAGCAAGAGGTACCATCAGGTTCGCGTACTGAAGTAGACAATTCTCTTCCACCACTATTAGATCCTCGTGCTGTAGTAAGTGAAGTTCAACAAGGTAAGATACAAGCTACATGGCAAGTATTCCATAGCCGTCCTGTTATTGAGCAAGAGCTTCCCTTTATTGAGCCTCTCATGTCTATTAGAAATATCGCTATCATATTACTTATAATGTCCTCAGTAGTATACGGAACATTACGCTTATCAGGAGGCGAAGAAACTAGTTTATTAATCAGCTTCTCTGCAATCTTGTTTTTCCTGTTCTTGAGTTCTCTTTATATCGGAGTAACCGAACTTACAAAGAGACGACGCGTAAATATATTGCAAGAATCTCCTCTTGCGCCCCATGCTCTTTTAATACTGACACCAGAGGGCTTTGTCGAGTTCATTGACAATGATGCGGAAATTGATTACGTCTATTTCCCTGACCTTACCAGCGTTATACTTCCCCCCGATAATGACAGTTCTCAGCTTGAATTATCATACGCCAATGGACAAAAAGTTCGATGGAGTCCAAGAGCATATTTTGGACTCCCTAATGACATCGCTCACGACATCATAAAGTCCTTTATCAAATACTTAGAACTACGAAATCAGGCAATTTTGTAGATCAACGCAGAAGGTGTACTAGAAAGCGAAAGAGGTTAACACATGCCAAAAGACTTCTTCATCAGCTATACAAAAGCTGATCTAGCGCAAGCTGAATGGATCACTGGACAATTAGAACTCGCTGGCTACTCAACAACTCTTCAGGCATGGGATTTCTTTAGTGGACAAAACTTTGTTCTGAAGATGCACGAAGCAAGTCGAGATGCTAAACGCACGATCATTCTTCTCTCACCTGCTTATCTGACTGCTACTTTCACTCAAGCTGAATGGGCTGCTGCATTCTATAGAGATCCCACTGGAGAAAAAGGAACACTCTTGCCCATTCACATCCGCGAGTGTCGCCAACAGCTTACGGGCTTGCTCGGGCCAATTGCTTTTATCGATTTAGTCGGACTATCAGAAAAAGAGGCACAAACACAACTCCTGCGAGGAGTAAAGAGAGAATCAATCCGGCCCAAAGAACCACCACCATTTCCAGGCTTTTAGACGAGGCCATACAACAGCATATGAGTAACAGTAAGCCTACTCATCAAAACGCGTAGCGTATCTTACAATATGGCAACTTCCTCTGCAGCAAATCACAAAAGGTACGCACCAGATCACGCTTGATGCTCAGCTTGTAACGCAAGTTCTGCCCGCCAGCCTGCGACACCTTTGCTTCCTGCAACTCCGGCCTCCACAGCAGTGCTTCGGCCTTTGGGTGCCACTGCATATTAACCTCGTGCAGTTGCTCATTGTGGGTGAGAAAGATGACCTCGGCCTGTAACTGCTGCTTGAGTGCTGGAGAGAGCACATCGTCGAGCTGCTCGAACAGGTGTGTATACTCATCCAGCCAGTTCTCGTGATAGATGATGGGGCCAAAGTTGATGTTCACTTCATAGCCTGCATCAAAGAAGTCGTTCATTGCAGCAATGCGTTGCGCAATGGGAGCGGTACGTACATCGACGACCTTTGAGATGGCTTGCGGCATGAGGCTAAAACGAATGCGTGTCTTCCTCTGCGGATCGTAGCTTAGCATCTCGCGGTTCACATATTTTGTTGCGAAGGTCGCCTTTGCGTTAGGCAAGTAGCGGAAGAGCGCGACAATATCTTTCACGTTGTCACTGAGCAGCGCGTCTACCGCACAATCGTTATTGGTACCGATCTCATACACCCACAACTGCTCATCGGCCTGACTCGGCTCTAGCTTCATCCCCTGCTTGTCCGCGTGCTTGCGGATTGCCTGACAGATCTGCTCGATATTCACAAAGGTGGTGATTGGGTTAGCTGCTCCTTTCCGACGAGCAACATAGCAGTAGACGCAGGCAAGGGCACATCCGTTGGCATGCGAGGGGGCAATAAAGTCGCAACTGCGGTAGAACGGCGTACACTTGACCGTCTTCTTGACTCCCAATACCAGCACGTTGCGCTTCACCGTGTTCCACTGCCCAACCAGCTCTTCATTGCCGTGCAGTTGCGGAATATTCCAGTGCGACGCTACCTCGATGCGCTCCGCATCGGGGAAGCGAGCGAGTACCTGCTGACCGTGGGGATAATCCAGGATCGCGGATTCGTAATAAATTGTGTGGATATCAAGTGGAGTGTTCTGCATACTCTCATTATAGCACGAAAGTTGAACATACGATCCAATACCAATTTTCCCATCGAGGCGAAAATATGTTCCTTCTTTGAAACTAAACACTTGTGCTACGCGTATTCTACTCAGTGAGACTACGTACAATAACTATGTGGGTAGCTCCATATAGTTGCGTATAGGAAAGGAATTGAAGATGAATAATTTCTTAAAGGGTATTCTCCTTGGGGTCGGTATCGGTCTGCTGGTTGCGCCAATGCGCGGTGAAGAGATGCGCCGCCTCGTGGCCCAGCGTGCAAATGAGGTTCGTGGCTACCTCCCTCAAAATGAGCAGCTCGACAGCTATCGTCAGCAGGTAACGGATCGTGTCTCCCAGACCGCCGGGACTCTGAAGGACTATGCACAGCAGGCGAGCACTACAGTGAAGAGTGCAGCAAGCAACCTGGGCGACATTGCGCAAAACGCAGCTTCGAGCGTGAAGAGCACCGGCCAGGACGTCGCTGACACAACTAAGCAAGCCGCTAACAATGTAAAGGCGAACGCAAACCAGGCCACGAAGTCTAACCAGGGCAGCTTGTAAGCGTCAGAATCATCCTCACAGCACCTTGTATACTCCGCCCATCCACTTACTAGCTATATAATAAGTAAGGTATGGGCGGAGTAATACGTTCAAAGAGAGCGCACACAGAGTAGTATTTACATAATCACTTCATGTGTGCGCTCTTTTTATGTGGAAATAGGCAAAAAATGCGGGAAGCCTGTTCGTTCACACATAACATCCCACCTATAACTCGTTTTTAGAGCCTATTCCTGTGGCCTACCTATTATTTTGCGGACGTGGTTGAGGCGCATCTGGAAATTGTCCAGGCTGGTTATATGGACCATTTCCGGGCTGTGCTCCCCTGAACTGTCCTGGTTGACTCTGTGGATAGGGATTGGGTGCATACACAGTCGGAGGCTGACCATATGGAGCCGATTGTGGTGGCGCTGCCTGTACTGTCTGGCCCCACTGCCCCGGCGGATTTTGAGTAGGATAGACAGGGGGCGGTGGAGCGGGTGTGTAGGCTTGTGGCTGCATCCCTGGTCCTGTGGGACCAACTATAGGACCCACATACGGTCCCGAATGACCCGCAACAGGGCCAGCATATGGTGCACCTGCCACAGGCTGAGCCTTTCGCCTCCTCAAAAACAGGGATAACCCTACAATCAGTGCGCCAAGCAGGATAAGCAAACCACCGACAGGCCAACGATTGTCATACAACTTGGTCGAGTCATGATCGTAGTCGCCGGTTTTATAAACTTGATTACTCTGCGCATCAGACATTGTGAATTGCTCAACTGCATATTGAGTTCCCGTTATCGCTGCTCCATCCTTATCCCGGTAATTGGCACTTTGTGAATCCGATTCGTAGACAAGGGACGTCATTATTGCACCCTCTTTTTGAAAAGTACCATCATTTGGACGAGGCGTAAATTTGGCTGGATCGATACTATAATATGTGCTCTCTCCTTTGGGATGAACCAGATACGTATTATCTTCCAGCGCAATGTACTCGACACTTATTTGTGTATTCTTATCTACCAACTGCTGAAATTTTACATCATGCGATGTGAAACCATAGATAAGCCCACTAAGAATCAATAATGCTCCTGCAACGAGGCGTCCGATTGGATGCCTCAAGAGTAAGATACCAAGACGAACCATTCATTTCTCCTTCCATAGAAAGGCAATACTACCAGTAAATTTACATATAATATATTGAGAGCCTACTATGAAGAACGACTGGTGATTGTAAAAGTCACTGGTACTAGAGAAATGAAAAGAACAGAGATACTGATATTGATAATAAGTTATATATTGACAATCTTCTCATGTCCGTCTCTCAAATGGTTGTAGTTAGAGGATATTAAGGTGTCGCTGAGGAGGTCTTGCTTATAGAGGAAGACGGTAGAGAGAATTTGTTGAAGAAGTCCCAGATAACCTTGCTGGCATCAATTACCTGCGTTGCGTTGCCAGAGCCAGGCCAGGCATGCAGGCCATCACTGACGCGATAGTGGCAAACTTCAGTGCCAGGGGTACAATGCGTCCACTCCGTTCCAGTCACATCTCCTTGCTGAAAAAAGACGTGCCCAGTTTTATCACATTGATCGATCGCAAACCATGTATTCAAATAGTCCTGCACTGCCGCCATACGTCTGAACGTGTTACCATCGTATGGAGCATCCCTATCAGCGGCTCCATGAATCTCCATGACAGGGAGAGGGCGTGCCGGGTGGCAGCCATTGCCGAACGGATAGTATGCCCCCGCGACTGTTGCCACTGCTGCTATCTGGTTACTCAGTTCACAGGCAATGCGGTAAGCCATCCCCCCACCCAGTGAAAAACCTGTCACATAGACGTGCTGCGCATCAATACAATAATTCTTCTCAAGGTAGTCGAGCATATCCCGCGTAAACTGCACGTCATCTGCATCACCAGTTGGACCATATGCTCCCACGCCAGCACTCCAGGTTGAAGGTGAATCAATGCCCTGTGGAAAAACGACAACAAAGCTGGATGTATCAGCAACCTTATCCATATGTGTGCCACGCTCGTGTCCCTGGGCCGTTCCCGTGTAGCCGTGATAATTGAGAACGAGCGATTGAGGGTTCTTTCCATACGAAGGGGCTAGATGCACGAGAAAGCTGCGATTTATACCGCCAGAGACTAGCGTTTCAGTACTGTCACCTGGGCGATGCTTTGGGGTGGTGCAGGTAATCGCTGACTTCGTGCTTGTGGCTCTTTGCCTCTGCTGCGCCGACTGCCCATGTACACTCTGCTGCCAATACACCACGAG
This sequence comes from Ktedonobacteraceae bacterium, assembly GCA_034431765.1. Classification (GTDB taxonomy): domain Bacteria; phylum Chloroflexota; class Ktedonobacteria; order Ktedonobacterales; family Ktedonobacteraceae; genus DASYAN01. Next base: position 6,116 of record DAOUDD010000038.1, on the reverse strand, counting down.
CAGCACAGCAACGAGCAGCAGGGCAACTGCCCAACAGAGAAATCCCACGCGACGATAGAGTATGGAAGATGTTGATCGATTGTTCATGACATCTTTTAGAACGATAAGCAATGATATATCGTAACACAACAATCGTTTTCTGCTCGTATACACCTTGTACACAAATGGCAGAGATTTTTTACACCAATTAGTGTATAATTACCGCTATGATCTATCCAATTCATACAGAAGTACTTCAGGTCGATCCAACACATCCCGAAGAGGCTTTGGTCCAGCAGGCGGCTCAACGTATCCGTACAGGTGAACTCGTTGTCTTTCCGACCGAGACGGTGTACGGGCTGGGGGCCAATATCTTTCAACCTGCTGCAGTTGAGAGTATCTTTACTGCCAAGGGACGCCCCTTCAGCGATCCATTAATTGTACATATCGCAGAGCAGCGTATGCTGGAGAGGCTGGTCAACGAGATATCCCCTCACGCGCAACAGCTCATGAACAGGTTCTGGCCCGGCCCTCTCACCTTGATTTTACCAGCGGGTCCACGCGTCTCACGCACTATTACAGCGGGCTTACCCAGCGTGGCAATCCGTATGCCGCGCCACCCTGTTGCGCTGGCCCTGATTCGCGCCGCCGACACGCCGCTTGCCGCTCCCAGCGCTAACCGTTTCACCCACGTCAGCCCGACAACGGCTCAGCATGTGCTCGCGGATCTGGGAGGGCGCGTTCCACTCATTCTTGACAGTGGACCCTGCGAGGTTGGCGTCGAGTCTACCGTGCTCAACCTCAGCACACCAATTCCAACATTGCTCCGTCCTGGCGGTATCAGTCTTGAGGATCTGCGTAACGTCCTGCCTGACATACAACTTTCGCGCGCAACGCCAACAGCAGCCGCAGAGCCAGAGCAGCCTGTCGCGCTTGCCTCACCTGGACAGATGATGTTGCACTACGCACCACGCATCCCTACGTTTCTCTTTGAGGGAACAGCCCTTGCTATGCGTAACGCGCTGCTCGCTGAGGTAGAACGACGGCAGCATCAGGGCGAGCGCGTCGGTGTGCTGATTGGAGATGAAGATGTTGCAGCGTTTACCAATAGCGGTGCCTCTCTCTACTCCCTTGGTAGCACACCTGAGCAGATCGCGACGCGGCTCTTCGCGGGCCTACGTGAGCTGGAAGAGGCCGAGGTGCAGGCTATCCTTTGCCGCAGCTTCGAGGAACAGGGACTTGGCCTGGCAATACGCGACCGCCTGCGCAAAGCCGCCGGAGGAAAGATTATCCTGGTGCAGGAATAGGACACAAAGGGACAACGCATTTCGGTTAAGACCAACGTCCAAAGAAAGCAGAACCAAGCAACGCGTAGGGAGCGCGCTTGCCTCGCTCCTACTGAACGTCTTACTGAATTTACCCTCTACACAAGATGCATCAGACTATAAGAGGGAACTAACGTTTTTGCATGTGATGAATCTTCAAGGCAATCTGCAACGAGAGACGCAACTCCGGGTCTTCCAACGAACGACCCAGCAACGCCTCAATGCGGTTGAGACGATAGAGCAGGGAATTACGGTGAAAATGCATTGTTCGCGCCATCTCGCTCAAGTTGCCGTTGCAGCGAAAGAAGCCCTCAAGCGTGTCTACATAGGTACTATCATGCGTGAGCAGCGGACCAAGTGTCTCTCGATAAAATTCGCTCAGTTCGCTCTCCCCATCTAGGTAGAAGAGCAGACGGTAGATACCCAGGCGAGCAAATGAATGCAGCTTGCCATCACCAAACAAGCGACGTCCGACCTCTAATGCTTGCTGCGCTTCACGAAACGAGACCGGAATGCCCTGTACATTCTGCGCAACACGCCCCGCACCACAGGAATAGATAGGTAACATTGCGCTGTTGGAGCGAGCCGAGCCAGAAGGGATACGTGACATCACGCGCTCAATCCGTGTATAGAGCGCATTTTCACTCTCACGCTCATCCTCAATGCTTTCACCAACCAGAGAGAGGGGGAGCAAGGCAATAATACGTCGTGACTCGCTGAGCATCCAGCAGTTCGGCCAGCTTCGTAACAATTCATCCCGCACGCGTTTTCCCCAGTGCAGAAACGGGCTGCTATCAGCAAATGGAGTATCGCCAGACTGCAATTCAAAGACCACTACCATCTGCGGCAGCGTTAAGTCATAGCCAAGCAGACGTGCACGCGCCATCATCTCTTCGGGCTGCTGATAGTGACCTTGCAGGATGTCAGTGAGCGCCTCAACCTGGTAGCGACTCTCGACCTCGCTGCGCTCACGCTCGCGCGCAAACTCGATGGCGAGAATCGGCGTCACCTTGCCAAGAACGATGCGCTCCAGGTAATCAAAATCGCTTTCACTACCGATAAACGAGAGATAGCCCACGATCTCGTGCCGACTGGGAATCGGCTCTACAACGCGCGTCAAACCTTGAGAACGCAATAGCTCATCAGTTAAAGGGGTAGGGAGCAGGAGTGCCTCGGAGGATGCTGGTGAGGCTTGAAAACGAACGCGCAGGTCTGCATCCTGCACCACAACCCACTTGCCACGACTATTTGCCAGGTATTCACACATACCCTGTATACCCGCACCTTGCACGCTGAGTTGCATAATCTGCTGAGCAATCTCTGTCGCCTTGCGCTCGGTCTCGCTGCGGAAGCTCACAACGAACGTAATTACCTCGCGCTCAATCTCTTCAAGCAGAACAATGGGCGGCAACCAGATCAGAGGGAGGTGCAGCCCATCCGCAAGCTCGCGCGCCTCATCTCCAAGGGCCACCTCCGATTGTGCGGAGACAGCAATGACAGCGACCCCAGCCTGATGTAAGCTCCTCAGCAGGTGCGGTAGTGTTTCGTCGAGACGGCGCAGTTTTTCGAGAGTGAGCAACGCAAGCTCACCACCCTGAATACTTTCAAAGGCGGGGAGACGAGCACGCATACGACACGCCCATGTCACGCGCCGCTCAAGTCCAGCCCCACCTGCTACCAGGTGGGCACCTCGCGATCCGAGCAGCGCGAGAATATTGCGTACCGAAGCAGATGATTGTGATTGCGATGGGGACAGACTGCTCATACCTCGCACGCCATAAAACTAGGAAAAAGTGCTAGCGACGCGCCGTTGCGGGTGCAACAGCAGTGCCAGACTTCCGCGCCTCGCGCAGTTTCTCTTTCCGCTTCTTTGCATTCTTTAAATGCTTGTGCCAAGCAACTTTTTTCGCCTTATTCATACTTATTATAGACCTTTCGTTTGTAAATGTGGTAGATTTTCAGTTACTCTTCTATCTCAGAGCCACTTTCAAAATCAACATCGGTGATATCATCGGCCTCATCGCCACCATCATAGTATTCGTCGTCATCAACACTGAAATCGTCGTCCTCTTCACGATCATGACGGAGCATCGAGTCCTTGGTATAGGCGCGTACCACCTCGCCGCCACTCTGTGCGGGGAAGCTGACCTTGCCAGCATTATCGGGATGCTGATATTTCTCGCGCACAATCACGCGCACCAGATTAGGCTCCAGCGCCATCACACCGGCATCATAGATGTTGCCGGTCTCGATATAGCTGATCAGGCGGTTCGCCATACGCGGCTCAATCTGCCCGATATCCTCACCCGCGCCATTGCGCACCATCAGGCGATGCCCATTGACATGCGTTTGCATGCGATCACCGACGTTGACGTGTGCAAGGACAGACGCAGGAGCAAGGTTTATAAGCTCGGTCACACCCGTTTTGCCAGTCTCCTCAAGGAACATACTCGGATCAATGCGATCGCCACCTGCCGGGACCGTCGTCACGGTGTCTTTGAGAGATTCCAGACGATCCAGATTCTTTCGCGCAATCGTGTTCTTTGGACTATACTTCAGCGTCTGCCCATAAGCCTGGCGCGCCTCTGTATACTGCCCTAGCTCACTATATGCCTTGCCCAGACGGTTATATGCATCAGGCTCCTGGGGAAACAGATTTAAAATATTTCTATTTGTTGTTACTGCCTCTTCCCACTGCCCCTGCTGAGCCTGCTTCACGGCGAGATCCGTCCACTGTTTCTTTAGACGCGCCTTCTCTTCAGCAGACTGTGCCTGTTGCGTCATCAAAGCCTCCTCCAACTTCGCTGAATGCGTTTTTTCTCGTTTGCCTATTATAGCTTATAGCGCAAGAGCGCAACCCTGTAGAGACCAGGCACTGACCTGCTCAATACGGACAGAAACCATGTCGCCCGGTTGAATAGGACGCGAACCCATCTTCTCAGACTCTGGTTGCGGAAAGAAGACCCACTTGTTTGCACGATTATGGCCTTTCCACTGCTGCCGTCCATGCGAGGTATTCGCCTCCTCAACCATGACCTCCTCAACCCGTCCGACATACGCCTGATTACACTCCAGCGCGATCTTCGCCTGCACCTCTTCGACGGCGTGCAGGCGGCGTTTCTTCTCGGCCAGCGGCACATCGTCCTCCCAGCGCGCTGCAACGGTGCCCGGACGTACCGAGTATGCCGCGACGTGCACAACGTCGAAGCGTATGCGCTCCAGCAGATCGAGCGTGTGCCCGAACTCCTCTTCAGTCTCGCCACAGAAACCGACGATGACATCGGTCGAGAGCGATGCCTTCGGCCACAGTTCACGCACCCGCTCGATGCGCTCACAATATTCCTCGACCGTATAGCCGCGCTTCATCCGCTTGAGCATCTCGTTGTCGCCCGCCTGCACCGGAATATTCAGGTGCTCACACACCTTGGGCAGGTTCGCCATGCGCTCGATCATGCTATCGGTCATATGCCGTGGATACGAGGTCATAAAGCGGATACGTTGCAGGTCCTCGATCTCACTCAGGCTCGTCATCAGATCAGCGAGATTCGGCTGCTCCGGCAGATCTAATCCATATGCCTCGACCGTCTGACCGAGCAGCGTCAACTCTTTCGCCCCCTTCTCGACCAGCGCACGCGCCTCCACCATCAGCTCATCTACCGGGCGGCTGCGTTCCCGCCCGCGGCGATAGGGGACGATACAGTAGGTGCAGACCTTGTTGCAGCCCAGCACAATCGGCAGCCACGCCATCGGACTTGCCCGATGCTCGATCTGCGTCGGATAGTGCGCAATCCGCTCGCCGGGCTTCGGCGTGATCGCCATCGGCAGCACCGTTCGCTTGCCAGTGCGATTGAACGAGGTCGCGAAGGTTGGCCCGATTGGAGACGCCGCCTCACTCGAAATAGACTCTGCCTCCTGCGCAACGTCGGCTGTATCAGTGCCCGGATCAGGCATATATTCAATATCCAGGCAGCCCGCCCCCGAGATCGGCGTCCAGCGCTCCTCCAGGAAGCGCGGCAGGATATCCGCCTGCTCCACCTTCATAAACAGATCAACATGTGGATAGCGCTTCCCCAGCTCATCAATCGTCTTCTGATTCCCAATCATACAGCCCATCAGACCAACCAGGAAATCGCTACGCTGCTCCTTCGTCCGCTTCAACTGCGCCAGCAGATTATGCGCCTTCTCCTCAGGAGCCTTACGCACACTACACGTATTCAAAAGAACAAGATTCGCCTGATCGATACCCGTCTCTTCCCACCCAAGCCCATCGAGCAACGTCTGGATGCGCTGCGAGTCGGCATGATTCATCTGACAGCCAACTGTCCAGATATGATATTTTCCCCGTGGAAGATTCGTCGTTGTCATCTCTAAAGCCTCTCCGAGCATACAGCCTGTTCAATCGCCTGGAAAACTCTATCTCTCTCTGAGGATCACCCCACAACTCTGCCAACATTTATTCCGTTAATCGATAGCTGAGACAAGAACCTCGTAGGAAGCCGTGCTTGCCCCCAACCCATTTCACGTAAGGCCACTAAGATATCGCCAAAAGAACGCAGAACCGAACGACGCGTAGGGAGCGGGCTTGCCTCGCTCCTACCGAACATCTTACACCGCGTACCCCTTACATGAAATGTACTGGAGCTTGCCCCGCTCCAATCCACGCCCCCAACCACAACAGCCATCTGCAAATCGTATGATTAAATCCTGACAGAGCACTTCGCGCCCAATCTCTTCGAGCAGATAGGCAAAGGTGTATAATTCTACTCTACCGCATGAAAGTACGAGCACGTTGCAGAGGTGCTCTAAGGACGG
>DAOUDD010000037.1:0-24100 GCA_034431765.1 Ktedonobacteraceae bacterium | reverse complement strand
TGTATTTTTCTGAAAATCGAGTGGCAAAGAGTCATCTTCATTTTATGTGACATCCTTCGGATTTTGCGGTATAGTTATAACGTAGAATAAAGAAAAAAGATAAGAGAAATTGATCGGTTCGCCACTCCCTGGTAAGGGTATATACGAGCGAGACCGGATCAGAAAGATTGTGTGATCAATGAGTACAGAACACACAGAGCTTCGTGCTCAAGAGCCTATGCAGCTACGTATATCTGAGATGAGAGCAGACCGTCCCCATGTTGTGATTATTGGTGGTGGCTTTGGCGGCTTGCAAACGGCTCTCCACCTTGGCAACGCACCGGTGCATGTCACCGTCATTGATCGAACAAACCATCACCTTTTCCAACCATTATTGTACCAGGTGGCTACCGCCACGCTCTCGCCCGGTGAGATCAGCGCACCTATTCGCCATGTCCTTCACAAACAGCAGCATACTGATGTGATGCTGGCAGAGGTTACCGGTGTCGATCCTGAGCAACAGCGCGTGCTGCTGCATAACCGCTCGCTGCACTACGACTACCTCGTGATTGCCACCGGTGCCAGTGAGAACTACTTTGGGCACGAAGAATGGCGCACATTCGCGCCGGGACTCAAGTCGATAGAGGATGCCAGAGAGATTCGCCAGAAGATTCTGCTGGCATTTGAGCAGGCGGAGCTAGAGAGCGATCCGCAACTCGTACAAGAACTGTTGACCTTTGTTGTTATTGGAGCGGGACCAACAGGGGTTGAGCTAGCAGGAGATATCGCGGAAGTAGCTCATAAGGTGCTGAAAGCCGAGTTTCGCCACATCGATCCTTCGATGACCCGCATTATCCTGGTAGAGGCCGGACCCCGTATCCTGCCAGCCTTTCCTGAAGCGCTGGCTCACAGCGCGGAACAGAAATTGCGCCGGCTCGGTGTCGAAGTGAGGACAAACGCACCGGCATCAGATATTAACGAGTCGGGTGTGGTAGTACATGGCGAGCGAATCGCCACTCAAACTATGTTCTGGACTGCTGGTGTGCTGGCATCTCCCGCCGCAAAGTGGCTGCACGCAGAAGCAGATCGTGCCGGTCGTGTCAAGGTTAGAGCAAATCTCAGCGTTCCTGGCCATCCCAACATCTTTGTCATTGGTGATACAGCTTCCTACATTCAGAATGGCAAACCTCTGCCCGGTGTTGCTCCGGTTGCAATGCAGCAGGGCCGCTATATCGCTCGACTGCTTGCTCAACGTGTCAGTGGAAAGAACAGTGTTGGAGCGTTTCGCTACATTGACAAGGGAAGTCTGGCAACAATCGGGCGCGGCTTTGCTATTGTTAAACTGGGCAAGTTGCAACTGAGCGGTTTCCTCGCCTGGGTGATCTGGATGGCCGTGCACATTTTCTACCTGATCGGCTTCGAGAATCGTGTCCTGGTCATGTTACAATGGGCCTGGGCATACCTGGCCTTCCAGCGCCGTGTCCGTCTCATCACTCAGATCGGTAAATGGGCCATTCCCGTCTCTGTACAGGATGCAACGAAAGCGAAACATGCAACTCCAGCTATAGTTTCAGAACCAGGTGAGCAAAAATTTACTGCGCAAGATTTTGCTGCGCGGGATGCGTCAAAAACTATAGAGAGTGGCAGCAGATAGTATAATACTGAGTATAATCAAGCAGCGAACGCGAGATAAAATCTGCTTAACAAACACAGATAATCCTAAAAAGCTGCTCTATTGTACTTAGTGTGGTGATAACCGTTCAGCGAGGTATTTCAGGCTGAGCGGGTAGCGATACTCGATGTTGGAGTGGGTTCCATCAAATAGCTCGAAGAAGATATCAGTGACACCGATTCCCTCCAGAGCGGGCGCTGGTAAGGATCGTGCAGGGGATTACTCTTGAGCACCTCGCTCTCAAATATCACCTCATCAAACCGTCCTTGCAGAGATACAGACCATGGTAGCATATATATCCTCCTTGGTGTTCAATAGCACTTCTAGGGGCAAAATACAATCTTTGCGCAAAATAAAGAAGTGCCTACTGACAGTTTATCAGCAGACACTTCAAAAAGGAAAGTTATGACAATGGGTTAATAGCGAGCAAGTTCACCAGTTTCAGGGTCGAGAATGAAACTGTGCAGGTTGCGGTGCGAGAAGTGGAACAGGTTGTTCAAGCTACCGGCAAGGGCATCGAAGGATTGGTCGCCAATGCGTCCAAGCTTCCAGTTATCCTCGACGAAGCGCAGGATTGAGGACTGATCTGTGGTTGAATGATCAACGAAGTTCTCTTTAGCGTACGGCGAGATGACCATAAGGGGCAGACGAGGACCGTACCCACAACGAGCCTGATATGCGCCTGCCTTCGCCTTTCCGCAGGCTCCAGGACCAGTCAGAGCGTCGTTTGGATCGTTCGACTGATTGACAATGGGTCCAATCACATGATCATACCAGCCATCGGAGTCATCATAGGCAATAACAACGGCTGTATCACGCCAGTATGAGGTCTTCTGCAATTTATTCAGTGTATCAACCAGGAAATGCTGCTCGTCGAGCGGGTCAGAATAGCCTGCATGACCATCCTGGTATGCTCCTGCCTTCAGATAGCTCACCGAGGGCATGTTTCCAGCTTTTACAGAATCCCAGAAGTCGGAAAGGTCGTACTGGTGATTTGCCTGATCTGTTTTGCCAATCTGCTTGACAGAAGTTGGGGGTAGATGGTGTGGATTGGCAGTAGATTTGTAGTACTGGAAAGGCTCGTGATGCGGGATAAAATCTTGTACGTCCGCACCCACAATATTTTTGTGTGTTGTGCCACAGACTGCCTTGCCAGCGGTTGTCGCTGATGGTTTGAAACCGCCCTGGAACCAGCCCCAGCTCACATTTTTCTCGTTTAACAGATCGCCGACGTTCTTGCCTCCTAGAATGACTTGACTTGCAGGTGTGCCGGGAGAGCAATCATCAAGCTGAGGACGAGGATCAGCGATAACGGTGCCATTGGAGACTGATCCAGGAATATCGGGCGTAATCGCGCCATGGGTCTGACCCGATACCAGATTTAATGCTCCAGGAGTGGAAGGACCAAAGGTCGTGCCGAAAGAATTATCGCTCATTGAGAAACGCCGTGCATAATTCCAGAGGCCAGTCACAGTATTGCCATCATAATAATTCATGACGATGGATTTATCCGTGCAGCTACTACCACTGACGGATTCCACGAACTTGTCCATCAGACCGTGGTCGAATGCTTTCTGCTCATCGGTATAGCTATGGTCCTGGTCACAGGTCACAGCCTGCGAACGATCCAGGCGCTTGGGATTGGCGGCATTTGGATTATTGTTGAGCAATGCATCCGTTAAGCCATTGACCGAGGGAGTATTGTTTGCGGCTTTAAAACCTGGCTCCCCCTGAGTATTCAGAGCATTGGGATATGTTCCAAAATAGTGGTCAAATGACACATTCTCTTGAAATATAACGACAAGATGCTTGATAGGAGTGGTTGTCTGCGAGCCTTTCCAGTCTGGCCCAACATCCTGCTTCGCCGCAGATGCCGAAGCTGAGACAGTGCTCAGCAGCATAGCTGCCAGGACGAGTACTCCAACAAGTGAGGTACGAAATGACGTCACTTTCATAGGCTTATTCCCTCTCTGCAAAAATCGAGAAGCGCTTTCCACATAGGCACTTCACCATTTTTAAGTGTACCAGCGAAACGTTAAGGAGAGGGTAATAATGTGTTAAGATGAAATTAAAGCCGGATACTGACCATACTTATAGAGCAGTATAATACAACAATACTATTTTAGATACAAACTATTCTACAGCTTCCCACAATCATAGCGGTTAAATATGAGTGTACAGAGATAAGAGCTATGCGCAGTCCTTGCGCATACCCACTCAGATCTTATGTGAAAACCAACGCCGCTTCTCCTGGTAGACACAAACGGACGCTCTACGCAGAGCGAACTACGCTCAGGTTTGTGTAAGGAGGATATCGCGGTTAGTGCTTCGCACTCAGGTTTCCCGATAAGCACTTACTGTTGTTGTTTCAGCAACCTCTGGGCAACGTGCGAGTCAGGAGCAGCAGTGATTTTCTGGATAAGCGTATCAAGCGCATCTACATTTTTGAGCTGCTGTACCTGTTGCTGTGCTAGATCACGTAGTTCCGGGAAGCGTGCCTGTACTACGTGCACAAGTGCTCGCTGTAACGCATGAACTTCTCCTTCTAATTTGCCTTTCTCAATCCCCTTTTCGATACCCTCCTCATATCCTTTTGTCATGTACTCGACTCTCATCTGCTCACGCATTTTTTGAACACGCGGACTCTCTTCCCATAGCTTGTCGAACATAGCTAGTCGCTCCTGTATCTTGTACTTTTCTGCGAGAGGTACAGTATCACTGCGCTCGAGCAGAAGCTCCATCCAGACAAACTGTTCTGCTAACCTTGCCTCATCACTACTATATGCCTCGAATAACTCGCCCATCGCCTGCTCTAGTAACTCAGCATTAGCACCGTACATAGTTGGTAACATTGGGTACATTGCTGTAGCATGCTTACGAACGTAGTATTCGGCTTCCTGTTTATATAATAATAATGTCCGATAAGTAAATTTTACAATGTCCAGGTCATCACAGAAAACTTGTAGTGGAGGTTCAGCCACCTTCACATGAAATGGATAGATCACAATTGTGATGACAGGAAGGTGGTAATCATGATACAACACTGAGTTGTATACCAGGAGTCTTGACGGAAGTTCACTGTCCACTCCCGTTTCGCATTCCAGATGAACGATACAATCAACGCCGTGGTATTTTGCTTTGAACACTTTGTCTGCTCGCATCGTCGAACGAATAATTTCGACGTTCTGCGTCCCTTCATAGACAACGCCTGGGAGTAATAAAGGGAGAAGTTCCTCAGCCTGCCCTGCAATCCAATCTTTGAAGCTGGTATCGTAAACCTGGGGTTGCTCACGACGCCACCTTTTTCTACGCCTTGCCATATATACGTCCTCCTCACTACCACGTTTAGAGATAATATAGCATAGAAATTCTTATTTTACAAACAAAATAGTGACTATACTATGTAAAGCAATTGCACAAGCAAAAGGCTTGTATAAATCAAAATATAAGTATATCGTACACGTATTTAGAATATTTTCTCTTTAAGGATCAAATCCTTTAGGAGGTACATATGTTCTAATTTCGTACAACCAGATGACGCCCTGGATCGTGACAGAGGGAGAATGCTGTTGAATGCTTTTATTGGAAAGGAAGATGGTACGGTAATGAGTCAAACACAACGCACAGATACGAATCCACAGGATGGTGGGCGTAGTGAGAATCTACGTGATTCGCCGATGATGGCTCACCTTCTAGATGCACTGGAGCAAGGTACAGATATTGGTCATTATGGAAGATTGACGTTTGTGATGATTGCACGTCACTTCTTAGAGGATGATGAGATTGTTAAGTTGCTGGCCAAGCAGCCTGATCATAATGAAACAGATTCACGTGCTCTGCTTCAGCAGGTCAAGGCACGGGACTATAATCCCCCCAAGCGGGAACGCATTCTCGAATGGCAGGCAAAGCAGGATTTCCCCATCTGTCCTACACCAGATGATCCTGGCACGTGTAATGTCTATCAGGAATTGCACTTCCCGGATCGCACCTACGATCATATCAATGAGTTCTGGGAGGAGAAGGCTGAAGCCGATGAAAAAGAGACGCGGGAGTAAATGCTCGCGCCTATGGCACTCGTGATGTCTTGAGCAATGGGATTTTTGGCGAGCGTCATGCTCGCCAAAAATCCCATTGCTCAAAAGAAGTAGCCTGTTTACATGGCCTTGCCCTTACAGGCCTGCACGTATTGCTGGGCAAGATCGGTAAGAACATTCCAATTCTTTTGTGCAATCAAATCTTTCTTGATAAGTGGATTGCCTACGCCGATTGTGTATGCGCCTGCTGCGAGAAAGGCAGCACAGCTTTCCAGATCAACGCCACCTGTTGGAACGAGACGAAGATCTGGTAGCGGTCCCAGGACGTTTTTGATGTAGTCTGGCCCCACACTGCTAGCAGGAAAGACCTTTACCAGATCTGCACCAGCACGCCACGCCGTCAGGATCTCAGTTGGCGAAAAGGCTCCACAGACGACTGGCACGTCCATCCCTTTTGCCGCTTCAATGACATCTGGTAAAAGCGCAGGTGTTACCAGGAATTGTGCACCGGCGCTGACAGAATCTCTCACCGCCTGCACGTCCAACACTGTCCCGGCCCCGACTGTGAGCCTCTCCCCAAATTCCTGGCGTACACGCTTGATAACATCGTTCGCCTGTTTGTTTGTTAGCGTAAATTCGAGCGTTGTGAAACCGCCTTCCAGTAAGGCGCGGCTCAGCTTAACTGCATCGGTCAGATCATCAAGACGAATGATAGCAATAGGTGTACGTGGGGGTAAGATCGTGGTAATATCTTGCGGCATACTTTCTTTCCTTCCTTGCAGGATTGCCTCACGCCAGTTCTTCATTATATCATGTACGCATAAAGAGTACTCTCCACAGCCTTCTTGAAGATATAGAACATGTTTTATAGTTGTTCAGAGAGGAAAAGAAATGTCTATCGACGTGCTTAGCTTTGGCGAGACGATGTTGCGTCTAACTGCTCCTACCGGAACGAGGCTGGAAACTGCACAATCGTTTCAGGCATTTGTTGGTGGGACCGAGTCGAATACGCTAAGCTGTCTTGCTCGTCTAGGATGTAAGGCAACCTGGCTCTCAGCTTTGCCCGACAATCCAGCAGGTCGGCACGTCGAGGGGGAACTACAACGTCACGGTGTGGATACTCGTTATGTCGTCAGGGCCAGCCAGAACAGCCGCCTAGGTACGTTCTACGTAGAGGAATTGCTGCCGCCGTTAGGGGTACAGGTCTATTATGATCGCGCGCACTCGGCATGCGCACGGATTGATCCTGAACGGCTCGACTATACATTGGTAGATCAGGCCCGGCTGTTACATCTGACAGGAATCACACCTGCTCTCAGCCAGAACTGTCGAGAGGTGTTTGCACGTTTGCTGGCACGTGCACGAGAAAAGCAGGTACAGGTATCATTTGATGTGAATTACCGTGGCAAGCTCTGGTCGAGTTCTGAGGCCGCACTGGCTATAGAGGAGGCATGTCGGCAGGCCGATATTCTCTTCTGTACGCGTGCTGATGCAACTGAACTCTGGGAATTTACGGGCAGTGCAGAAGAAATTTTGTGGCAGATGCGAACACGTTTCGCAAATAGTAATCCTCGAAAGAGATTTGTACTTACAGATGGTAGCGCTGGCTCTTCCCACTTGCACAACGATGTATATACTTCCGAACAGGCTCTCCCTACAGAAGGAAATGTGCGCTTTGGTTCGGGCGATGCCTTCGCAGCCGGCTACCTTTATGCCTATCTTGGCGGTAGCATCTATAGCGAAATGAAGCAGACGTATAACCTTTCGCCATTACGTGTCGGTAATGCACTGGCAGCTCTCAAGCGCTGTATTCCAGGAGATATCGCTGTCGTTACACCAGGCGATGTGCGAGCGGTTTTGCAGACAGAGGATGGCGGACGTTTCAGATGATGAATAACGTCTGCCAATCTCTGTAATGTCTTATCGATCCTGGCTGGTTGGGCGAATCAGAATTTCGTTGATATTCACTCGCTCCGGTTGGCTGACTGCGTATACAATAGCGGCTGCAATATCTTCGCTTTGAAGAGGCGTGATGTGGCTGAGCCACTCTTCCTGTGCCTGCTTGACGGCCTGATCAGTAATATGACTGGTCAGTTCAGTCGCGACCGCTCCAGGCTCAATGACAGTCACACGAATATTGTTCTTGTACACTTCTTGACGTAGGGCTTCAGAGAATGCAACAACGCCCCACTTTGTCACGTTGTAGACGCCACTTCCTGCCCGTGCAGTTCTTCCGGCAACAGAAGAAATATTGACGATATGTCCACTTTGCTGCTGCTTCATCAAAGGCAGAGCTGCGTGAGTAGCGTACATTAGCCCCAGAACATTGATATCCACCATCTCGCGCCAGTCGTCGGTATTTGCCCCATCAATCATACCGAGCAGCATGACTCCTGCATTGTTGACAAGAATATCCAGCCGACCATATTCGTCTTTCACCTTCTGCACCATCGTCTTTACCTGCTGCTCATCGGCGGCGTCAGCGACGATAGGAAACGCTTTCCCCCCGCGATCCATGATGCGTTTCACCAGCTCTTGCAAACGCTCCTCACGACGCGCCACAACCGCAACAGCAACACCCTCGGCTGCTAACGCTTCGGCGGTTGCTTCACCGATGCCTGATGAAGCTCCCGTGATCAATGCGACTTTTCCTTGCAATCGATCAGCCATAGCTCTCTCCTCTTTTCCTTAATAAATACAAACATGCTCAGTGCGCTGTTCGATAACCTTATTTTGTTGGATGCCAGATATAATACGCGAGCACAAACGGAAATGATACTAGAGCACAAGCTTTTCCAGGAGATGTTGGAGCGTTGCTTCGGGCTGTGAACTCAGTCCAGAGTGTATCGGCGAGATCTGGATAATCGTGCTGCGCGGAGAGACCAGCCAGTGGAAGCGCTCCGGGAGAGAGAGCTGTCCGATAGGTCCTGCATCTGTACCACCGTGACAGACACGAGTGAAATAGTCAAGCTGCTGACGTAGCACTAGTAGATCCAGGTCAGGAGCAAGAGCAAGCAGCCGATGCTCATCAAGTGAGATCAACAGATTGAGGTAGCGGCGCACACGACAGAAGAGAATGACGCCAATGTTGATGCATTCTCCACGCTCGACATATGGCACAACGCGAATAATACCATAATCATAGGAGCTGAGCGCGGGCATGCAGAGCCTCCTCAACGAAGATATGTGAATGTGCCACGCGGTCAAGCAAGTAAGATATATATGCATTGCGACGTACGGCAGGATCAGGAAAATGTGAATCATTCTCTAACCAAAGTTCAGGAATGATTGTGATGATCGCTTGAATATTCTCGGGTGTCAGGCGTGGTTTCAGCAGGCGATCAGCTTCTAGCAGTTCACTGGCAACTGGAAGCAAGACATGGTTCTTGATGGTAGTAAATGGCAGACGACTGCGCTCCATATAGTTACCATCAATATGGTGAAAATACAGCGCTGCGCCATGGTCAATCAACATCAAACGGCGGTGCCAGAACAACATATTGGTATTGCGCGCCGTGCGATCAACATTCGTCACCAGCGCATCAAACCAGACGATCGAGGAGGCAAGCAAAGGATCAAGTGTAGTGGCATCAAGGGCGTCAAATGGCAGTGCACCTGGAAGATAGTCAAGGGCCAGATTAAGACCTGCGCTCGCCTTTATAAGCGCCTGAATCTCAAAGTCTGGCTCAGAACGTCCCAGCGTTGCATCTAGCTCCATCAAGACGATTTCGGGTACTGGCAAGTCGAGTGCACGTCCAATCTCGCCTGCTACAAGCTCAGCAATCAGCGCCTTGGACCCCTGACCCGCACCACGAAATTTGAGCACGTAGAGACCGTCATCATTGGCCTCGACAATCGCAGGCAGCGATCCTCCCTCGCGTAGCGGTGTTACATAACGCGTCGCAGTAAGTGTTCTTAGCATAGCTTTATTCTAGCACGAAAGCACTCGCCACTCCAGAGGAAGAGGGGAGAAAACAGTGTGAGCATCGCTGGGGTGGTATACAAGGATGCGCTGAGAGGGAGAAAGGCCGTGTAATTTCTTACACAGCCTCTTAAAACATTCTCAAAGATGCTAGAAATGCATCTCGTTATCCTGTTACTGCGGTGCGACACAATCCTGCGCTTCGTTTGACCACTCTTCCTGAACACGATAGGGATGCCCATTCCATGTAAAACTTGCAAAGGTATCCTGACACTTGTCGCCTATCTCGTACCCGCTGTCGTCAAACCAGGCTCCCGACTTGTTTACTAATGGATCGGTTGCGGCCTCCATCTGTTCATGAGATGCCATACTAATTGCACCATCGGCATCCATATCTCCGTTGGGACTACTATCAACACCGATAGGACTACCGCCATAGGAGATTGCAGCATAGATAGTATTGTCTTCAGTCCATTTATGATAGCCAGCGAGTCCAGCATTGGATGTGCAGAAGTCATCAGCTGCACACAAGTTTCTGTTAGCACCGATGAAGACGGTGAAGAGATGATTCAAGCCAGGAGTCCAGTTATTAGCAGCCTGGGCGCGTGTTATAGAATGCTGAATATCTGAGTCGTTAATATCTCCATTTGGATAGGGTGTTGTATCAACCCAAGAGCCACCAAAAGTGCTGCTTGTAGGCGCATTATTCTGGTTGTCTTTGTATTGAGCATTATTGCGATACAAAGCTGAACCACCAACATCACTATAATAGCGATTGATAAGCGAACTATAGTTTTCGCTCATTGTAGCTCCATCAGGTTTCCAGTAAATTGCATAGGCCACTGTCGTACTACTCATAACCGGTCCATCGTGATAGACAAGATTTCCCGAACCTATCGCCTGGGTATGTACTGCTCCATTCTTATTCGCTACAAATGCGTGAGTGTGACCTGTGTTTAAAGAGAGAGAAGCGGCCTGGTGTGCAGAGGCAGAGGTATTGCGCAGAGAGAGTACTCCTGCTGATACTACGGCGATGAGAAGAAGAGTTATACTTGCAATGAGAGGGACACGTCGTTTCATATTTTACCTTCTTCCTTGAACTCTCAAACTTTTTCTACAAGAGGAACGAGAAGAACTCCTATCAGTACGTACTCCTGCGCAGAAGGAGGTATTTCCCTTCCTACGAAAATCTCGGATTACGCTTTACGCTTATACAGATCCTACGAGAAAGCTCAACAATATAGGACACTTCCTAAAATTAGGACGATTGGGAATGATTCGAGTAACTTATATAGGGACAAACAGATAAAAGGAAACAGGTATTTGCTTAAATTTTTTAGCGATATCCGGGAGAAAATTTCAAAGGTAAAAAGTGCATCATCCATTGACAATAGCTCAGTCTCTCTGACATAGTTGTTGTAGGTTTGAGATACAAAGCTTATTGACGTACATGGAGAGATAAGACGCATGGTCACAGAGCAATTACGCAGCGTGTTACAGCAACATCCACTGGGACTGGTCTTTGATATCGATGGCACCCTGAGTCCTATCGCCCCAACACCAGACCAGGCGCGGCTCTATCCTGGGGTAAGCGAACTACTGCAGAAGGCTCGACAATTTGCTTCGGTTGCTATTATGACAGGCCGTGCTGTTGTAGATGGAGCACGGATGGTGAATGTTGGTGGCTTGACGTACATTGGAACCCATGGATTGGAATGGAGCGAGGGACTGCCGACTGCCGACTCAATTCAACTATTTCCCACCGCACGTGAGTATATTGAACCTGGAAAGTATTTGCTAGATCTTGTTGAAAAGCAGCTTGTTCCTGATCTTCCTGGCCTGCTTGTGCAACGCAAGACTATCGGTGGAAGTGTGCATTATCGCCTTACAGAGAATCACGAACTGGCACGTAAACGCATTCTGGGTATGCTGGAAGAACCTGCGCAGCGCGTCCATATGCGGCTAGGTGAAGGGAAAGCGGTTGTCGAGATACTTGCTCCTCTTACCATTAATAAGGGGATTGCCTTGCGTCAATTTGTAGAGCGCTTCGGCCTGCGCGGAATTGTCTTTGCTGGAGATGACCGCACCGACCTGTATGCGGTACAAGAGATTTCTGTCCTGCGCCAGGAGGGATGCGCCGCGTATTCAGTCGTAGTGCAACATCGGGATACCATGGAAGAATTGCTGAAGCAAGCGGACGGCGTTGTCCAGGAGGTAGAGGGAATGGTCGAGCTGTTGCAGGCTATGGTAGCGTTTCTAAGCAACACTACACAAATTTCGTAACGGAGGCAAGCGTAGGGGTACCTCTAGAAGGTACCGCTACAAGTGCTTGACTCGTCTATCAAGCGCCGATAGTATTGGACAACACTACACTGTTGAAATTATGCGATGCCAATCCGAGCTACATCATTGACAGGCTCATTCGTGGTTGTCGGAGAGTTCGTGAAAGAGCGTTCGAGAAGATCATTAATATCATGTATCTGTTTTGCCATCCACACCGTTAAATCGCTTCTTTCAACGGCCTGGCGTGCCAGTGTTGCCTTGACTCGTCGCTCCTCAGGGGAGAGGGTCAGGGCCTTGTACAAAGCCTGCGATGTCTCGAACACATCGGTAGGAGAAGTGGGAATCGAGCCTTTTGCCATCTGCTGGAACGCACCAGCGGTCCGCGAGAGCACCAGAACGCCATCTACCGCATTGACAACCGCGCCTTCCTTGGCGACAAGGTTCATACCATCGATGATTGGATTGACCAGCAACACATCATAAAACTGCATTGCGGACAGGGCACGCACGCGATCGTTGCCGTAAAAGGCCTGAATCGGCGTCCAATCATCAGTACCGTACTTATTATTAATCTCATCCACTAATGAACGCACATCGGCATCGAAGCGGCGATAGGCCGAAAGCGTCTGTCGGGACGGAACCAGGAAGGCCAGGAACGTTACTTTGTTATGAAGATCGGGATGCTGTTCCAGCATATCGCTGTATGCCTGGAAACCACGTGCGATATTTTTCGTCGGCTCAATCCGGTCAACACGCATAATCGTGTGTTCACGTAGCAGGGGCTTGATCTGTTCGGCGGCGCGTTTTCCTGCCGCACTGTGCACGACCTTACGCTCCTCGTTTACAGAGATGGATATGGGATAGGCACGAGTCTGAGTGCGATGGCCCTGCCACCAGACTGCTCCTTCTTCAAAATCAACCACAGCTCCGTCGAGCAGAGTGCGAGCGCCCTCCAGGAAATTACGGGCATCTCGCTCAGTCTGGAAGCCAATAATGTCATTTCCAGCCAGGCCACTATAGATTGCCTGAGCAATGTTACTGGGCAAGAAATGCCAGCAACGCACATCCGGCCAGGGAATATGAATAAACTGTTGGGTGATAATCGTGGGATGCTGCTTACGAATCATCGCGGGAGCCAGGTAGAGGTGATAGTCCTGCAACATAACCACTGGCACCGTCTGTTCACGCTCAATCTCAGCATTCACTGCATCGGCAATCGCCTGGTTCGCTACTGTATAGCCATTGATCCAGGCATCCTGAAACTGGCTTGCCGCCGTAGACTCCTGCGTCGGATCATACATATAATGTTGCAGAAACCAGAGCAACTCGTTGCTGATCTTCTCGTAGTGTTTGCGATATGCCTCCTTTGAAATTGTCACATAACGAAGCCCCATTTTCTGATTTGGCAGTGGTGAATGGAGCAATCCTCCGTGTTGCGCAGCTTCCTTTACCGCCAGACGGTCGCCTTCGGTCATGGTCATTGCGACCCACGTCACGTCCATCTTGTTTCCCGCATCAATAAGAGCAGTGACCATTCCGCCTGCGCCACGTCGCGCTTTGAGCGTCTTATCGTGTGCTAATTGAAACTCCACGGGACCACGATTCGATGCGATAATAAGGCGACGAGCATGCGTCAACTGCGGAGGAGGGACCTTTGTCGTCTTCCGCATGGGCATGGAATATCCTTTCTAATAGGTACTTACTGTTCTTGCCTTCGGCAGCATGTCCACACAGCCATCTGTGCAGGTGTTGCGCGGAAAATGGCAAGCGTACTGCTGACCTATAAACAAACCTAGATCTTATGCGAAAACCAGTGCTCTTTCCAGAGCTAGCTTCGCTCAGGTTTTCGATAAGCACTTATTCGTGCATTGGCGAAGTTTTGCAAGTCCCCCATTTGTAATGTTACCATACAGAGACGCTGAATTCCTAGTGCAGCACTACTCAACCTTTTCAAATCTGTTATGTATACTCGTTTCGCTTGAGAAGGGCGTTCGTCTCGTATTGGCTTTGCTATTATTCAATCTAGCATAGGAACACTGCAAAGTGTAGCGTGCCTGGCTCTGTGAATGCTGTCATTCTACTAAGTAAGACGCATTTTACAGTGGCTATTAAAAACACGTTTTGTTTGTCAAAAAAGTATTGAAGAGTTAAAAAATATCTTGCTGATATCTGTCTATTATTAATGAGTAGAATGATCTGATGGGATGGAAGAGAGCAATAGGGGAAGCAAGATGAGACGGTACTATAGTACCTTTCTTCCGGCAGTGAGCAAAGTCACTCGTTCTATAGAGTAACTGCTTATTTGGAGATCTAAGCGTGAAGCAGCAGTGGACGCGTTGGGGGCTAGCTCACCTCGCTCCTGAATATAACCCATAACTACTATCATACAAGAAAACTTGCGGGTGGGAGAAAGCTCATGCTACAATTTGCCTGCAAGAGAAGAGAAGAAGTTTTTGCCGAATCAGAGGCACATTTGAGAGGAGCGCAACGTTGGAAGAGACGACTGGCAGAAAATGGCTCTGGCGCGTGCTGGATTTCATTAATCCACTCCGTGATCCTAGCTTGACAGTAGCTGCCGTACTGACTTTCATAGAGGAGGCGGGTCAACACGACCCCTGGTACTCGATTCTCCTGGTTGCCCTTGTCAACTGGCTTGCAGTGCGGGGAATCCTCTGGCTCGTTGTTAATTTCACCTTTGCTGCTACTTTTCTCAGCCGACGCTTCTGGTGGGCAATCAAACATCCGCGCCTGGCATGGCGGCTTTTGGATGCGATAGGGCACGAAGAAATTGTAATTGGTGGTATGCCCACGCTCTCCGAGGGTATTTTGTTACAGGATGGCAGCACTGCCATCAGTCCTATGCTTGATGCGAGCGGTATTCATATTGTGGGAGAGCTACCGGCTGGTACCGAATTACCTATGTTGAGCATTCCTGGTCCTACGGGGCAACAGGGTGGCGATATCCAACTTCCGTTTGGCAACAATGGCTTCTTTCCTGGCTCAGGGGCATTCACTGCGAATGCTTACACCGGCAATCCGGCTATGAATTTCCAGCAATTCGGCAGTAATGATTATGTAAGTGCACAGAGTACAGATGGTTTGCCACAGAATATGAACCAGCGCGCCTCTCAGGAAGTGGAGAATCTCCGTCAACAGGTTGAGGCGTATGCTGGCTTGCTTGAGGACTGGATACAGTTCACTGAAGAGAAATGGCGAGCGGTAAGCGATAGTCAGCTTGGCTGGAAACCACTACGAGGGCGATGGGGAAGCTGGGATGATATTTTCAGTGATGCCTATGCAGCCAAAACATCTGATCCACTCGCTAAAGCGGCACAGCAGGCAGGAGAGGCAACTGCTCGTCGCTTCGATACTTCAAAAGAAAAAGGTTCTGCGGCATCTGCTGTGGCATGTTTTATGCGTGATATGATGACGCTGCGGCGTAGTATGGATCTGATTCAAGCATCGAACGAGCAATTATCTCAAACATCGAACTCACAGCCAGTTGTAAAGTCTCCACCACTATCTCCTCTGCCCAGACAATTCGGCAACGGCGGCACAGGCTCTCTCCTGGGTAGTTCAATGAGTGGTGGTATGTCGCGTAGCTCTCTCATTCGACGCCCCACACAGATTTTTGTGGATGCCGATACACAGAAATAGCAGAAAGGTGGGAGGAACATGCTTCATTCTATCTATTTGCACAGAATATGCCGTAAAACATCAGCGCGAAAATGAGACGGATAAAGTAACTACATGGGGTCAGTATTACCTGGCCCTTTTTTCTTGCTCAACTCTCTTCGACGATGTACAATAGCGGCGCGAGAAAGCACAAAACTAATCCATCTATGCTAAAAACTGATATGACACCATGTTCTAATTATACATGGTTAAGATAGGGAGGATTTATTGCAATGCCATTAGTAACTAACGAACTGACGACTATCGAAGCCGTCAACGCGCGTGAGATTCTTGATTCACGCGGCAATCCAACTGTTCAGGTCGAAGTGCTGCTTATGGGTGGTGCAGTAGGAGTAGCTGCAGTTCCTTCTGGCGCGTCTACCGGAGCCCACGAGGCTGTCGAACTGCGCGATGGCGATAAGAAACGCTACGGTGGCAAAGGTGTTCAGCAGGCCGTAACAAATGTACGAGATACGATTAGCGAGGCTATTTTAGGTCTGGATGCGAGTGATCAGGTGACCATCGATGAGGCGATGATTGAGCTAGACAGTACAACGAATAAAGGGAAGCTGGGTGCAAATGCTATCCTTGGTGTCTCACTTGCTGTCGCTCGCGCAGCGGCCCAGGCACTCCAGATGCCGCTCTATAGCTACCTGGGTGGTGTCTCTGCGCGCGTTCTTCCCGTACCTATGCTCAATATTCTGAACGGTGGCAAGCATGCGGAGAACTCTACCGACTTTCAGGAGTATATGGTTCTGCCTGTAGGTGCAAACTCGTTCTCAGAGGCGCTGCGTATGGGAGCCGAAGTGTATCAGGGTCTCAAGAAGGTCCTGCATGACCGCAAGCTGAATACAACAGTTGGTGATGAAGGTGGCTTTGCCCCTTCGCTTGGCTCTAATCGCGCCGCATGGGAAGTAATTATTTCAGCAATCGAGGTTGCAGGCTACAAACCGGGTGTAGATATCTTCCTGGGCCTGGATGCCGCCTCTACTGAGTTGTTCCAGAATGGCAAGTATGAGCTGGCGCGTGAGGGTCGTACGTTAAGCTCACAGGAGATGGTCGATCTGTACGAGAAGTGGATCGGCGAGTATCCAATTATCTCCATCGAAGACGGATTGGCCGAAGATGATTGGCAGGGCTGGAATCTGCTCCGTCAGCGCCTGGGCAACCGTGTCCAGCTCGTTGGAGATGATCTGTTTGTGACCAACACCGAGCGTCTCAAGCGGGGGATTCAAGAGCAATCAGCGAACTCCATCCTCATAAAACTCAATCAGATTGGCACCTTGACTGAGACGCTGGAGGCAATCGAGATGGCAAAGCGCGCCTCGTACAGCGCCGTTATCTCTCATCGCTCAGGTGAGACCGAGGATACAACGATTGCCGACCTGGTCGTTGCTACAAATGCTGGACAGATCAAAACCGGCGCTCCAGCACGTAGCGAGCGTGTCGCCAAGTACAATCGCCTGCTTACCATCGAGGACGAACTTGGAGCAGAGACAGTACGCTACGCAGGCTTTAATGCCTTCTATAACGTCCCAAGTCTGTACGCGAAAGCAC
The DNA here is from genome assembly GCA_034431765.1 of Ktedonobacteraceae bacterium. Lineage (GTDB taxonomy): Bacteria > Chloroflexota > Ktedonobacteria > Ktedonobacterales > Ktedonobacteraceae > DASYAN01. Next base: position 6,978 of record DAOUDD010000037.1, on the reverse strand, counting down.
AATAAGCATCCTTCACCCCATTTTGTCATGATCAAGGGCGAACTCTCGTTAATGTAGGAGAGTTCGCCCTTTGTGTATAGACTACGAGTTCTAAAGAATCGTCGGGCTGTTTCGAGTGGCTTTTCTCTTTCTCGATTGTATTCTCACGCTTTATGGTCGAGATTCTGTGAGCCTGAGACTCGCAAAAATCTCAACCATAAGCAGAGATGGCCCATTTATGGGCTAAAAGAAATGAGGGAGTGAGAATGAGAAAGCCGTTTGCCGCGTGCAAAAGATCTGTACGTCGGGCACTCTATACGCTATAGTATAAAGGATATTTGGAATTGACCAGCGAGGTCGCTCGCCCTCTAACATATATGAAAAGAGAGGACTTATGGTATATGGTAAGCAAAATACCTGACACAACACACTCACTCCAACGTCGCATGGGACGCTCAGTTCACTACAATATCAGTTACCTGGCGCAGGGGACGGAACATGGTACGGATGGGGCTGTTGTGCTGCTGCATGATATTCCCGCTGGAGCATTTACCTGGGAGCCTATTATGGCACGACTCGGAGGTTTGAATCGGGCTGTCTACGCCTTTGATATGCTTGGCTACGGGCAGTCTGATCATCCATGGCCGGCGGACACCTCCATCTGGGGCCTGGCTGATGTGCTCACCTACCTGTTGCGCGATCTGCATCTTAGCAACATCATCCTGGTTGGTCATGGACTGGGTGGAGGAGTTGCACAGGTTCTAGCAACACGGCTGTACCGTGAGCAAACAGCGGCTTTAGTTCTTGTCGATACCTTCTGCTACAATCACATCTTTGCCGAGAACTGGCCTTTGCCCGATATGGAAAAGCGTCAGGACTTCGACGCACCGAAAGAGACACACCTGGAAGATTTTATTCGTGATCTGCGCAATACACTTCCCACTGCAGTCAGGAACACACAGGATTTCTCAAATGTGCTCAACAATTACATCGATCCCTGGAACAGCGAGGTTGGCAAGGAAGTGCTCTTCCAGCATATTCGCCTGCTGATTCCTTACTACATGAACTCAGTCTCCAGCGATCTATCTACGCTTGGCAAACCCGCGTTGATTATCTGGGGCGAAAACGATCAGCAGACGCCGATAGAGTACGCACATCGGCTCAATCGCGAGATTCCCAATTCACAACTAGTAACAATTCCCAATGCCAATCACCTGGTACTCTACGATGCACCTCAGGAAGTTGCTACCGCACTTAATAATTTTATCAGTAATCTGTAATAATAGTGCGTTACGAGAAGCAGGAGCATTTCTCTGCTAATGAAATGCTCCTGCTTCTCGTATACGAAGACATGAAAGAGATCAGGCGCATTGCACATCAATCTGTGTAATGCGTATACCTGCTACTGCCTATTAGCATCCGAGCAAAAATACTCAGGTTTTTGAATGCATGCGCACAATATACATGATCGGTTACATCTTTCATGTTTTTACACTTCTAAAACTATTCATATACAGTATTTTATTGCTGGCAATATTACTATTTATTATTTAGAATTACGATACGCTGATGCTTAAGAAGTTATATAACAGCTATATTGTTATCATAACATTTTGCATCAATTCGTCATTGACTAGAAAAATACGTGGAAATAAGCTAGACAACGCAAAAGAGCAGATGTTATACTCATAGCACAAGAGATAGATTCACATTTTTGACTGAATGCCTTTCTTTGTTGCAGTAATAGCTTAAGGCCTAAACATTCCTATCCCAAAGGGGAAGTATTTCTAGTATAGACGTAAGATTGGAGCTTCTACTGATGGAGAACGAACCTGCTATCCCCTCAATGGATAGGGTGCAGCAAGTGGCACAGGCTATACGCGAGAACGTTGCACGCGTCATTATTGGCAAAGTTGATGTTATTGACCTTCTGCTGGTTGCGTTGCTAAGTGATGGGCATGTCCTGATTGAGGATGTCCCCGGTATGGGCAAGACGGTACTGGCAAAGGCGCTGGCGCGTTCAGTGGGAGCGAGTTTCCAACGTGTACAGGGGACACCGGATCTCCTGCCAACCGATATTATCGGAGTAAGTTATTTTGATCAGAAGCAAAATGAGTTTGTCTTTCGCCAGGGGCCGCTCTTCGCACAATTGCTGCTGGTTGACGAGGTCAATCGTACAACGCCTCGCACACAAGCGGCGCTCCTGGAAGCAATGGCTGAACGACAGGTTACCGTCGAACGTGAAAGCAAGCCACTTCCCCGGCCATTTCTTGTGCTCGCTACACAGAATCCGGTCGAGCTAGAAGGAACATTTCCGCTCCCGGAGGCGCAACTTGATCGCTTCCTGCTGCGTGTACAGATGGGATATCCTGAGGTAGAGGAGGAAGAGGCGATCCTGCACCGTTTCAAGAGTGAGGAGCCGCTGACGATGTTGCAACCAGTTGTTAGTGCGCAAGAGTTTGTCGCGCTACAACAGGTTATTCGCCAGGTGCAATGGCAAGCGGAGGTTGAGCGCTACTTGCTGGCAATCGTTCGGGCTACGCGCCACCATGAGGCCATTCAGCTTGGCGCTAGCCCACGAGGTACGCTCGCACTCTATCGCGCATGCGCCGCCTATGCCGCTATTCAGGGGCGTGATTATGTTCAGCCAGATGACATCAAGCGCCTGGCTCCCAGCGTTCTGGCTCATCGTCTCCTAACCACAACGCGTAATCGCATGCGTGGTAAACGAACAAACGAACTACTTACAGAGATTCTTGATACTATCCCCGTTCCAGTAGAGACGCTTGCCACACCTGCTAAAAGGTAAGGCTCATTATGAAGCTCATACAAAGAAGAGAACAGAGCACAGTACGTACTTTTGAGGAGAAAGAGACGCTCAGGAAGCGCCGTCTCTGGTATTACCTTGCACTCATTCTTTTGCTTGTTACGGCGCTAACACGCCAACCACTGGTCTTGCTCTGTGCAGCTTTTACGTTGTTAGTAGGGATTGTGCCGGAGTTATGGTTCCGTAACGCTATGACCCACCTGCTTATTCGCCAGCACCTCAGCGAACACAAGCTTTTCTTTGGTGAGAGGGTAACGCTCTCGCTGACCATTGAGAACCGCAAGCTACTGCCGCTCCCCTGGCTTGAGGTAGAGAATAGCATCAACCCGCCGCTCAGGAGGACATCGGAGCAGGAGTATTCTCTCGCTCCCCCACGAGATAGGCTTATCAACACATGGTTACTCTGGTCGTATCAGCGCGTAACGCGTCGCTATCGCATGACTTGTGCCGCACGGGGCTTCCACGTCTTTGGTCCTGTGCGCCTGACATGCAGCGATCCCTTTGGCTGGCTGGAGAAAGATCTCTATGCAATGGCTGCTGAACACTTGCTGGTCTACCCATTAATCTCCCCACTCCAGACACTAGGGCTACCAGCAGCCTTCCCAATGGGAGAACGTGTAGGAGTACGTCAGCTTCTTGAAGATCCGCTCTGGTTCGCAGGAAACCGTGAGTACGAGATAGGCGACGATCCACGTCGTATTGATTGGAAGGCAACAGCCAGATCAGGCGAGCTACGCAGCAAAATTTACGAATCTACAACAGAGCGTCGCCTACTCATTCTATTGGACACATGGACCTACTCCAGCGCACTCAATCGCGTGGACTTCGAATTGCAAGAGTTCGCAATCTGTGCAGCTGCATCCCTGGCAAATTGGGGCTTGGACGAAGGCTATGCAGTCGGACTCCTGGCAAACAGCTCTACCATCACAGCGACGGCAGAGATGAAGAATGAAGTGAATACCGACGAGATTTCACGAACGTATTCATCACAGGAGGCGCGCAAGTTCAATGCAACCAGCATCTCGCCATCTGGTATTCGCGTCCCCTTCTCAAATGATTACGAGCAGTATGAGGAGATTCTCAGTACGCTTGCGCGCCTGGTTCCAGCCTACAATACGCCGATCGAACGCCTCATGGAAGTCGAAGCGGATATGTTTTCACGTGGAACAACGCTTCTGTTGATCAGCTCAGCCAATACCCTCAGCGAGGTAACGGTAGAAGGATTGCTGGAGCAACGTCTACGTGGTAGTGCAGTCTCTATTCTCCTGGTAGGCGAGTTGGAAAAGGACAAACAGGCTGTTGGTACGTATGATCTTCCTGTCTACAATCTTGGGGGAAAGGAGAAATGGCATGAACTTGTTACAACCGTCAACTCAGGCTCCAACGCCAGCGTCGGCACGAGTTCGACTTACCTCCAATTGGATTGAGATATTTGCAGTACCTGTTGCCGCTGCGATTATGGAGACGCAGCCGCTCGTTCTCCTGCTGCAGACAGTCGCAAAACGGCTGCTGGGAGAAGATGCAATTCTTCCAGACGCTCTAAGCCTGACATTACTGATGGTCGGGCTGCAATGGTGGGCTATGTGGAGCAAGCAGTACACCGAACACACCAGGAGATCTGAGCGAAGCTGGACAGCTTTTTCCGTAATAGGAGCATTTACTGCTGTAATCATCTATAGCCTTACACACATCTTTTGGATAGAAAATAGTGGATTTCTAACGCTCTCGCTGCTGCTCCTGATCTGGTTCTGGTATCGCAGTATCTACTGGGCGCGCGACCCCTTGAATAGTAATAATCTTACTACTGCATTCAAAATTGGATTCAGTGTCCTGCTAGTTCTACTGATTTTTGCGGTACTCTCCTCACTTGGGAATGATCCGACACTCAGTCAAAGCCTGGAGCGAGCCTTGCCAATCTTCTTCTTATCTGGCCTGATCGCGCTTTCGTTCGCGCGTATTGGTACCGTTCAGAAGGAACGTGATCCGTATAGTTTAGCCAGAGAATCAACTGGTAGTTGGATTACAGGACTTACAGTTGCCTGGATTCTACTTATTGTTGTCAGCGTTCTTTTTGAGTCGTTTCCTTTAGAAGTCATCTCGTCTCTGTTCAATCCGCTCTGGTTTGTGCTGGGTTTAATTGGCGCTGCTATCTTCTACCTGCTGAGCTTTCTCGTGTATGGGTTTGTCTTTGTAATTGTCGTAGTGTTTGCCTTTCTCAACAGGATCATCCACTTCCAGCAACCCCAGCAGGCCCCTGATCCGAAAAAGAATGCAATTACAGTTGCAGAGGTGGTGAAGCACGCTGACTCAGGCTCACCCTGGCTTGGTCGCGCACTCGTCATTGTCATCTTCCTGCTTCTCATTTTACTCCTGATACGTATCATGTTCATCAGCCGAAGGAAGCAAGCTAAGCGACCAGAGCATGAGGAAGAGGTGCGTGAGTCGCTGGACCGTAGCGCGATCTTACAGCAGCGACGTCAGGACCAGGCACGACGACAGCAGGATAGAAGCAGGCTGGAAGCTCTTGATGCGGCTTCAGTTCGTGCTCGCTACCGCGACTTCTTGCAAACCATGCAGGAAAAGGGCGGCGAATTCTCGCGCCAACCATCCGAGACGCCACTTGAGTACCAGCAACGCCTGATCGACGTGGCGACGCGCAAACGACTGCTTCGTCAGGACGATCCGCTCGCAGATCCCGCTCTCCTTGCCGAACTCACGCACGCTTACGAGCAGGAACGCTATGGGGGCAAGCAGACTGATTCCAGCACGCTCACCTCCCTGAATACCAGCGTTCCACAGCTAACGCGACGGCTGACAAGCGCTCTAGAGAGTGCACCTGCTAAAACAGGGACAGGCTGGTCAGTTGAGAAAGCTCGTTGGGGCGAAGATTAAACAAGAAACGCTATGCTGTGACGCTGGCAAGCACAACAAACGGAGTATTCACATCTTCCCAGTGCTTAATGGAGGCATAAAGATTTGTCTTAAAGAAGGAGTCGGGCCAGTAAGCCAGACGTAGACTCATCTCAATGCTTTCACGCGTCACAGTTTGCGTATTGTGATTTCCCAGAGCCTTTCGTAGTCCAAGGGCAAGAATATCAATAACATCGTGACCACAACAAATATGCAGGGCATCATGTGTGTCACTTTTAAGCTGCTCGATTTTTTGTTGCGAGGCAGCGTCAGGCAGTATCGTTTTCGCTGATCGGCTCTGCACAGTTCTTAGCAGTTTCACACTATCAAGCGTTAAACGCTCTCTATCTATAAATTTATCGAAGTCCAGCCCTTCAAATTTTAATGACAGGTTCTCACGTAATGAGATCCAGCGCAGGTAACCAATATGCATAGCCAATTCTAGAAGCTGAAATCGCAAGTCTTTTCCGCACTTTTGGCGGAACCTGGCTATTTTTTCCTCTGACCCAAGTTCTGCTAGCAAGTGATCAAATGCTGAAGATTGTAACAGCATTATTTCAAGATCATGCCCATCGGTGAATAGGAGATTTGGTGATGCTGGTGGTTTACCTTCAAGAAGATCAAAGTCAGCGTCAACAATAGCGAGAATACCAGGGAGTTTGTCCTTCTCTAGAATTGATAGCACAGTTACTGCTACACTCTTGTTATGTGTCACAACAATTTGACATCTCTAAGCATCAACAAAATTTTCAAAGAGCCTTCTATCTGTTTCACCTTCTAAAAGTAGGAAAGTAAGCTCTTCTTTGCCTGGATATTCTCTCCTAAAAATAATTTGGGGAGCGATAGCGCTAGGACTACGAAGTTCTCGTTCCCTATAGTCATGCTCCGACCCCATTCTTCATCCCCCTCAGTTCCACTAATAAATCTCGTCGGTCTGCAATAATATCTGGTGAGTGCGTCGCCAACAATACATCTATGTCTGCAAGCTGCGTTACAGCTTGAACATCTTTTAAGAATTGTTCCTGCCACACAACATGTAAAGAAATCTCAGGTTCGTCAATTAAAACGAGTGAGTTTGGCTTGATTTTGAAGAGTAACTCATAAAATAGTACAAGTTCATGTTGCTCTCCTGAAGAAAGTTTTTCAAGACTTAATATAGTATTATTAGATGTTTTAAACATAAAGCCCTGTTCTCTATCAATGCTAATACTTTTATAGAGAAAGCGACTATTAATAATTTTTGTAAACAAATCGATTTTTTT
>DAOUDD010000036.1:0-21706 GCA_034431765.1 Ktedonobacteraceae bacterium | reverse complement strand
GCGAGGCGGACGCCGTGAACGGGGTCCCTATTTTCGCCCAATGAATTGGGGGGACGAGCTGACGCTCGTGCGGCGACGCGCAGTGGGAGAAGGTGGTGGAAGCCAGTAGACGGATGCCCCAAAAAGTGTCTGGGAGAGAGATCCTACACCCCATGAGGGCGAGCGCAAGGGATCGCCCCGACGCGGTGCCCAAATACACGTGAAAGGGCAAGCGCGCTCCCTACGCGCCGTACGTTCCAGCGTTCTTCCGCCGTGTCTTACGTGAATTTGAGGCTTGCCTCGCTCCCACACTGAAGCATGTTGCAATTCTCCATGTTTATTCGCTCCAAACTCTTTTCTTAAAAAGAATGAATTGCTCAAGCAAGCAATTTCGCGTATAAAAAAATTAGTCGGGTTGCCTCTCAAACGAGCGGAAGATTCTGGTCGGTACAACGGCAAAGGCGCTGATATCCAGGTCAGGGTCCATGATTTTTTGCAGTGCCAGGCCGTCGAAGAAGGCGAGCAACAGGGCGGCGAGAATTGTTGGTTCAACCGTTGTGTCGCCAAGTACAGCCTTGATTGATGAGGCGATGCTCTCACGTCCGTCAGTGAGGAGTTCGCGCACCTGCGGAGCAAGCAACGAGTTGTGCAGGCCGAGCGTAAATAGCTCCTGCCGGAGCCGATACCATTACAGGAGAGGATTGTGCAGGGGGTCTACGCTGCCCACCAGATTCGTACCGTGTTATCATTGTCGCCAGAAGCGATACGGGTGCCATCGGGAGACCAGGCGAGCGTGGATACGTTATGTGTATGCTCTCGATAGACGTAGAGAAGCTCGCCTGTAGTTGACGCCCAGAGCTGTACAGTATGGTCGTTGCCAGCGGAGGCAATGCAGGTGCCATCAGGGGACCAGGCGAGCGTGCGTACCTCTTTTGTGTGGCCTTCATATGTTCGTATATGCTCTCCTGATTGTGCATCCCAGATGCGCACCAGCCCCTCTGTCTCCGCCGTGGCTATGTAGCGGGAATCGGGAGACCAGGCCACTTCATAGATAAAGCTGGAAGATCCTTTAGAGGTTGCGATAGTCTGTCCGGTTTTTGGGTTCCAGACCTGCGCGGTGTAGAAGAGCTTCAGGGGATCAAGTTTCTGTCTTTTAACCTTCTTATCGGTTCCAGCCGATGCAATGTAGTGACCATTGGGAGACCAGGCAAGAGCTGGAACGCTAAAAGGAGCTACTATACCGCTTGCATGACCGTAATACTTCAGATGGGTGCGCCCGGTTGCTGCATTCCATACATGAACTGATTGATCAATGTCTTTTACTCCTCCTGTTGCAGAGACAATACGGGTGCTATCGGGGGACCAGGCAACGGCGAATGTATCGGAGAGAGTGTTTACAATCTTTTGATGGGTATAAAGAACGAGATCTTTTCCTGTATGAGCATCCCACACACGCACTTTGAAGCCAGGACCGCAGGAGGCGAGACGCTCTCCATCGGGCGACCATTTCACATCATGGACATTCGCCATTAAGGGGTGGGAATGGCCATGATAGGTCAGGAAATTGTGCTTTGTCGTGCTATCCCAGACGCGCACCGTACCATCTCCGCTAGCAGAGGCGATACGGGTACTATCAGGGGACCAGGACACGGCGCTGACCCATTTCGCATGGATGTCATTGACGAGCAGCGTCGTGCCGAGGGGTCTATCATGCTGTGGAAGTACTCCTCGTGCTCCCCAGCTCACCTGATCGTTTTCTGAAACTGCCAGCGTAGTATCTTTTCTCGCTGTTATAGATGGAGGGTGCAGTTCGTTTATGATAGCGCGAATCTCCCTGATGATATGAAGAAAAGCCTCGTCCTGATTAGACCAGGCTGTTATAGGAAGAGCATTTGTTGGTAGTGACTTTAGTGTACCAAACGGAGTATTTTCCCAGTCAGTTGGTCTGAGCAGAATGGGTATAACGCGTGCCTCTCCTGCTTCATAGCGTTGCAGCGCATGGGGAATTTCGACATTATGGATGTAGTCAGAGGCCAGAAAATCGGGGCTGATCAATAGAAGGATGAGGGAGGATGTATTCAACTGAGCGGCGCGTGCTTGCTGCCAATTCAGACCTGGATCAATAGTATCATAGATCGCGTGAATAAAATCCTCACGTTGCCAGGGATGCAAATGGCGCTTAAGTTCTTGCACCAGACCATCGTCTTTAGGGTCATAGGAAAGAAAAACATTTCTATCTGACACCTGTCATACCTCTACACCTATGTAAATCTGTAGTACCAGTATATGTCCTTTTCAATTCGAGTACAATACGTTCACTCATAGCACAAAAGCCCCACCTGCTATATCAATATGTAAACGACTATGGGCGAAAATAGGAACCCGATTATGCTCTTTTACAAATTATTCTGATCATGTCCATCCATAAATGGCTGATGATATCTGGTTTCATTTCTTAAACCCCATTACCGCGTCCACCGCGATTCATCGCTAGCCTCACCAATTATCGCATCCATTGTTCTCCTCTGAGCGAGATGTGTGAAACTAATAGAGCGGCTCAACAGTAGTATATAAGAGAATAGAAGAATAAAACTTCTTATAGTCATCTTTAGAAAACCTTCATTGTGTGAAGGTGAAGGTCGTTGGAGTTCCCTGTGAGGTTTTTGATTATCGATGATAATCCCGCTGATCGCGAACTGGTGACGCGGAGATTACGCAAAGAGTTTCCGAATTCAGAGTTTACCGAGATTACAAAGCTGGAAGACCTGAAGGAGGAGATGCAGTTTGATCACTTTGATATCGTGCTGACTGACTATCAGCTCGATTGGACAGATGGCTTGCATATTCTGAATACAGTGAAGCAGCGCTATCCAGATGTGCCTGTGCTGATGGTGACAGGGACGGGCAGCGAGGAGGTAGCGGTCGAGGGGTTACGTAGCGGCTTGAGCAACTACATTCTTAAACATCATTTAGATAATCTTCCACAGGCGGTGCGCGAGAGTCTGGAGAAGGCACGCCTGCACAGGCAGTATGAGGAAGCGATCAGGCAGTTACGTCTCTCGGAGGAGCGCTATCGCGAGATTTTTGAGCAGAGCCTGACGGCGATTTTCGTTGCGACTCCTGAAGGGAAATTGTTGACCTGTAACACTGCTCTGGTACGGATCTTCGGTTTCTCCTCAGAAGAGGAGGCGATGGAGACGAATCTCCAGAAACTATACCCCGATTTAGAGCACTACCAGCAGTTTGTCCAGCGGGTGCGACAGGAGAAGCGCCTGGAGAACTTTGAAGCGGAGATGATGAGCAGCAAGGGTCAGCCGCTCTACGTTGTCGAGAATGTGCTGGGCAACTTTGATGATGAGGGGAAGCTGGTCGAGATCAAGGGCTTTATATTTGATAATACCGAGCGCCGGAAATTAACAGATCAGTTGCAGCAGGCGCAACGCCTGGAGAGTGTCGGCCTGCTGGTGAGCGGCATTGCGCACGATTTCAACAATATGTTAGGTGGGATTCTGGGCTATGCCAGTCGCGGTTTGAGCCGTATCACAGCGAGCCATCCGCTATATGACAACCTCTCTCACATTCAGGATATCACGCAGCGCGCCGCGAAGATGACGCAACAACTCCTCGCCTTCTCGCGCCGGCAGGTGATTGAGCCGAGCAATGTCAATTTAAACGTCGTCGTCGAGAATCTGCTGAATTTTCTGGGAAAATTGCTCGCGGACCAGATCGAGATCGAGTTTGTGCCTGAGCCTGCTTTGCACGTTGTGCACGTTGATTATGCGCAGATGGAGCAGGTACTGATGAACCTATGCATCAATGCGCGTGATGCGATGCCAGACGGGGGTAAACTGACGATTCGCACCTGTAACATTTCTGCGCAAGAAGCGTCTCGGCTCAGTCGAAATCAGCTTCAAGGAGATGCGTATGTGATGCTCTCGGTTCAGGACAGTGGTATTGGGATGGATGAGCAGGTGCAGGCACATATGTTTGAGCCGTTCTTTACGACTAAAGATGTGGGGAAGGGTACAGGTCTGGGCCTATCGATGGTGCATGGGATTGTGGGGCAGCATAACGGCCATATCGATGTGAAGAGCAGAATACATCATGGCACAACCTTTTCAATCTTACTGCCAGCTATAAGTGCAGTGCAGCAGAGTAACGCAGATGCGAAAATGCCCGAACAGGCGACTGCGCAGCCAGTACAGGGTGGGAGTGAGACGATCCTGGTAGTTGAGGACGATCCCGATCTGCGCTGTCTGATGGAGGAAGCGCTGGCGGAATACGGCTATACGGTTGTCAGCGCTGCAAATGGCGTTGAGGGCTATGAACTCTTCATGCATGCCTCGCCCCCGATCTCATTAGTCGTTTCAGATCTTGTCACACCCAAAATGAAGGGGATCGAACTGTACGAAAAGATCCGCGCGCACAGCAAGGACGCCAAATTTTTGTTTATCAGCGGTTACCAGGCGAATCAGATCAGTCAGAATTTTGTGTTAGAGGAAGGCTTTACTTTTTTGCAGAAACCATTTGATCTGGATGTCTTAGCCACAAAGGTGCGCGAGATTTTGGGGTAAGGCAAGAGAGTGAAATCTCTTGTCCTTGCCCATAAATGGGCCATTCCTTCTTATATACGTTGTTACGTTTTTTTGTGGGCCAGGCTCACAAAAAAACGTAACAACGTATACCAACCAGTGCGAGCGTACTGTTGAGGATGGGGAAGTTCTGTGAGATGGGCTGATCATTTGTTGAAAAGAAAATTTGCTGCTAAAATCTCTAAAAAAGGACATACAATTCCGTAAAGAATTGAAGGAAATAGAGATTCATGTTACAGCGATTATCTCCCAGAAGGCGCGCACTGCTGGGAGTTGCGATTATTGCGCTGGTCGTTTTTCTGGCGTTGCGCTATGCACCACCCGAAGGGGAGGCGAACAACACCACCGGTGATCTCGCTGAGACTCCGACGGTAGTCGTGACAAATGGACTCGACTCGCGTGACATTAACCGGCAGCTTGAGTACCAGGGAGCGCAACTGACGGTTGAGAAGGTGATGCAGGCAAAGCAGTTCTCGGATGACCGCAGCCGCAAGGGAGCATACACCCTGCGTGTGCTCCTCACCGCGAAGAATCAGGATGCACAGGTACTGGGCATCGATTTCGCGAAGCAGGTCCAGCTTGTGCTACCAGGTGGACAAACAACGTCTACCAAGCGCATCTCGGTCAAGATCGCCCTCCTACCGCGAACGGAGACTAGCGGCTTCCTGGATTTTCCATTAGAACGGCCAGTTTCTCTTTCCGCCCTGAAGCTTCAGTTTAAAGACGGCCCACTGGTCTCTTTCTAATTGCTGGGAACCAACGGGCGCGATAAAGCTCTTTCACCCAGTATTCCGGTCACCCATCCGTAATTCATTGCTCGTCAAATAGGAACCCGGTTCTACCGCGTCCAATATGCATCAAGATACGGCTTGAGGAAGGCACGATCCCGCGTCGGGCGGGTAGAGCAAGACCCTTGGGGTCGCCCATAGTGGGGGTGCAGGATGGGTGCAGGAAGATGTATCCGCACGAAGAGGAGGGTATAAAAGAGCACGAGACCCTCCCCTACGCGACCACCATTTCCTTCTCTTGATGCGTCTTGGACCCGATTCATCGCCTGTTTTGATACCCGCAGTAATTTGTCAGATCCCATTAATAGCTGGTCAGAGTCTAGACTTACTCTTCCTCGTTGGGAGCACCGACATGTTCGATGCGGCCCAGCACATCTGTCAGCACCTGTTGCCGTGGGGAAGTATTGCTCTGCGCACGTTCTTCAGAGAGCGTGTCACGCAGCAGGTCTTCGAGTGCGAGATAGTACTCGACGAGCAGGCGTTCGCTGATTGTAGTGTGATTGACACAATCCTCCAGCAGTTCGGTGGCCTCCTCGTATGTCTGGAGACGTTGTTGGGCAGCCGAAAACTCCCGTTGAGCCTCTTGCAGGCGCTCCTGGCGTGCTTGTAGCTCACGTCGTCGTAGCCGACCCTCGTGCTCTCCCTCCTGTTGCAGACCTTGCAGTTGCAGCGCCGCCGTCCCGATCTCGCGCTCCGTCTCCTGCTGACGGCGTGTCAGCCAGGCTCGCACAGCATGCACGCGAACGAGCGGATTGGCGTCTTCGGGGAGGCGCAGATTGTCGTGGGAGAGCAGTTCATCGCTGCCATTTGTCCCCTCCTCTTCGTTATCGAAATCTTCTTGTGGTAGATCGTTAAATATATCCATCAGGCTAGCTTTCCAGTGCATCATTTTCGCTTTTGTTGCTATGGTAGCACAGGTGAGCAAGAGCCGCTGGTCAGGGAATATCAGCGCGGCTTCGTTCCTGTCACTGTCAGCATGTTCCATAGTCCGCAGAAGCTCTCTTCCTGCACCTCACGTAGCGTATTCTGGTAGACGGTTGCAATCTCTTCACGTGTCGCAACCCCTGTTTTGACGAAGACTTCCTGGCCTGCTGACATCGCAACCTCGATATTGTGGAAAAAGTTCATCCATGCATTGCTGCCTGCTGATACATCGATGGCGTGGGGAGTTAGCCTGATCTCCTGGTAGCTACGAGTGGAGAGCCAGCGCGTAAAGAGAGGAGCGATGCCAAAGGAACGTCCGTCCGGGGAGAAGCCATAGCCAGCGCGCCAGAGCGCTTGATAGGTCAGAAACCTGGACTGCTCGTAGGCAACGCTGTTTGTCAGACCGCCATCAATGATCTCGGTTAGTCGTAAGGTGCCGCCGGGACGTAACACACGGGTGCATTCGTCGAGAAATGGGTCCCAGGCATCTCTGTTGAGGACGCCAATCAGGAGGCGTGCATTGACCAGGTCGAAGGAGGCGTCGTCGAACTCAAATGGGCGGAGGATATTCATTAGTTCAAAGGAGACATTTTCAAGTTGTTGCGTGCGTGCGCATGCGTTTGCGTAGGCGATCATCTTTTGACTGATATCGATGCCAATGACATCACATTCCTGATGCTCGAAGGCGACATCGAGCGTCCAGCCGCCGGGACCACATGCCACGTCTAACAGGGTTTGCAGCTCGACGGTGTTAGCTATTTCCGGCAGCGTTCCTCCCATTTCACGTGTCAGCATACGATCCTGATCAATCAAGCGCACCATCTCGACTGTACTTTCGGGATCAAGAACGTAGTTGCCCCGGTCTTCCGCATCATCATTTGCCATATGTACCCCACTTTCTTTACAAGAAGAAAAAGATTTAGTATGCATTTGTTTTATAACTGGTTTGAGTATACACGTCTTGCACGAGTTCGGCAAGAGAAGAGAACGAGAGGATCAGGGTCTTTCTATTCTCTGTTATACCCTTGTGCCTGTGGAACTTACAGGTTGTAGCGCTGCATTTTCTTGCTGGTGGACCAGGTGTAAGCAGTATTCAACGACCAATTCTATAGATGAGAGAAGTGGATGAGGCCGCATCTGTAAATAATGAGCCGAGTGTAGAGAGAGAAGCAGGTTCCATCTGGTCGCTGTATTGTTAGTATAAGGAGAGAAGCCAAAAAGCTCATCAATAAAGAAGAAATGCTCATCCATAGACTAAGATAGATGCCATGAGTGAGAGCGGGAAAGCTCCGGCAAGGCAATTTTGCACTTGTCATAGAACACAAGCCTATGTTACACTCTTCTTAGAAATATGTACTGCTCATTAACGAGAGAGAAGAGGAAACTCTTCCGCCAGCATGGTTATCAGCACGGGCTGAAATCCTACTCTTTTGGATAGGATCTCTACACCCTGGCACACGATGGATGTTACGCGATCAACGGTGATCGACATAGAACCTCTTATTGTCTAAGGAGGACGTTTTTATCGTGAGCTATATCTGGATACCCATTGTAGTAGGACTGCTTGCAGTCGCATTCGCCGCGTATCTCGCATACAATGTGCTCCGAAAAGATACCGGCACACCCGCCATGCAGAAGGTCGCTGACGCCATCTTCAAGGGGGCCATGGCATTCCTCAACCGTCAGTATCGTACCATCGCTCTCCTCTCCATCTTTGCTGCTGTCATTGTTGCAGCGGTGCTCTTTGCGCTCAGTAACGGTACGCAGGCAGAGAAATTCGACCTGGCGTGGCGCACCGCCCTCTCCTTCCTGATCGGTGCGTTATGTTCGGGCATCTCTGGCTACATCGGCATGTATGTAGCGGTGCGCTCGAACAGCCGTACAGCCAGCGCCGCGACACGTAGCCTGGGCGAGGCGTTGATGGTAGCTTTGCGCGGTGGTGCAGTCTCCGGCTTTCTGGTCGTTGCGCTCTCTCTGCTCGGTGTCTCGTTGATCTTCCTGACATACAACATCGGCAATACGCTTGAGCGCGTCCCATCGCTCATCGTCGGCTTTGGCTTTGGAGCTAGTTTTGTTGCGCTCTTTGCCCAGCTCGGTGGGGGTATCTATACCAAAGCGGCTGACGTTGGTGCGGACCTGGTCGGTAAGGTTGAGGCGAACATCCCCGAAGATGACCCGCGCAATCCAGCGGTGATCGCGGACCTGGTGGGCGACAATGTCGGTGACTGCGCCGGTCGTGGTGCGGACCTGTTTGAATCCACCGCTGCCGAAAACATCGGCGCGATGATTCTCGGTGTTGCGCTCTACGTTGCTACAAAGAACGAGGGCTGGATTCTCTTCCCGCTGATCGTGCGTGCCTTTGGCCTGATCGCCTCCGCAATCGGTCTGCTCTATGTCAGCCCCTCGCGAGTTGTGGAGCCGGACAAAGCGGCTGGTCGAGACCCAGGTGAGATCGCGATGCAGCAGCTCAACATCGGCTACTGGATCACCTGTATCCTCTCCGTGATCGGCCTCTTTGCCGGTAGCTACCTGATGCTCAATAGCGGCACAGGCAACTACGGCATTCCCAGCTGGGTCTGGTTTAGCTTTGCAGGCGTGATCGGTATTCTGCTCAGCGTGGCCTTCGTCTATATCACGCAGTACTACACGGCTGGCACCTGGCGGCCCGTGCGCGAGATCGCAGAGGCGACGTTGACCGGTCCGGCAACAACGATCATCACCGGTATCGCGGTTGGCTTCGAGTGCGTGGCTCTACCGGTGCTGGCGATCAGCGCGGCGCTGGGACTCTCCTTCTTCTTTGGTAGCCAGGTACATATTCCGATTACGGGTGCAGCGAACACCATCAACGTCGGTGGCATCTTTGGCACCGCCGTAGCAACGATGGGTATGTTGATGAGCTGTGCCTATATTCTGGCGATGGACACCTTTGGCCCGATCACCGACAACGCCGGTGGCATCACCGAGATGGGTGGCGAGGCCGAAGCGGTACGCGATATCACCGATGCGCTTGATGGTGTCGGCAACACAACTAAGGCGCTGACGAAAGGCTATGGCATTGGCTCAGCAGCGCTGGCCGCCTTCCTGCTCTTTAGCGCGTACCTGGATGTGCTCTTCTCCGCTCGGCACACTGCTAGCGTCTACAGTGTCAACCTGGCTGACATCACGGTCTTCATCGCTGCACTGATTGGTCTGACGCTGATCTTCTTCTTTAGCGCCCTGGCAATTCGCGCTGTTGGTGCGGCGGCCAGGCGTATGATCGAAGAGGTACGGCGGCAGTTCCGCGAGAATCCCAAGATCATGGCGGAGCGGCCCGAGGATCGCGTCGATCCCGATTACGCGCGCTGCGTCGATATCAGTACACGTGGCGCGTTGCGTGCAATGATCCTACCTGGCGTCGTCGCCGTCTTCACCCCTATCGTCGTTGGTGTAGTGCTCGGTCCGCAGGCTGAAGCGGGTATGCTGATGGTCGGCACGATGGGCGGTATCGTGCTCGCGCTCTTCCTCAACAACGGCGGTGGTGCGTGGGATAACGCCAAGAAGTATATCGAGGCGGGCTACTTGCGCGTCAATGCGCAGGGTGAGATGGTTGGTCGGCTCGATCCTAATGGCACCGTTCTGGGCAAGAAGAGTGAGCCGCATAAAGCCAGTGTTGTCGGCGATACTGTTGGCGATCCCTTCAAGGATACCGCTGGCCCTTCGCTGCACGTCCTGATCAAGCTGCTCAGCACGATCACGCTGGTGCTGGCCCCGCTCTACCTGGCCCTGCACCCCTGATCATCTTCTGTCCCGCTAGCAAGAATGCTCCTGATCCTGTAGTATAGGGTTGGGAGCTTTTGTGTGTGATGATTTGAGGAGGAGGGATACATGTATAGGTTTTTCCCATGAAATGCGCAACGAGATCGTGAGCGTTCCCTTTCCAAGGAAAAAGTTGGAATTCAGAGCAGCAGATAGCGCCCGAAAATATTTGCACCTCCTTGAAGCCCATTGTTAAAGCCCATAGAATGGGTTATACTGGTGTTCAGAGGGGGTCGTACCTTATGGATAGGAAGCAATCCCAACACTATCGACAACATTTTACGCTCAGTGAAAGCGCTAAACAGATGCTAGAAGCGTTGACAGCGCAACGCTATCCTGGCAGACAGCGCCGACAGAGTCAGCTCGTCGAAGACTTAATCATTGAAGCTTTTATGAAGGAGCAGAGCATGAACATCGTGACGACAGGGATGCATGAGCCTGAAGACAAATTTTGTGAGGAAGTAAGGTCATATTTGCCAGAGATCGAAGAGGATCTCTGGCGATTAGCGCAGTCACCCACCAATACGAATGAGCTCGTTGAGCGGATGTACCGCCTTGCTCATACTATTGGCGGTTCTGCTTCCATGATGGGTTTCTCAGGTCTTGCCCATGTTGCCCACGGTATGGAAGACATCTTGGGCGATGCATTAGATGGATTGAGCACGCTCAATGAGCCGGCGCTTGGCTTATTGAAGCGTTCGCTGGGTCGTTTGCGTCTCCTCTTAAAGGGTATCCGTAATGGCGTTGACGAGGAAGCTGTAATTGTTGCGGATAATGCTGATTTTGCTCGCTATCGAGCTCTGGTTGAGACCCCTGCCCGTCCCTCGCAGATGGCGGGGAGTCAAGCACAGACAACAACGCCTCCTTCCTCAACGCCGGAGAAGAGGGACACTTTTTCAGAAGTGCCAAGCATTTTTCTACCAATGGTGTCCCATTGTCCCTCTTGTGAAAAAGCCGTGCAAGCGAATTGGAAGCATTGTGTGTACTGTGGGACATCGCTTGTCGGTCTGTGCTCAGAGTGCGGAGCCGTTCAGCCTCACCTTGAAGGGGTCCGCTTCTGTTATGAGTGTGGAAACCCGTTAGTCTGACCCTCTTCTCTGCCCATCGCTTGTAGACGGGGTGCCCGCGATTGGAAGGTGGTAGTGATGGCAGATCAGGGTGGGGCTCGTACATCGATGGATCTGGGTTTTAGTTGCTCCAGCGCTGGCTCAAATGTGGCGTGTGAACCTGAGATGTCTGGCAGAACGGGTGGCACAGGTAAGTTATATTGTGGGTTTTATTCGTTCTTAAATATAGAGGGGGAGTGTGGGTGTTGCGATTGATCGCTTGTTCCTCGCGCTTTCTCACATCATCTCAAACAGGATCAGGAGTCACTCATGCATCCATCTATAAAAAAATCACCTACACACAAACAACCATTTCTCATACTCGTTGCGCTTCTCCTCTGCCTCTTGCTCACAGCGTGCAATCTCGCGGGAACGAGCACGAGCAATGGAACGTCGGGTGCTGGTGGGAGTTCATCGGGGGCGAATGGGGGAACGGGAACAACGCAGTCGGGTAATACCAGTGCGATAGGTGCGGGGGAGCAGGGGGTACAGGTGTTTGTCGAGCCGGATGCGGGGAGCCAGGTTATTACTAGCGCGATTGCCAGTGCGCAGAAGTCGGTCTGGCTGGAGATGTACCTGTTAACGGAGCGCAAGATCATCAGCGCACTGGAGGAGGCGGCGCATCGCGGCCTCGACGTGCGTGTCATGCTGGAGGTTCATCCTTATGGGAGCGGCAGTACCTCGCCGCGTCAAACGCTGGATCGTTTGAAGGCAGCGGGGGTGCATGCGCAGGCGACCAGCTCTATCTTCACCCTCACACACGAGAAGGGGATGGTTATTGATGGCAGCACCGCGTTTATCATGACCAGTAACTTCACGCTCTCGGCCCTGGGAGGAACGGCGAAGACGAAGAACCGCGAATATGGCGTTATCGACAAAAATCCTGAGGATGTGCAGGGCGTCATCAATATCTTCAACGCCGACTGGAAGAACACCAACGCCCAGTTTAACGCGCCGAACCTTGTCGTCAGCCCTGAAAACTCGCGGCCCGCATTTCTCTCTCTGATCAACGCCGCTCAGAAGTCGTTGCAGGTCGAGGCCGAAGAGATGCAGGATAGCGAGATTGAGCAGGCGCTGGGCAGCGCGGTCAAGCGTGGTGTTTCGGTCCAGGTTATTCTGCCAGCACCCTCCGGTAACGGGGGAAGCGATAGCAACAGCGAGGGCATTAATGTGATCAGACAAGCTGGCGTGCAGGTCAAAGAGGATACGCAGCTCTACATGCACGCGAAACTCTTCGTTGTAGATGGGCAGAAGGCGTTTGTCGGCTCGGAAAACATCTCCACCGCCTCGCTCAATCACAACCGGGAGCTGGGCATTCTCCTCGCTGACGCGAACGCAATCTCTACGCTGCAACAAACCTTCACGCAGGACTGGAGTAGCTCGCAGAGCGTGTGACGCCGCCTGTACCCGATTTTGTACATAGTCGAGCCTTGTAGATGTGATAGGATACATGGGGAAGGAGTACAGCAGCGCCTGTACTCCTCAGCACTCACCAGCATGTATAGGAGAATATTTCGCTATGGTTACAGAGATTGCCATATTTACTGCCGCCCCTGGCAAAGAAGAGGAGCTGGGGCAGGGGATCATTCGTGGCCTGGAAGTCGTACGCAAGCATCCCGAATGTATCTCGGCCAACTCCTCGCGC
The DNA here is from genome assembly GCA_034431765.1 of Ktedonobacteraceae bacterium. Taxonomy (GTDB): domain Bacteria; phylum Chloroflexota; class Ktedonobacteria; order Ktedonobacterales; family Ktedonobacteraceae; genus DASYAN01. The sequence continues at coordinate 8,877 of DAOUDD010000036.1, read as the reverse complement.
TGCATTGAGAGGCCAGATCGCTATATGCTCATCGTCGTCTGGACGTCACTTGAGGCACATACTCAGGATTTCCGCGGCGGCCCCCTCTTTCCGCAGTGGCGTAGCAACATCAACGGTCTATTCGAGGGGACGCCTGAGGTGTTTCATTACCAAGCATATTAGGTGCTGCTAGCGAAGAGGAAAGCAAGCGTATGCGAGAGAACAAGGATGTATTCTGGGAGGCTGAGACCTTTTGCCACTATATCCTCAATTCGTTGGATCGCTTGCTGCGGTGTCTGGAGGGGCTGAGTGAAGAGCAGCTCAACTGGCACCCTCCTGCACCGAACACGAATAGCCTGTATACTCTGGCTGTCCACACAGTGGCTAATGCTGAAGAAAACCTCGTGTATACGCTCTACGATCAAGCGAGTCCTCGCAAGCGCGAGCAGGAATTCCTGGCGCAATGCCACGACAGGGATGAGTTAGCACAACGGTGGCAGGCGCTACGGCTAAGACTTCAGGATGCCCTGCTCAATCTTTCCCCGGAACGTCTGGCACAGGAGCATGTGCACCCTCGACGTGGTCCACTCACCGGACTCGCTATTCTAATCATCGTAGCGAGACACTGTGCCGAACATCTGGGACAAGCAGAATTAACTCGCGATTTACTCCTCGCAACAACAGCTTAGCGTATCGTTACTGACATTCATTTCTCGTATCGGTACAGCCAACGAGCAAGAGCTGCCAATCGTTTGTTTCTCCCGTTTGCACGTCAATATCGGACCCAATCATTTTAGAGCCATTGCCCCCGGTATCTAATGCTGAAGTCAGCTTCCGATCAGGTTCATCTCTCACCTGCTCAAAGTGTACCTGTCCATTACAGAGTAAGGTGCGCTTCAACACGTCTGGATTGAGCTTAACAGTCAATGTACCGGAACCGAGGCAAAGATATCTGATCCCCCAGACCTTTGGCAACGTCGCTGACGTATAGATACCAGGGTTACGCTCAAAACTACCAGAGAAACCTGCAGTCCCACTTCCACCCGTCACTTTTAACAGTTCCCAGTCTCCCTGCGGTACAGCCAAAATTGGCACATTGGCAGCAGATCTGGCAAGCTGCAGGTGCCAGGTAACATTTCCTGCTGCACTTATTGTAATTTTCTGAATTTTATCCGTTTCTAGCTGTAAGCCAGATGACGACGGCCCAACCACTGGTTCAGCTTCTGGAGTTGCATTCGGTCCATCCCCTTTCGTACCGCAGCCACCAACAAAACTTTGCTTTCCACTAGTTCTAATCTCGTAGCTTGCATGTCCATTTTCACAAGCAATCGTCAATCCCCACAATCGTGGCAGCGAAATGTGTACAGCGGTAAGCGTTTTGTTGCCCGTTCCCTCTATAGTAGTGATCTCATTCCAGGTTGAGCGCAGCTTAATCTGTGGAATTGAGGTGTCCTGTACCGTTACATTTCCTACGTCAGGCAGAGTAGGCTCAGTTCTTTTTGGACTGACTTCTTGTGGCCTCCTGAAATTGAACAGCGCAAGAGTAGAGGCAACAAGTACTGCAACCAGAAGCACAGCGGCGAGCGTTGCTAAACGGGGATGGCGTATTCTTTCCCTGAATGGTAGAGCATGAATAGTTTTCATGGATGCTTGTCTCTCTTTCTCGACAGACCTGCTATAAGGAAGCGATTCCGCGCCTGTGAGCAAGCGTGCTCGTATACGTGTCAGTGAAGCAGCGTTTTCGACGTGAACATCGTACAGCTCTCTCACGTCGTGTAGCAATTGTGTATGTTGCTCATCTCGCTCCTCTGCGAGATAGTCGTTATCGTGCATCGAACGACCTCCTCTCTCCTCCTGGCCCTTCATAGTGTGTCCGCAGCGTTGCAAGCGTGCGCGAAAGGAGCTTGCGCACTGCGTCTTCGCGCTTGTCGAGCAGGACCGCGATCTGGGCGAAACGTAGATTGTCGGCATAGCGCAGCCGCAGCACCTGCTGCTGAAGCGTTGGTAGTTTCGCGATAGCCTGATAAAGCTGGTTGTACTGTTCGCGTTGCAGTAGCGAATGTTCAGGATCAGTACAATTATGTTCGAGCAGTTTCTCCGCGATCCTATCCAGCCCGATCAACGGGCGGCGCTCGTTGCGCCGATAGCTGTCTACTAGCTTGTTGTGCGCGACGCGGCGCAGCCAGAGGAGGTGTTCCTCCGCTTGCAATGCGGAGAGGTTGTCACGCTCAAGGGCCGCAAGAAAGACCTCCATGGTCAGATCTTCCGCATCTTCTCGCGAGGGTGTATGCATTCTGAGATAGGCAAAAATGACAGGCCCATGCATATCAAACAGCGAGGCATCGCCAGGTGGTGCAGTGTGTTCGTCGGCATCCGTACGAGAATACGACATAGGTCCCTCTTCCTGCATGCAAAAACTTTCTCTATCTATCGACGAAGAGGTGAAATTGTGACAATCGGAATAGTGATGGTCATTATTATAAAGAAGCAACAGCGCAACTATACACATCTCACCTCTGCATCCCGGCATATTCTGTTTTTCTTTCTTGACTTATCATTCCAGAATAATGTATACTATCATTAGCAAGAAAGGAGAGCTGAAACATAGTATGGCGCGGCAGAAAGAGTTCAATCAGCACGAGGTAATTGATAGGGCAATGCGGCTCTTTGGGGAGCAGGGATATGAAAGGACATCGGTGGAAGACCTCGTTCGCTGTACCGGACTTGGTCGCGGAAGCCTTTATGATACCTTTCATGACAAGCATTCTCTCTTCTTACTTGCCCTTCAACGCTATCGGGAGGAGGGAAGGAAAAATCTGACTGCGTTGCGTAATGCTCAGGGTCCGTTTCTGGAAGCGTTACGACATTTTTTTGCGGCTCTTATTGATGAGACGATGAACGATATGAATCACCGGGGCTGCGTGATGGTAAACACAGTCCTGGAAGTAGCTCCTCACGATCCAGAGGTTGCTGCTCTGACACAGGCCGCAACAGGTGAAACTGAGGAGGCATTCTATCACGTTCTTATCAAAGCTCAAGCTGCGGGTGAATTAGCGTGGACACATGATCCGCACCGACTAGCACGCTTTCTGCTCAACACAATGTTAGGCATTCGCGTACTTGCGCGAACGAATCCAGATCGCTCTACACTAGAGGATATTGTGCTAACAGCGCTCTCAGTGTTTCGCTAATTTTTTTGCTAAAAATTCTTGAATGATCGTTACAGAATCCTTTAAAAGGAGCAGGTACAATGAATACATTACAAGGTAAAGTTGCGCTTATCACTGGTGGCAATAGTGGTATCGGGCTGGCGACGGCTGCTGAATTTCTAGCGCAGGGTGCGAAGGTTGCTATTTCTGGACGCGACGCTCATGCATTAGAGCAGGCCAGAGAGCAACTAGGAGGGAATCTGCTGACAGTACAGGCAGATGTTACAAAGTCTGATCAAATAGATAGGTTGTTAAAAACAATCCACCAGTCTTTTGGCAACATCGATGTTCTCTTCGTCAACGCTGGCACTGCGACAATGGGGCCAATCGAAGCTATGACGGAAGAACTTTTTGACACTGTTGTGAACACGAATTTTAAAGGAGCTTATTTCACCATTCAGAAAGCGCTACCTTTCTTAAACGATAACGCTTCAATTATCCTCAATGGTTCTGTCAATGCTCTTGTTGGGTTTCCTAACTCTTCGGTTTACTCAGCCAGTAAAGCGGCGGTGCATTCTCTAGCACGCACTCTTACACCGGAGTTGGTCCAGCGCGGCATCCGTATTAATACCCTGGCAATCGGTCCTGTCGATACCCCGCTGTACGGGAAACTTGGCTTTCCACAAGAAGTGATCCAAGGTGTTACTCAAACTGTCAATAGCCGGATTCCTGTGAAGCGTTTTGGTCGGACTGAGGAGATTGCTAAGGCTGTTCTCTTCCTTGCGTCCAGTGATTCTTCCTTCGTCGTTGGTTCCGAGATCTCTATCGACGGAGGAGTGGCGATTAATACGTTGTAGAAGAGGGAAGAGGCAAAGTTATAGTCTTCTTTGCCTCTTCCCCATTCATGGATAGGTGAAACAGGACCAGTACTAAGGCACAAACACGGCGCGGACACAGCCATCCTGCTTGTGTTTGAAGATACTGTAGGCGTGCGGCGACTCTTCGAGCGGGAAGCGATGTGTGGCAAGGAATGAGGGGTCCAGTTCGCCGCGCTCGACATACTCAAGCAGCCGTGGCACGTACTTCTGACCGTGCTGTTGCGCGGTGCGTACGGTGAGTCCTTTGTTCATGATGACGCCGAGTGGGAACTTGTCCATCAGGCCGTAGACGCCGAGAATGGAGAGTGTGCCACCCTTGCGACAGGCAAGGATTGCTTCGCGTAGCGCATCACCGCGATCCGTCTCCAGGCGCAACGCTTGCTTTACACGGTCATAGGCATAGCCGACGCCGGTTCCGTGCGCCTCCATGCCGACCGCTTCGATACAGGCATCGGGACCACGCCCACCGGTCATCTCCTTGAGCACTTCGAGGACGCTCTCGACCGCAGTATAGTCTATCGTCTCAGCTCCCACCTGCTCGCGTGCCATCTGCAGACGCTCAGGGAAGCGGTCGATGCCGATGACGCGCTCAGCTCCCAGTAGAAAGGCGCTCTTCATTGCCATCAGTCCAACGCCGCCGCAACCCCAGACGGCGATGATGTCTCCAGGCTGAATATTGCAGAAGTCGGCCCCCATAAATCCGGTTGGAACGGCGTCGGAGAGGAAGATGACCTGCTCGTCGCGCAGCCCTTCGGGGACACGAAAGCAATCCTCATCGGCATGTGGCACGCGTACGTACTGCGCATGTGCTCCCGCATACCCCCCAAAGGCATGTGTGTAGCCATAGATGCCAGCGGTCGGATACCCCAGGATGGGTGCTTGCAGCTCCGCATTAGGATTCGTGTTGTCGCAGAGTGAGTAGAGTTCGTGCTGACAGAACCAGCATGAGCCACATGAGATAAAGGAAGGCACGACCACGCGTTCGCCCTTTTTTACCTTCTTTACCTCGCGTCCAACCTCCACGACCTCGCCCATAAACTCGTGACCAATGATGTCACCTGCACGCATGGTTGGAATGTAGCCATCGATAAAGTGCAGGTCGGAGCCACAGGTCGTGGACATCGTCACCTTCAAAATAACATCACGCGGATTCATGATCTCAGGATCAGGCACGTTCTCCACGCGCAGATCGTTGATGCCGTTCCAACAGAGTGCTCGCATCGCTGTCTCCTCCTTTTGTTACCGCTTCTTCTATTCTGAAATGGAATATTCTTTTATCTCACCAACGAATGTGATACGACGCAAAGGGAGAAATGGTGACAGAAGCCTCCGTCTCAAAGATGGTCACTCGTGTTATACTGTGGGTAGCAGAAGATTTGGAACAGAATATCCAGAAAAGGAAACGTCTCTTTATTTTGTGAGTTTGTAGGAGCGCGCACATATGTCAGAAGAACACGACGGGCAACACGAACAGAACCTTTCTGTGACAGAACAGAGCATCGAGAAGCAGCAAACAGGGCAGACGCAGAGCGCTGAGGAGGGGCTTGCGGCGCGCGTTGCCACGCTACGGCACGATATCGACGAGGCGAACTATCACTACTATGTGCTGGACAATCCCGTCCTGACTGACGCTGAATACGATGCGTTGCTGCGTGAACTCCAGAGGATCGAGCAAGAGCACCCTGAACTGCAAACACCTGACTCACCGACCCAGCGCGTTGGAGCAGGTCCGGTACAGGATGTTGCCGAGCATCGCCATCCGCTCCCGATGTTGAGCCTCGCGAATGCGCGCAACGAGCAGGAGCTTCAAGAATGGAACAAGCGTGCGTTGAATATCCTGCCAAACGCGCACTTTGACTATGTCTGCGAACTGAAAATCGACGGGCTGGCGATGGCTCTGACCTACGAGCAGGGCCGGCTCACCGTGGGCGCGACGCGTGGAGATGGGCTGATCGGCGAGGATTGGACGGCGAATGTGCGCACGATCCGCAGCATCCCGCAGCGCTTGCGGGGAGAGCGTATCCCTGAGCGTGTGGAGGTGCGCGGCGAGATCTATATGCCGATCAAGAATTTTGAGCAGCTCAATGCTGAGATGACGGATGCAAAGCTCTTCGCCAATCCGCGCAATGCTGCGGCCGGTTCGTTGCGTCAGAAAGATTCGCGCATTACCGCCAGCCGCCACCTGAGCTTCTTCGGCTACCAGATCGGCTACATCCAGGGGATCGACGTGCCCACACAGTGGGAGGCGCTGGATCTGATCCGAGACTGGGGCTTTCCTGTCAATCCCAACGTGCAGCTCGCTCACAGCCTGGACGAGGTCAAGATATACTGTGACAAGTGGGAGCAGGAGCGCTTCAATCTTCCCTATGAGATCGACGGAGTGGTAATCAAGATCAATGATCGCGCTCAGCAAGAAGAACTTGGCACAGTTGCTCGTGATCCACGCTGGGCCATCGCCTTCAAGTATCCACCAACGCAGGTAGCGACGAAACTGCTGGATATCCGCGTCAACATCGGGCGCACTGGCTCGGTTAACCCCTGGGCACTGCTGGAGCCGGTCAACATTCGCGGCGTCACCGTCTCGCGTGCCGCTTTGCACAACGAGGGGGACGTACAGCGCAAAGACCTGCGCATCGGTGATTGGGTGCTGGTGCAGCGCGCGGGCGAGGTCATCCCCCAGGTTGTCAAACCAGTCATCGAGCGGCGCAGCGGCGAGGAACAGATGTATCACCTGCCCGAACGCTGCCCACTCTGCGATACTCCGATTGAACGCGTCCCCGACCAGGCGATGGCCTACTGTCCCAACACGCACTGTCCGTCGCGCCACCGTGAGGGGCTGATCCACTTCGTCTCCAAGGGCGCGATGGATATCAACACTATCGGCGAGAAGATGTGTGAGCAGCTTGCCGAGGCTGGTCTCGTCAACACTGTCTCCGATTTCTACAACCTGACACGCGATCAATTGCTCGCTCTAGAGGGTGTTAAGGAGAAGAGCGCGGAGAATATGCTGCAAGCCATCGAAGCGAGCAAGGGGCAACCGCTCTCGCGTCTGCTCTTTGGCCTCAACATTCGCTATGTGGGTGAGAAAGCGGCACAGCTTATCGCGCAGGCATTCGGCAACATCGACGCCCTGCTCAACGCGCAGGAAGAGACCATTGTCAGCGTTCCGGGCATCGGCCCCAAGATCGGTCACAGCCTCTACACCTGGCTGAGCGATCCGCTTAACCGTGCTCTGATCGAACGTTTGCGGCAGGCCGGGGTGAATATGACGGAGCCACAACAGACCGTCAGCGGCCCGTTCGTTGGTCAGAGCTTTCTCCTCACTGGCAAGCTTACAACGATGACACGCTCGGCGGCAGAGGAGGCGCTAACACGGCTTGGCGGCACCATCGCTAGTGGCGTCAGCAAAACGCTTACCCATCTGATTGTTGGAGAAGATCCAGGCTCTAAACTGGCAAAGGCACAGAAAGCGGGCGTTGCCATTCATGATGAACAGTGGTTGCGAGATCTGTTGCAGCAGTATAGTGAGAGCAAAGTGGGAAGTGAGAGTGTATGAGGAGTAGCGATAGAGCAGTGTTCTGTGTTTCTATACCAGAACCGCCTCTATGTTGATCTCGATCCACACCTTGTGACCTATCAGCAGAACACCGGCATTGTTCTGCTCAAAGTTTATCCCAAATTCGCGTCGATCGATGATTGTTCTGGCAAAGAGACCGGCACGCCAGGCGTCAGTAAGCGGATCGCGATTGACACCAGTATACCCGGCCCTAAATGATATTAATTGTCGTACGCCGTGAAGAGTGAGATAGCCATTCAAGTAACAGTGAAACTGGTCAACAAGTTTTATCTCAGCACTCTCAAATGTAATTGTAGGATACCTGGAAACGTCAAAGAAATCGGCCGAGCGTAGGTGCGCATCACGCTGCGGAGAATTTGTGTGAATACTGGCAGTGCTAACCTGGGCTTTGATCCAGGAGTTCTCTGGCTTCTTTGGATCGAGATGAACTGTTCCACGTACCTCAGAAAAACGGCCCTTCACCTGCGTAATCATAAGATGAACGACAGAGAACTCAACGGAACTATGAGCAGGGTCGATCTCCCAGGCCATACTATGCTTTCCTCTTTGAAATTTTTTGTGTTAATTTCTAGAAATTTTACTATTGCATCTAGATCTTGTCAAGCTAATAGGAAATATTTAGGAAATCTGTTAGCTCAAGGTGTGCATCTGTGCGAGATTAAAGGAAAATAGCTTGCTTGCCCTTTAACAAAATTCGATAGAGATGTATGGGATCGGGATTGGGGGGATAGACTGGTAAGATTGTTATGTTTCTTGAGAGACTCGCATTGCTCGCTCTTGACGTGATGGCAGAAATCTTAGTTCTCGCTCGATTATGTATTTTAGCCCATAAATGGGCTTCTCTATGAGCTATTCCGAACGTTGATACTGTTGGCGAACGGGAGAGAATCTCCGCGCACTGGACGCCCTGAAGTGCCGTCCCCTACACATCAAGAGAAGGCGTGAGGAACGCACGATCTCGCGTAGGGCGAGTAGAGCAAGACCCTTGTGGTCGCCTCTGGTGGGGGTGCAGGATGGTCCAGGACGGTGCATCCCCACCAACAGGAGGGTATAAAAGAGCACGAGACCCTCCCCATGACGGTAAACCGCGTGCGTTCCTCGTCGGTGAGAGGAACCGATCGGATGGGCAAGGGGATCGGACGGCACTGCTGCTCCCCCTTTGCACCCGATTCATCATCCAGGGGAGCGGCGGTAGATTCTCTTGCGCCGACTGCGTTCGGGTTCTCTCCCGTTCGCCAACGGTATCTTCTGAGGTCGTTTATAACCTCATCAGAGGCGGTGCGTCAGCGGCGCA
>DAOUDD010000035.1:0-4722 GCA_034431765.1 Ktedonobacteraceae bacterium | reverse complement strand
TATTTCGGTGGACAGAATGTGCTGAATCACACGATCTCTCCGGGCGACTGGTTCCTGTTTGTGCAAAGCCTTGGGCTATTGTGGTTGCCAATGACGAGCATCGCCTCGTTCTGGAGCCAGTTCCAGCTTGGTCTAGCAGCAAGCGAACGAGTCTTTGCCCTACTGGATGCGGAGCCGCGCGTGAATCAGCTAGACGCTCAGCCAGTCACCTCGTTGAAAGGGAAGATCGAGTTTCGCGATGTGTTGTTCAGCTATGATGATAGGCAGACGGTGCTCTCGCAATTCAACCTGACGATTCAGCCAGGCGAGTCAGTTGCTTTTGTCGGTCACACAGGGGCAGGCAAGTCGAGTATCGGCAAGCTGGTTGCGCGCTTCTACGAGTTCCAGGGCGGCCAGATTCTGATCGATGATCGCGATATTCGCAGCTTTGACCTGCACGACTACCATCGGCACCTGGGGATTGTGCCGCAGTTGCCCTTCCTCTTCTCTGGCTCCGTTGCAGACAATATTCGCTATGCAGCACCCGCTGCGAGTGACAAAGAGGTGCGTGCAGTAGCAGAACGAATTGGGAATGGCGATTGGCTGGAAGCGCTACCTGAGGGACTGGAGACAAAGGTGGGAGAAAGTGGACGTGCGCTATCAATGGGCCAGCGCCAGCTTGTCGCCCTCGCACGCGTTCTGCTGCAAAATCCCTCGATCCTGATCCTCGACGAGGCTACAGCGAGTGTAGATCCGCTCACCGAGGCACAGATTCAGGAGGGACTCGACATCCTGCTCAAGGGAAGGACCGCCATCGTCATCGCGCACCGTCTCTCCACTATTCGGCACGCCGACCGTATCCTCGTCCTCGATCAAGGTCAGATAGTCGAAGAGGGGAGCCATGAGGCGCTGATGAGCCAGGGTGGGCACTACGCGCAACTGTACAACACCTACTTCCGTCACCAATCCCCCGACTACAAGCCAGGTGAGGGTTTTGTGCCAGTGCTTGCTGCGCAGGGGGAAAGTGGTGGAGAAGGTTAAAGGACACGCAGCTTTTCGATGATCACTTGCATGTCCTGATAAGAGCGTTCGACTGCCTGATGGTGGTGAAGGCGGTGATGTTCCAGGCGCGCTCCAACTATATATCTACCTTGATAGATGAGCATGCGCAATTGCGCACCTGGAGTCTCTGCTGGTTGCCCGTAGGTTTCCCAGAAGGCATCAACCTCTGTGCCTGCATTGCGTTGCAGAAGGAACATAGTCCAGTCAGCCAGCGGATCGCCCCAGGAAGTTCGATCTGAGTCAAGTATGGCGACGATTTTTGGCTCTTTTTCAGCTCGCGAGACTAAAACGTTCACGGTCCACAGATCGCCGTGGAGCAAGCGCGGTTGTGTGATCTCATCGAGAAGTTTCTGGTTGGCTTCGGCGATGGTAAGAAGTGTTCTGACATCGGTTGCATCCAGTTGGACCTCTTCAAGGTCATGGATAATCCTTGTGAGCCAATCCATCACAGCGAGGCTCCAGGACGTGAAAGAGGAGTTGAGCATTGCGTTGCCGAAGTGATCACCCTGAACTGCGTGAATCTTCTTCGTAATGCTACCAAGTTGCCGCCAGAGAACTCGTTTTTCCTCTGGCGTGAATGTATCCATAACCTCTGCCCATTGTTCTCCTTCCATATACGTCTCAAACAAATAATCTCGTTCGATGAGCTGATGCGTAAAATCAGCCATGAGTATCTGGGGAAGGAGAGGAGCAATCGAAGCCAGAAAGGGAAAGCTCGCGTACTCGTTGCGCATGAGATTCTTCTCACTGCCAAATTGACGATTCAGAGGGGGACTTACACGTAAAACGACTGGTAGCCTCCCGAGAATGTGAATGAGATAGGTATTATTGTAAAGCCCACCGCTCAACTCTTTTGCTGATACAATCTGTATCTCCTCTCCAAATGCGCGGTGACACATAGCAATGAGTTGTGATGGTGAAATGGGCTGTTGAAAGGCATCGGCAGAGCGCTCGATGGGGACGTATTCGATAGCAATATTCCTCCTTCTCTTTGTCTATTAAAGTATATAATAATCGTCATGAGAATATTAAGAAAGCAAGAATAACTATCATTAGCAGCTATCAAAACTATCACTTCTCTAGCCAATTTCGCCTAAAGGTACTTTTGAGAAGAAAAAGTATGTTATTCTCTACAGGAAGAAACAAAGAGAAACATAATTAAGTCAACATTCTGCTCATTGGAGATATCGCATGATGGTGCACTTGCTTGGAAATCGTTATCTTGTCTTAGCAGAGGTAGGCAGGGGAGGTATGGGCAGAGTATATAAAGCGCAAGATACTCAACTGGGAGATCGGTTGGTTGCTATCAAGGAGATACAACAGGATGTGTTTTCTCCAGAAAAATTTATTTATGCTAGCAAGGCTTTCAAGCAAGAGGCTCATATGCTAGCAGGATTGCATCATCCATCTCTACCTAGCATTCACGACTATTTTGAAGAAGCTAAACGTTGGTACCTTGTAATGGAGTTCATTCAGGGTGATACACTAGACAAGTATAGTACAGCACGCGGCGGGAAACTTGCTGTCGAGGAAGTCTTAAACATAGCTCTACAACTTTGTACTGTTCTTGACTATCTTCACACGCATCAGCCACCTATTATTTTTCGTGATCTTAAGCCAACTAATATCATGCGTAATCCTGATGGACATCTGTATCTTATAGATTTTGGTATTGCGCGTCACTTCAAGCCCGGACAGACACATGATACTGCTATTTTCACCTCGCGAGGATATGCTGCACCGGAACAGTATGGAGATGCGCAGACTACCGCTCGGTCTGATATCTATAGTTTGGGAGCTACATTACACTATCTGTTGTCAGGAGTAAGTCCCTCTCTTACGCCTTTTCGTTTCGCTCCACTAGAATCACAGGGACAGGAAAAACTTGCTCGACTCAATGACCTCATTATGTGGATGGTAGAGCTTGATGAAAGTAAAAGACCGGCGACGATGGCTATTGTTAAACAAAATCTGCAAAATATAGCATCTTTGAACACTAGAGGTTCGATGAATACCTGGCAGACTAAAATTTCTCATTCATCTCCTCCTCCTCCGCATTCTTCAGGCGTAATGCCAACAATACCTGCTCAGCAAGGTGCTGCAATCTCCTATGCGCAACCTTTACACCCTCAGCCATTTCCGGGCATGACCCCGACAACAGGAGTTCCATATCGAGGTTCACAGCTCTATGCGCAGCCGATGATAGATACTTCCTACCCCTATAATTATGAAAATAGGGCAGGAAGAGGTACAAGAGAATTTTCTACAAATGCTATTCGTTCATCAAAAAAAGGCAGTTTACTCTTTCCACGTATTATGCTGCTCCTGGCTATTGCCTGTGTTGCTTTTAATTTTGTTGTTCCGCAAACTCATTCATCTTCTGAGCCACAACTGATGCTTATGGATCTCAGCGTGGGGGTAGTGGGGGCGATTGGGTTTGTATTGTGGACTATTGTATGGTTCTGGATAGTTATTCGTGCCCTACGACGAAAACAATTAGGATGGCTGTTAGGTATTTTGCTGATAGCAGTGGTTGTAGCACCTCTTTATGTGATTATTAATCCAGAGTAGATAAGTAAATAGGTAGCGTTTTACTTTCATAATGTTCTGTAAGTCTGGCTTTTTAGTATCAAAACGACAGAGCAACGGTCAGAATGTTGTCGGTTATCGCTCTCAAATCCTGTAAAAATTGTCCTCCTTAAACGTGTCAGGTGTGATGTTTGCGGACGGTCGCATGCACGCTGTAATATTTAAGCGACACGAAATACATATATACTATCTTCTGGTATGTACTTGAAAGGCTCTGGTTATGGGGGCAGTATCTTTGTCGAAGCGGCAACAGTTCTGGCTTGGCTTTCTGGCAGGGTTGTTGGCGGGAATTCTGGCAACGGGCGTGATGATGCTTCTCAGCCTTGTGGCAGGAGGAGTTTCGTTGCCGGAGTCGCTTGCTGCCGCGATCTCGCTGGCGATGCCCCTTGCTGTTTTTGATTATCTGCATCGTACAATCGGTGGCGATGCAAAGTATTATCTGCTGTACATTATTCTAGTCGGGCAAGTTCTGGTCTTCGCCCTGAGTGGCGGGCTTTATAACCTACTACTGAGTTCGCAGCGCTTTACGAAGTGGCGAGACGAGCAGGGGCAGATACGCTGGCTTGCGGGACTGGTGCTGGCGTTGCTACTGTGGCTCTTTGCAGGCTTGATCTTCCTGCCATTGACAGGTGGCGGTATCTTTGGTTCCGCGCTAGTGATCGGTGTTTTCAATACAGTAGATAGTCTGGCGGCAGTAGGGATTGTTTTCGGGCTGTTGTTTGTCTTCGCGCAGAACTGGCTGGTGTTGCGACAACGCTATCGACAGGGCGGTGAGGATGATGTAGAGCAGCGCGAGAATGTGCTGAGGCGACGCAGTATCATACAGAATGGGTTGGCTCTGGCCGGTCTAGCCGTACTGGGTGCGGCCGCGTGGCGCTTTATTACGTCTGTCGGTGATAATGGGGCAACGACTGCTCCTTCTAGCAGATTGCTTCGGGATTACAAGAAAAAGGTAACGCCGCAGGTGCCCGACTACGGGGCGTTTTCCAGAGTGGATGGCCTCTCCTCAGAGATCACGACGAATGAACAGTTCTACGTCGTCTCGAAAAACATTGTCTCCGATCCAAATGTGGATGGCAAAAGCTGGCAGCT
>DAOUDD010000034.1:0-16274 GCA_034431765.1 Ktedonobacteraceae bacterium | reverse complement strand
CTGACAGCAATGGAAAACCGTATCCTCGACGCATTCAAACAACTCGTTACAATGATACAACCACAACAAAACCCATCCGAATAAATACCCTCTTCAAACTGAGAGCAAAAGTGGGAGCAAAACCAATAGACTAAGCTAGAAAAACCTAGACAACTTTGGACAATACAAAAATATAAAAGCGCTTGAGAAGCCACGCGAACACACCACAAGCCAGCGAAAAAAGTCTCCCTGAGAAGTTCAAATCCTCTCACCCCGACTATCACGCGAGGCCAGAAGCAGCAGCATGAACGAGCTTCTGGCCTTGTTTTATGCTCTCGTAGCAGTAAAACAACATCGGAAAGAAGCAGGACTGAGAGCAAAACAATATAGTTGCTTCTGCTTTCTGATGATTACCCTTCACTCACAACGACCGCTTGCTGATGTTGACGATAGTACTCCTGCCTCCAGGGCACATTCATCTGTTCCCAGTGTAGACCGGCGTCAGGCGAACGATAGAGTCCTTTGTTAGTGAGCGCGTAGAATACATGGGGTTCGTTTTGGTTGGTGGTCAATGCTGCTACTACGGTTCCCTTCTCATCGGGTAGACCCTCCGATGTGAGTTGCCAGGATGATTTGCCTTGCTTGCGATAGATGAAAGAGCGTAAGCCAGAGCGTCCATCATGAGCCTCAGCAGGACTGGCGGCTCCCGAAACAACAATTGTATTCGGGTCTGTCGGGTCTACTGCTACGCTCCAGAGGTAGTTGTACTGGAGTCCTTCATCAGGTCGCTGCCAGCTCTCTCCACCATCATAGCTTTCGTTGTAGCCTCTGCCAGGACGACCAAAGCCGTCGCCTGCCGACGAATACAGCCGATCAGGTGCGAGGGGATGCATGACCAGAGTGTGGGTATCATATGGTCCGTCAGGCTTGCGATCCTCCCAATGCTCTCCACCGTCCAGACTGCGTACCAGCGCCCCAGCTTCAACAGCAACGAAGAGGCGTCCAGCGACGAGAGGGTCGGGTGTGATCCAGCGGACATGACTGGTATCGGGTCGAGGGGGAAAGCTCCAGGTAGGAGCAGAGGGGAGTTGACGAAGGTTTTTGAGTTCCCACCATGTGTTTCCACCATCTTCAGAACGAAACAAGGCACTTGGCTCGGTTCCGGCGTAGACAACACCATATCCACCCGAACGCTCTGTCAAACTTACAGCGACTGCTGTCACCTTTGCGGAATGAATTCCTTCACCATTCCACGGTCTCATAGCAGTGCCTGGATCTCCAATAGGCTCCCAGCTTTGGCCGGCGTCGTCGCTGCGCCATAGACCACGCCCAAATGTTCCACAATAGACTCGTTCTGGTCGCTGTGGGTCTGTTATCACACACGTTATTTGCATCCCTGCAAGTTTTGGTTCCGCTTGCCACTGTCCATGCTGCCGGGTAAGCACCAGCAGTTCTTTTTCCATCGCAAGGTAGATACGCATGTGTCTTAACTCCTTTTACTCATTCTCCATTAAACGTGAATAATTCTGTCCAGTTTTTCGCGTTGAGTAGATGCACAAGTACTTCTTCCCTTATGCCTGACCATTGTAACTCGTTTTCCCCTGCACAGAGAAGGCGCAGCCTGAAAGTCTCAAAATCAGGCTCTTTCCCATATCCTGCAAAGAAAGGTGTCCACCAATTTCGGCCTGCAAACTCTCTTACCATCTCTATACTGACTTTTACTAGATCTTGTAGACAGTCACCTGCAGAGGCCACTTCCATGTCTACACAGCCCGAAACAATCCATTGTTCGACATCATTTTGATAAAGATGGAATTGGTGCGCGTGGCAATCACCATGAGTAAAGCGGGGGGGCTCATACTCCGTTGCCAGTACCTCTTCGAGAGTTGAGAAGCGTGCTCGTAACTGGTTAGCGGTGTGCTTAGAGAGTTTATGCTGCTCTTGCTGGAGCTGAGACAGTGCAGTGATCTGTCTCTGTCGAGCCGACCAGATTGAATGCTGCCATTGTGTATCGTCAAGCGGCCCATCAGGTTTATCCTCAACAATATAACCTGGAAACTGAAAGACGATACTATGCATCTGCTGTAGGTACTCTCCAGTTGTTTTCAGCAGATCATTCCATTGCAACTGGTCATGCTGGTATCGTTTGAGCAGGTCAACCAGCGACTCCCCTTGCAACTTTCTTGTTAGAAGAAAAGGTCGTTCAAGAGAATTTTTTCGACTGTGAAAAGCAAGTAGCACATCAGGGGTTGCCAGATCGTGAGCCGCAAGGACAGACCATGCGCTCTGTTCATGACGTACGGAATATCCCGTCTCCATATCCTCTGCTGGATACCAGTCTTTTGTGTGCATCTTGAGAAAAAAGCTGTCGTGCTCAGATTCAATGCGATAGACGTGATTGTATTCTTTGATTAAGGTAGCTGTAACTCTACCCTGTATACCTGCGAGATGCATAATCTCTTGAGCTTGCTGCTGTGTCAGTTGAGGAGGTAATTGCATGATTGCGTCCCTTCGCTCAATAGTGGCTGTAACAATCACGTCTATTCTACACTTAAGCGAAAAACTGGTCAACCTTTACTGCTCCAATTGCAGGCACAATGAGCGATGGAAGAGTATCACTACCCTCAAACACACCCTGAGACGAGTAGCCACCAGAGCGAAGCCACAGGACTTCGACGGAGGCGAAGTCAGGGTTGGCAATCCAGTACTCTTGTACGCCTGCTTGCATATAGGCGTCGAGTTTCTTCAACCGGTCATAAGCTGCGGTACCAGGGGAGGCTACTTCAACCACGAGATCAGGTGCTCCTATGATACGGCTAGCTGTGACTTTGCCCAGATTCTTGCTCAGTAAGACGCTTACATCAGGCTGGACAATTCTATTGGGTGCTAGCTCGACATCGATAGGGGCGGGAAAGACTTTCCCAAGACCGGTTAGTACGACGTGTTGGGTGAGATAAAATGCAAACCAGTTGGCGGCATTCTGATGGATAGGACTGGGCGCAGGTGCCATGAGCAAAACTCCGTCCATGATCTCGTAGCGCCGCCCATCTACGGGAAGAGCAGCGTAATCTGTGTACGTCCAGGAACCTTGACTCGGTCCTTGCACGTTATGAGCAGGGATGATGCCCGTGAAATTGTTCGTTGTTGTCATGCTCACCCGCCTCTTTCTTACAGATTACTCGCTACTCAAAGCATACCATATTGCCTAAAGCTTAATCGCACGCGATCAATGATGAGACAACATTACTGATCGCTGGGAAAGGCTCTCGCTAGCTAGTGAAGATAGGAGCGCTATAGCATATGTGGAAACTATGGAAAATAATTTATTACCTTCTTAATTACAGATTACTCGTTGTTTCAAGCATACGTCCAGGTAGACCGGCTTCTCTGCTTTCAACACTACATAGCTATTTCTTCACTGCTGTAACCAGTGTTGCGCCTGGTGTGAGGAGGCGATGAGCCTGTATCTCGTGCATACCAGCGTTTTCGAGCCAGCTTTTGACGGTGTCGAAGGGGTAGCAGGTGCCGCCGCAGGTTGTCATAGTGAGGGCCATGAAATGGACCATCAGAGAGGCCAGTCGCGAGGAATGGGTCTGGTCAGTGACCTGGTCTACAAAGGCAAGGACTCCTCCTGGGCGAAGTGTACGGGCAACTTTTGCGAGGAGATCCTGGTTGAGTTGCGGTGTGAGCAGATGGGCGATGTGAAAGTAGAGCGCAACGTCGAACGGCTCGGCGAAGTGTTCTGGAAAGTTTTCGCGCACGATGTCGCCTATCACAAACGTCATACGGCTCTCCATGTGCATCTGCTTCGCAGTACGCTGGCCCGCTTCGATGCCTGGCTCAATGTCAAGGATGGTAGCATGCAGGCGCGGATATCTGCGACAGAGCATTGCACTATACGCTGCGTGTGAGCCACCTACGTCAAGTAGACGACTACTTCCCGATGGGACCGCGATGCGTCCAATCACTTCACCTCCCAGCGCGGTGGCGAGTGAGGCGAGACCGGTGTAGTGGCGTGCGAGGAGGACTTGTGTCTGAGGTGAGCTGGTGTCCTCGTCGTATGGCATACGCATCGCCTGTTTACCCGTGCGCACGACTTCGGGCAAGTGATCCCAGATAGCGACAATATCGGGACTATGCAGAACGTACGGAGCGATATTAGCAGATGAACTGCTTCTCAGCCAGCGCCGTGCCATGCGGGTGTTCCAATAGCTGCCGTTCTGCTCGCGTAAGTAGCCAGCCGAGACGAGCAGTTGCAATAATAGTTGTAATCCCTGGGGTGAGCAGTCGAGCCTTTCTGCAAGTTCTTGCAGAGTGCGTTTCTGCGTCCCCAATACGTCGAAGAGGTCTAGCTCACAGGCAGTTACGAGTACTTTCGCAATGCCGGGGGCTAATGGTGTGTCAAATAATGGCACGGGGAGCAGGTTAAGCTTCGAGAGTAAATATTCAAGCGGTGTAAGACGCAGTGGCACAGCTCTATTCCTTTCACGACGAAGTTCTAAGATCTTATGCGAAAACCAACGCCGCTTCTCTCGTAGACACAAACGGACGCTCTTCGCAGAGCGAGCTGCGCTCAGGTGTGTGCAAGGAGTGTCTCGCGGCTCGTGCTTCGCACTCAGGTTTCCCGATAAGCACTAAGATCAGTTTAGATTGCAATGATGTTGGGTGTACTTATAGAAAGCATACCAGCAGAGCAGCATATTCTACAAGCTGATACATAATAACATACAAGGTAGATTTCCTGAAATCCTTCGTTACTGAATTATGTTACTTTCTATCAATATATACATGATATTCCGCAAAATGACCTGTAAAAGTATTGAAACAACGCAAAAATTCTGGTATATATAAAGTAGCTCGTTGGTATTCTTCCGTCGTTTCTACCCACAAGGGCAGATAACTACCTCCGCCTCTGTATTGCGTACTCATTCCTTTCTACGTTGTTGCATTTTGGAGTGATAGTGGATTGTGCTGTCCTCCATCTTTTGCGTAACGCGTTTCTGGATCCTGTGCCACCGTGGATAGCCTCTCGATACTTCGGGGGGCGAGAAAGGACTCTATGAGGAAGCGACGACGCATCCATTCTGTACTCGTTCTTATGCTGCTTTCTCTCCTTGTCTCTCTTATTGCTTATAGTAGTACGCTCGTCTACACATCGTATCAGGCGTATGCTGCGAGCCTGAACACACAACCAGATCGTGAGCCGTCTTTCGTTCTTCCACCCCCACATGCCCGTCCAGCGCCGCACCCAAGAGAAATGGCATCCCCCACCCTTGCTCGTTCCGCGCGTACGCCGCTGACTACACGGAGTGGTACAAGTGCTATTCTGCTGCTGCACGGTTTTAATGGCAAGAGTGGGAGCACGGGAAATGGCAATAGCAGCGGGTACGATTGCAGCGTGTCGTGGGGCGATATGGTGAACTATATCCGCTCAAGTCACGATGTGGGCACATGGAGTAAGGCAGCAGAGATTCAGACCATTGGCTTTTATCGAGGAGATACGAACTGTAGTGTGAATCTACATAGTGCGCAGTATGCAACGCATTGCAGCAACTACTATCCTGAGAATACCAATGCGAGCCAGGATGGAACGAACAATGAAAGTCTGTACCATTTAAGTTGTTTGCTGGACTGGTATATCTACCTGAACTACGGACGATATGCTGGTAGCAATATTGAGATTGTCGCGCATAGTATGGGTGGCCTGATCGTGCGTAACGCGCTGTACCAGGTGCAAAGAGGTGGTGTAAGCTGGGCACCTCCCACCCTCGGCGGTATCTCCGATATAGTTGACTTCTCGACGCCCCATCGAGGTGTGCCTGGGTTAGCTGGCCTGACTGGTTTTTTTGCCTGTGGCAGTTGCAAGCAGTTCAACGACCTCGTTTCCGGTAAAACATTCATCAACGAGATGCAGGCGAACGCACAAAATCCGCAGGCCTCCGGTGGAACCGACTGGACGCTGATTGGAAGCAACTGTGACGCCTATGTGGATATGCAGAACGCAACGGATATGGTTGCTGTGCATCATGTTGCGTACGTCAACGATAACAACGATGGCACGTGCTACGACCATAGTGGACCGTTGCGCGATACAAATGACGCATATGATGCTGCCTACTATTATTGTAATAGCTGTACTACAATTCCTCCGCAGCAGGGCTATGACGTGTATAGCTGGAGCTATTGGAACAAAGCGCCGCGCTCACTCCATGAGATGATGTACGGGCTCTGGTACAGCACCTGGTAATTCTTATAGTCTTGTATGTGGAAGTAGAAATGCTTTCTCTGCATGCAAGGCTATGGTACTCCATTATCAAGTGGTGAAGGAGTGAAGAGTGCAACTTCGGCAACAAGGGGCGCTGGATCGCTGCGATAGTGCCTGTGCAGGGCCAATCTTTCTTCGCTCCAACCCTGAGCAGTACAACTCAAGGCGACGAGGACGGCAAAGGCGAAGCGCCGCAGACGTTCATCCGTACTACTTCTAAAGGCTTGCTCCATTTGAGTAAGGTCCGCTACAGACAGTGCATTCCGAACACCTTCTAATTGTGTACATGTATAAGCGAGTAGGCCGGCATGAAATCGTTCGCTTGAAACCAGACGTGTGAAGTATACTATAAGTTCTTCAACGGGCAAGCTAAGGATTGCGATGTTGATGTGTAATCGCGTCACCAGTGCATCCTGCTCTAGAACGTTCAACACTGTATAAGCAGTGGGCAGATGCAGCCGCTTATTCATCCGCAGAACCAGTTCCAGGTAAGAGATGGTGTTTTGCAACGCTTTGTGTCTGGGAAGGAGCGTTGTAATTGCTTTTCCTATAGCTGGTGCATGCTTGCCTGTATAGGTAGCAAAGATTGCTCGTGCAGCGGCGCTCTGTTCATCTGGAATATATGAAGTGAGCGCTGTGAGTATATGAGGGAATAACACGTTGTCGGCGTCGGTAACAGGAAGCGAGTGGCAGCGCTCAAGCGTCGTCTGGCGCACCTCTGGATCAGGATGTTGCAGTAGCTGTGCAAGGACTGCAAGCAGGCGTTGTTGTGTACTCAAGGAAAGGCGTTCCGAGGGGATACGCGCGACGCTTTTGGCAATTGCGGTGTCAGGAGACTGGGCGGCTCGTTGCATAATCTCCCACGTTTCGTCTCTGTGCAAATGCGACCACAAGGCGCGTAGTAGTGCGATTCTCACGTCACGATGCAGATCCTCTTGTGCATTTCTTTGGAGCAGGAGCGCGTACGCTTCCTCAGTTTCCAGTTCACCCAACAGACGTAGTACCTCTTTTGCAACTGTAACGCGTTGGAGTGGTACATCCTTTAACAAGGAGATTGCTTGTCTGGCGGGCATGTCGAGAACGGCTCGCCGTAGGACGTAGATGGCGATTCTTGCTCGATCATCGTTCAGTGCATCCAGCAGTGTTGGCAGACCTCGTCCAGTGTCGTCGAGTTGGCCTAATGCACGGAGTGCAGTGTCACGAGTCGCCAGTTGTTTTTTAGATGCAAGTTCAATCAGGCGTGTCGGCGGTACGGCTGGTAATGCGGCTAATTGTCCAATAATGCGGAAGAGCGTCGGGTTATCGCGCTTTGTATCTCTGGTCACATCCGTGAGCGTCATTGCGAAGATGCGTTGTTGAGCAGGGGTCCAGCGATAGAAGCCACTCGTGAGTGGCAAGACGAAGCGTGTCGAACCCGTACTGAACAGGCCTTTATAGGCTTTCTGTCCGAGAAATGGAGTCAGCAGGTCCTGGCGATGGCTGTGCAAGTATGTGTAGACAAGCGGGCGCGTGACCCAGCTTGGATCTTTTTTGATCACCTGTGGTACGAGTGTATGGAGCATCTCGTATCTGTCATTTGCGATATAGCTCAGCGCGGCTTCTCCCCGCCATCCCCAGCGCTCCACGTCAGAGCGAAGAATATCAAGCAGGCCAGCGAAGACACGGAGACGTTTCCCCAGAGCAGAGGCAAGCGCAAAAATTTCCGTTACACGGTCCCGGTCATTCCATTCGTGCAGGACGGGAAGCAGTGCAGGAGCGAGACGTTGCACATCGGTGTCTGAAAGATGTTGTTCAAGTACGTGGCCGCTCAGACGACCATGTTGTCTTGCCAGAATCACGAGCTGTGTAACGCCCCAATCAGGATATCTTGGAAGCAACAGGAAGACCAATTTGCCTACAACGTGTGCCGTTGCATAGGAGAGATCTGCCGCGTCAAGTGCTTCGTTGAAGATCTCTGCTAACGCGGCGAGATGGCTGTCCTGCCAGATGCCGGGTGGTAGCTCGGCTAATGCGGTGAGCATAGCTAAGCGAACAGGGTCTTGCTCGTTGCGGCGTGCATGCACCAGTGCCAGAGCATTGGTGAGCCTGTCGCGTTGAAAGCGTGAGGCGCTTAGCAACGTCTTAAGTGCCAGGGCGCGTAGTTCGGAATCGGGATTTTGAATAAAAGGCGTCAGAACGGTTAATGCTTCGTCCCAGGGCAGGAATTCCGCATAGGGAAGGCGTTGGTCTGGACGTGTTGCTAATATGGGCAGATGCAGATGCCGACGAGCCTCCTCATTGCGCTGCTCACGTGGCAGAGCCGCCACGATATAGAGCGGTAAGCATTCATTCGCATCATACCATCCCCTGGCATAGCGTTCGTAGAGCGCCAGGCGTTGTGCGGGAGGGAGGCGGTGAAACCACCAGACGTGCTGATTCAACATAGCATCGTCTCGCTCAATCAAGCGTTGCAAGCGATCAAGGTCAAGCTTTGGAGCGACTCCATTGAAGTCCAGGTGCACTCGATCATCGGAGTTCAAGATCAGCTCTGCTAGCTCATTTGGACGTTTGGCAAGCAAAGGCTGAAGTTGCAGATTGGTCAGAGGAGTATAGCGCGCAAGAACTGTCACAATCGTAAGTATGCGATCAGGATGTGTCTCCGCAAGAAGAGGCAATACCGCGTTGACCCGCCAGGTAAGTGCAACATCCAGTTCCGTCGCTCTCTCTGCCTGCGCCTGAAGCAATGAGAGGAGTATTTCAGGATGGAGTCCGGCTAAACGTTTCAGATCATTAGCAGATGTGTATTGAAGTAAATGATTGATATATGCGGTGACAACAGCGGCTGAGCCAAAACCTACCAATTTAGCAAGGCGCTTATAGTTTCCATTTTCAGCTAGCTCGTGCAGAAAAGCATCAACTGGCGGGTAACGATGTCTTTTGTAGAGTTCACGTAATAGTCCTATCTGTTGACGACCGGAGACGAGGGGCAACAGTTTCCGAATCTGCACATCATTGCAGACAAACGCAGCCAGATTGCAGGCCAAGCCACGAATCAGGCGAGATGGATCGGCGCAGGAGCGTAACACATGCGCACTATCACGACTACCAAAGCAGGAATAGAGCGCTAGCCAGCGCTCGTAGTATTCCCCCTGTTCCCAGGCCGCAAGAATTGCAGCGGCATCTGTCCCTCCTGTCCCTTCTACTCCCTTGCTGGCCTGGCGACCAAGCTCAATCACGCGCTCAATTCTCGCATTATGTGTAAGCGGCTCCAATTCTTGCAACATCTGCACCGGTGTTGTAGCCATAGCAGCAAAGTCTCCTATACTGATACTTATTTTCCATTCCAAGTAGGAACGGAACCGAGACGCTTATGGGCGCGCCACTTACATATGTATTCCTGCTGTACCTTACGAAAGCGGTTATTGAGGTAAAATGATTAATGTATGTAAAAATATCGATTGTGTGTTGTATAACGAGCATGTAGAAGTGTGCGAGAAATATTGTAACATAATCGCCAATCATTGATAGGATGAATAGGAAAGAAGGTGGGGGTGCTGAGAGAGTGAGTTTGTTGCACAAAAGAACAAACTACGGCAACGCCAGATGTTTAACCTCGTACTGCTCGTGGTGCTCCTTGCACAGCCAGAAGATACTGCCATATATCACAAATATGAACCTGTTGGCTTTGAGGGTTAGGAAAAGGAGGATGGTACATCTGCGTACCATCCTCCTTTTTGTTAGTTGGAGATGCTGATATAGTTGTTACTCCCGCCCACTTGCGACGCTGGCGTTTGCGCCTTGCGGAAGTTGGGGCACGAGTCCGGGAACGGCGTCACGCAAGGGAAGTGCGGGTGTTTCGCGCGTTGCGGTTGGACGTGAGCGAAGCTGTGCACGAATCGCGGGAGCCTGAGCGCGGCGCGTTGTGGAGGTCGTGACGCGACCGACCAGCCAGACGAAGCCGAAGAGCGCGGCCCAGTTGATGCACGCCAGCAGAACCAGGAAGACCCAGGTGGGCAGTGCGCTGGTAAACAGGTAGAGCGCGCCGAGCACGATGATGTTGCCGAGCGTGACGGGGATCAGGATTAGCCAGGCAAACTGCATGAGCTGATCAGCGCGCAGACGTGGCAATGTGCTACGTACCCAGATGAAGACAAAGCAGAGCAGGAAGATCTTCATCACAAAGTATCCCAGCGCCAGGATATTGCCGACCCAGCCCCAGAGCGGAACATTGAGTGCTGTCAGGTAGGTAACGCCGGGTCCTGAGAAGCCGCCCAGGAACAGGTAGGTTGCAATGGCTGACACAATGGTCATATTGCCATACTCACCCAGGAAGAAGAGCGCCCAGCGCATACCGCTGTACTCGGTCAGGTAGCCTGCCACCAGCTCCGATTCTGCTTCGGGGAGATCGAATGGTGCGCGATTGGTCTCGGCCAGGCCGCAGGTATAGTAGATGACCAGCATGAGCGGCTGGAACCAGAAGAACCAGGACCACGGTGTGAAGCCTCGGAAGATAAAGTCCAGCACAGGGATACCAATCCCCTGAATAGGCCAGGCTGAGTTCTGATAATCTACCATTTCGCGAATCGAAATCGTGCCGATACCCTCTTGCGTGTGCGTGGGGAAACCAGGCAGGCCAGCCAGGATACTCGTCAGCATGATCACGCCAATCAGAGCCAGAACGAGTGGCAGTTCGTATGAGATCATCTGTGCGGCAGAGCGTAGACCACCAATCAATGAGTACTTGTTATTTGAACTCCAGCCCGCCATGATGACGCCAACCACGTCTATTGAACTCATTGCGATCAAATACACAATCCCGGTTGCGAGAGCTGTACCAGGAAGTCCAATATAGGGTGAGAAGGGCAGTACTGCGAATGCGCCGATAACAGGAGCCAGGAAGACGGATGGGGCGATCAGGAAGAGCGCCTTATCACTGTTACCGACGTGGATATCCTCTTTCATCAGCAGCTTGCCTACATCCGCCACCGTTTGCAGCAGGCCCCAGGGACCGGTATGGATTGGACCGACGCGATCCTGCATCCAGGCCATCACCTTACGTTCAGCCAGGATCAGAATCACCGCGCCTGTCATGATAAAGCCGAAGACGGAGAGGAAGGCAACCACGAACTGCAAGAATTGCCAGGAGAGGATGCCCTGCAGGAGTTGCGTTCCCACGTCATCGCCTAAAAGTAAGTGAACATTCAACATAGGATAACTCCATTTGGAAAAGGCAGCAAATACGTTCTATTTGTTATACGCTAGAAGTCGTGCTGCCGTTTTCCGAAATTTATCGATCAACCTCACCCAGAACGATGTCCAGGCTACCCATAATGGCGATAACATCGCCCATCTTGTGACCGCGCAGTAACTCTGGCAGAATTTGCAGGTTCACAAACGAAGGCCCCCGCAGCTTGGCGCGCCAGGGATATTCGCTGCCATCACTGATAAAGTAAACACCGAGTTCGCCTTTGCTGCTCTCGGTTGCGAAGTAGGTTTCGCCGCGTTGTGGTCGTAGAGCGATAGGTGTACGTGTACCAATAGGACCGCCGGGCATCTTGTCAATAGCAACGCGGCAGAGGCGAATGCTTTCGGTGATTTCCTGCATACGCACTAGATAGCGGGCGTAGCAATCACCCTCCTGGCGCACCTGTGGATTAACTGGAACTTCACGATAGGCCATATAAGGGCGATTCACACGTAGATCCCAGTTCACACCGCTCGCGCGCAGCATTGGACCGGTTAGACCATAGGCTGTAGCCTGTTGTGGGTCGATGTAGCCGACACCTTGTGTGCGCGACTCGAAGATCTCGTTACCTGTGATAAGATTATTGAGTTCAACCATATTCTTTTCGAGCGAATCGAGGAACGCTTCGCATTCTTTGAGCCAATCCTTGGGGAAGTCGTGCAGCACGCCACCAACACGCAGGTAATTGACATTGAAGCGGCTCCCTGCAAGTGCCTCGAAGAGCGTGAGAATTCCTTCGCGATCACGGAAGGTCCAGAGGATGGGAGTAAAGGCTCCCAGGTCAACCAGATAGGTGCCGACCGCGACAAGATGGCTGGCGATACGCTGCATCTCACCGACCAGCAAGCGAATATATTGTGCACGCCGGGGTGCTTCGATGCCCATTGCTTGCTCAACCGCGCCAGCGTAAGTGATCTCATTGAGCATTGGAGAGAGGTAATCCGCGTTATCCATGTAGCGTATACCACCCATAACCGGGCGATTCTCCAGAATTTTCTCGATGCCGCGATGGAGATAGCCGATGACAGGTGTACAGCCGGTGACCGTCTCACCTTCCAGGCTGAGCACGAGGCGCAGCACACCATGCGTACTGGGATGCTGCGGACCCATGTTCAGCAGCATCTCCTTATCATGTGGCCCCTCTTGAATCTCAACGCCCTCAGGAGACGACGCAAATTGATCATGAAAATCTAAATCTTGATTTGTTGCCATAAGTTTCCTCTTGCAGGCTTCCAGGCACGTTCGGGTTCATCTAAGAATGTACAAATTTCTCGTATGATATCTATTAGATCTTATACGAAAACCAACGCTCTTCGCAGAGCGAGCTGCGCTCAGGTGTGTGCAAAGAGTGTATCGCAGCTAGTGCTCCCGCGCCAGCGTTACGCACTCAAGTTTTCGAGATGCAGTTAGCTTTTTTGCCGCCATTGACGAAAACGGACAGCAAAGTTAATTGTCCACATCAGTGCCAGCAGAGCAGCCAGGCCACCGAAGAGATAGCGATTTGGATCGTTTGTCAGAAAGGCAAAGGTAAAGGCAAAGCCCCAGCAACCAAGAGCTACGAATGCTGCTGTAACCAGATTCTGCACACTCGGTACACGTCCGCGTTGATAGACCCGTTTTGGATCAGCAGCGGGTGTTACACTAACGGAAGGAGAAAATGCCTCAGCACGTCCACCCTTAGTGCCGTTTGACGCTGTTCTTCGTTTCCGTGTTTTTGCTTTCGGCATAATTCATACTGCTATGGAAGTACTGCTGATCCGATCACCTGACGCGAAGCGTAGAAAAGAGAGTCTTCTAGTGATCGTGATGAGAAAGTACTATCCTTCCTATCCTGGCAATTTCTGCGCCACTAAGCTTTTTTTTCTGGGGCTTGATCGCTGCGTGCCACCGACTCACTGGAAGTCGTTGACGTATTGACGTTCGCGTCCTCGTTATGTCCACCAAAGGAGTGTCCGAAGGTTGGAGTACCGGGGTGCAAGCGCTCTTCCAGTCCCTGCCCGACTTTCTTATAGACAACCCGTTCAGTGTCAACCTGCTGGAATTGTCCAGAGACAGCCATATTTGGATCGACCTGTGTGGTTGCACGAGGTTTCACGGTCTGTGGAACCTGGTGGAAGCTCTTGAGCAGTGGGAAGCCATCGAAATCGTCGTCGAGCAACATACGGCGCAGATCGGGGTGGCCTGCGAAGCGAATACCGAACATATCGTAGGTTTCGCGCTCCAGCCAGTTAGCTGTAGGCCAGACCGACACAATGCTATCGACCTCCGGCTTCTCATTATCGATGCGCACTTTGAGCTGGAGCAGTTGTCCACGCGTAGTTGAGCGTAGATGATAGACCGTCTCCAGGTGGTCAAGCATATCCACACCAGAGATGCAACTCAGCAGATCGAAGCCGAGCTGATCACGTAGGAAGCGGCAGACAGCAACCAGATGTTCGCGGTCAACCTCAAGTCCCAGATAGTTGCCTTTATGCCGTGTGGGAGTGGTAGGCTTGCCAGTAATTTGTGCGATGGGGGCCAACTCACGAGCCAGGGCAGCATTCTGATCACGATACCTGGTAGTAGCGCTGGGTATATTTGCTGAACGAGGTACTAGATCCATCGCGTTACTCCCTTGCGCCAGGCATAGACCAGACCAAGCGCGAGCACAATAATGAAGAAAAGGATTTCAACGAAGCCAAAGACGCCAAGGTGCCTGAAAATGATTGCCCAGGTGATGATAAAGACAATATCTACATCGAACGCCACAAACAGCAGGGCAAAGATATAGAAGCCAAGCGGATATTGAACCCAGGCGCTCCCGATAGGAGTCTCGCCAGATTCGTACGTTTGCAATTTCTCTTTTGTTCTTTTATGAGGGGAAAGCAGGTTCGCGAGTGTCGTTGCTACAATAACGAAGACAAAGCCTGCCGCGAACAGAATACCTGCATATAAATATCCCGCATTAGCTGGTGTTGACACAAGCTGTTCCTCCCGATAACTGCCTCTCGTAGTTGCCGCGAAGCAAGCGGAGGCACGAAAATGCTGTTTTGATTATAGCACAGGGAGGAAAGTGCGACAATTTTACAATTGCGGCATCTGTACCGTGTCTGGTTTAGCGATGAGCTGTACGCGTGGACCACCTTTTGCTTTCGCGTTGGCAGTGACGTGCACAACGATGACGCTCACATTGTCTTCTCCGCCGCCTTGCAGTGCCGCTTGCACAAGTGCCTCACCGGTAGCTGAAGGATCGGGGGAAGAGTTCTTGATAACCTCTTCTATTTTAGGGTCGCGTACCATATCCCATAGCCCATCGGAGCACAGCACCAACTTGTCACCTTCCTGCAATTCCTGCGTGAACAGGTCGATTTCGATAGGGGCCTTTTCTCCCAGGCTACGGTAAATATGGCTCCGTTTGGGGTGAGTATAGATATCATCGGGTTGAATAATGCCTGCCTCAACCAGGCTGGCAACGACTGAATGATCGTTGGTGATCTTTTTAAGACCTTCAGAGGCGCGGTAGAGGTAGGTGCGGCTGTCACCAACGTTGGCTATATAAGCGGTTGTGCTGATAATGAGTGCCGCAGTCACAGTGGTTCCCATATCGCTGTGTTGCTCAACATTATGCTCGTGGACTGACTGGTTAGCGATCTGAATGCCGTCGTGGAGCAATCGGGTATACATGTTCTCGCTCGCGGCGTTTTCGCCCTGTTGCGAGGTGCTCTGCGTTAATCGAGGCAGGACATATTCGATCAAGTTCTGAATTGCCATACGGCTTGCATCCTGTCCATTGGCATGCCCGCCCATGCCATCTGCGACGACAAAGAGGCCAAAAGGTTGCGTTTGTGGCGAAGTTGTAAGCTGGCCTTGAGCTGCGAAGAGGCTGTCTTCGTTGGGCTTGTATTTTCGTTTGATGCCAGGGTCAGTGCGTGTGCCCACGACAATGCCTAGCCTGCGTCCCTTTACCTGTTGCTTCACATAAGGGAGTGTTTTCTCGGAATCGTTAGCTGCCGGAACCAATGCAGGCTCCGAAGTGATTTCGACGGTTGGCTGTTCCGCGACAGGAAGAGCGGATGGTAATGGTTCAGCAGTCACCGGAGCCGCTGGTGATGGTGGAGAAGATTGCGGCATAGTTGGCATATCAGTCACCGAAGAGTTCGTTATCACACTGACCGGTATTGCTGGCTCGGCTGAATGCTGATTTCCATGCGGCGCTTCTGGCTGCCAGGATGCATGTTGAGTCTGGGGCGGTTGCGCTGTCTGTGGGTAGTGCGGGTGTATACGCATATGTAAGCCTGATTCAGAGGGTGAGAGAAGCAAGTTGCAAGACGTACAATACGTTGCATCTCTGGCGACCAGCTCACCACAACGTGGGCAACGTAGTTGCAGCGGTGCCACAGCCGGAGCCGCAAGTGAGTTGTGCAATGCTTGAACTGTAGGCAAATCAGCCGAAGAATGTTGGGCCCAGCCACGTTGAGCTGCTTCCATTTCAGCGATCTGTTGTGCTTCAATCGTTGCTCTACGCTCCGCTTCAGCTAGATCAGCTTTGAGCGCGCGACGGCGACGCCTGCGTGAACGCCCGATGAAGGTCGTGATCAGGAACAGTATGATGAGGAGGAGCAGACCGAGAATACTCAACAGCCACTTGTCTATAGAGAACCCAGGAAAAATGAGCGTACTTGAAGATGACGGTCCAGATGCTGTTGCAGCGGGTGTAGGGCTGACTACGGTGTTAAGAAAAGTAGCGGCTCCACTGAAATTAGGATTGACGCTAGTAGCAGCCTGCAATTCACTCTTTGCTTTCGTCATATCTTGTGCTTTGTAGTA
>DAOUDD010000033.1:0-4557 GCA_034431765.1 Ktedonobacteraceae bacterium | reverse complement strand
GCTGATACAACGGCTCTGCTTCCACATACCTGCCCTGATCATCGTAGAGTGTTGCAAGATTGTTGAGGCTGGTGGCGGTATCAGGGTGCATGGCTCCAAGCAGTTCCTCGCGAATCGCCAGTGCTCGCTGATACAACGGCTCTGCTTCCACATACCTACCCTGATGATGAAGATACAATCCTGTCTGGTTGAGTAATCGTGCCGCCTGGGCGAAAAAGAGTTTTTCCTGCTCAATCCACTCGGCACATACTAACGCGTGCGATAGGAGGCGTTCGCATGCGGGCCAGTGCTCGAACTCTGTATCAGGAAATACTCTATTCACAGCTTGTACGGCTCGCTCTTTCCATTGTTTCGCTAGCTCAGGCGGAAGGGAGTCGCGGATGACGGCCTGGACGAGGCGATGGATGGAGAGGGTGTGGGCATCAGGGTCGCGGCTGAGCAGGGAGTAGGCGCGGAGGGCTTCTAGTGCTTGATTGAATAGCAGGCGATCTGTTGCTACGGGTTCTAACACGGGTCCGAGATGGGCAGCGCTCTGCGTAAGAATCTCTTCGGGGATACTGTCGGGGGCAAGCATGGCGCAGAGGCGCAGAAGCTCGACGGCGGCCGAATTGCTCTCCTGGACGCGCTCAAAGGAGATGGACCACGTAGTGACGACGGGTTCGGGGTGGTCGTCTATCAGGCTGCGGCGCTCTTCGAGGAGTCTGGTACGCTGCTCTGTGAAGAGGGACAGGTATTCGGCGAGACTACAGCCAGTTTCTTCGATGTATGCGCCAGCCTGATCGAGGGCAAGGGGGAGGCCGCCGAGTTCCTGGCTGATCTGGAGTGCGAGATCACGCTGTTCGGACTTTAGTTGCTCGAAAGTGAGATCAAGGGTGAGCTGAGTGGTACGGCGAAGCAGGAAGCGTGCGCCGATCTCGGGGGTGAGGGGAGTCACTTCGAGACGGTGAGCCAGGCGGCCTGTTGCGCTGGCACGGATGGTTATCAGGAGGTGCCCTCCGAGCGTTGGGGGCAGGAAGTCGGGGAGGAATTTCAGGCTGTCGGCGTTGTCGAGGATGAGCAGCCAGTGGGTGTTATTTTGCAGCCAGTTTTTGACGGCATTGATGATGATACTTGGCTCCTGGGCGTTGCGCTCGCGGAGCTTGAGCAGCTTTGCCAGCTCGATAAACGAGGAGGTGAGGGTCTCGCGGCTCTCGGCAGGTGCCCACAGGAGCTGTTCGTAGTCCTGTCTGTATCGGTAGGCGTACTCGACGGCGGTCTGGGTCTTGCCGACACCGCCGAGGCCGTTGAGAGCGAGGGGTTGTGAAAGTGCGGTTGTCTGGCCTGATTGAAGGTGGGTGTGAATCTGTGTAAGGATATCCTCGCGTCCAGTGAAGAAGACGTTGCGCGGGTAGGGGATGTTCCAGAGCTGGGATTGGTGACTGTGAGCAGTGCTGACGGTTTGCAGGGAGATGTCCTCAACGAGACGACGAATAGCAGCAGCGATCTCAGTCCAGGCTTGATCGGTATTGTCCGAGGTTGAAATGGTTTTGCCCGTGGGAGGGAGGACTTGCAAGTCTGCGAATGAGGCAATGTGCCAGTCAACCGGGCGCAGGATGATAGGGATGATGCGTGCTGTTCCTGCCTCGTGTCGAGCAAGAGCGTGGGGTAGCTCGATAGTGTAGCAGTGAACGCTGTCGAAGAAGTCGGGACTGATGAGCAGGAGAATAAGGTCAGCATTGTTGAGGTACTCTTCGACAGTCTGTGTCATGTTGCTCCCGGAATTGGCCTTGCTGCGGTGCCAGAGCGAGATCATGCCCTTGCGTGAGAGGGGTTTCAGGTGCTTTTCTAGTTCCGTGAGTGCTGGCAGATCGGCGGGGGAGCAGGAGCAGAAGATGTGCACGGGAGTTTGAGCATTTGTCATCGGTCGCTCCTCTTTTGCTGTACAAGTGTACGTGCGGATCGTTCGTGTCATTCGTCTCGCAGTAGAGTATAGTGGATGCGGGCGAAAGATGCAAGACGGCATTGTCCTGTTACTTCGCGGGGACGTGGAATTGCGCAAGCCTTAACAGTATGAAGAATATCTGTTATTCTTCTTTTGTCGAACGTTGTTAGATTTTTTAATGGTTGTAGGTGAATGGGGATCAAGGAAAGACGTGAGCGTGAGAAGCAGGTTACGCGCAATAGAGCAGGCTCGTGAGCTAAAGATCTTTGATGAGACGTTCGCAAATGAATATATGGAACTGTTTTACCAGTATACTGAGCCGCAGATTGTAGACTCCAACGCCTTTGAGCGCACCTTCAAGCAGCGTGCAACGCCTCTTGACGAGGCACTACGTACGACTATAGCCTGGTATCGAGAGCGGGGGAACGCAGCGAAACAGGCTTGACTCTCTCATCATCAGTTGTTATACTTTGCATATTGCAGAGAAGAAATCGTCGCGAGGGACGAAACCATGCGCGTGTGAGCCGACAGAGAGCCGGGGACGGTGGGAGCCTGGTACCTCACAGTCGTGGAATGCCCCCCTCTGATCCGGTGTCAAGAGTCCGCTGGATCGCGATGCGGGAAGAACGTTCTGTGTCTCGAAAGAGTACAGAATCAGTAATCCTTGCCGGAAGCCCTCCGTTACCATAGGGCGCGGCATCGAACTGCTCTCTAACTAGAGAGTGTTCCGTGCTGGCTAGAGTGGGAAGTGCAGCCTATTTTTGAAACGGTTCGCGCTTCCAATCCAGGTGGTACCACGGGTAATAGAAGAATTTTCAGCCCGTCCTGAGCTTCGGCTTGGGGCGGGCTTTTGTTTGTTTTGGGTCGAAGAAAGCTAGAAAGGTGCAACTGCGCTGCGACGAACGAGACTCTACCGTTTAAATTGAGTTATAAGGAGTGTTAGGTATGACAACACAGCACATGCATGCGCTTTCGTCAAAGGAACTGGTCGAGTGCTACCTCTCGTTCTTTCGCACACGTGGACATCTAGAGATGTCCGGCAGCTCGTTAGTGTTGCCGGGAAACAGCACGTCGTTTGTTATCGCAGGCATGCAACCATGGCTACCATACTTGCGGGGAGAGCGAATTCCACCAGCGACGCGTTTAACATCGGTGCAACGTTGCTTGCGTAGTGATGATATGGATGCGGTTGGGACCAATATGCGCAAGAACTCGGCGTTTCACATGCTGGGAAATTGGTCGGTCGGAGATTACGGCAAGCAGGAAGCAATTGCACTGGCGTACGAGTTCCTGCTGAGCGGGCTTCATCTGGACCCGAAGAACATCTACGTCTCTGTCTTTGCAGGTGACTCCGAGATGTGTTTGCTTCCTGATGACGAAGCTGTTGCAGGTTGGCTAAGTCAGGGCGTGCAGCGCGATCACATCGTCCCATTGGGGACAGAGGATAACTTCTGGACAATGACAGGCGGCATTGGTCCCTGTGGCCCGTGCACTGAGATCTACATTGACCGCGGCATCGTGTATGGATGTGGGAAAGAGAACTGCCTGCCAGGTTGTTCTTGCGAGCGCTTTCTGGAGATCTGGAATCTGGTCTTTATGCAGTTCGAGCGGCTGCAGAACGGCTCGCTTATCCCCTTGCCTCTACGCAGTATCGACACGGGTATGGGGGTCGAGCGTACAGGGACGATTCTTCAAGGAGCAGAGTCGGTCTTCTCAATTGATCTTTTCCAGCCTGCGCTGCACCTGCTGGAGGATCTTGTGCCCTCCGGTAGTGTAGGTGGAGAGGAGAGCGAGACACGAGCGCGCCGTGTCATCCTCGATCACACACGTGCGGCTCTATTCGCAATCCTGGCTGGCGCGACACCGGGCCGCGACGGACGCAACTCGATTGTACGCCGTCTGATTCGACGTGCGGCACGGCAGGGCAGAGTGCTTGGCATTGAGCAACCATTTCTGGGTGAGCTGGTGCCGCGATTGGTAGAAGGGCACGCGGGCCTGCTAACGCCTGAAGAGGAGGGGCAGACGGCGCAAGTAGTGCAGATCTTAACAGGTGAGGAGCAACTCTTTTCTCGCGTGCTCACGACAGGGCTACGCTACCTCGCGGGGCTTGAGCCGGATCGTGCTGGTATTGTAGAAGGTAGGCATCTCTTCCGTCTGCACGCGGAGAAGGGCTTTCCGCCCGATCTCGCGGCAGAGATTCTCGCGGAACGCGGTCTGAGCATCGATTGGTCGAGCTACATTCAGGCGCAGGAGGAGCACCGCGTCGTCAGCCGTGTGAGTGCGGAGAGGCATTTTCATGGGGTCTAGATGAATCGTGCGTTGGTAATGAACGGGCGATAAATTGCTGTGGATGTGACGAATCGTGTACTGGTGCTAAACAGGCGGTAAATCGCGGCGGACGCGATGAATCGGATCCCTATTCCACGGGCAATGAATTGCTCACCGGTGCCCAGAGTAATTTATGAAAGTGCATAATTGGTGCATCCACTAAGTAGTGTGGGTATGACTTGGAGACGTGATTCGGCTTTACAAGCTATTCCAGCACGTTCATTTTGACTGGAGTACTTCGCGGATGCACCAATTATTGGTGCATCCACTAAATACGGAGGATATGGTCCACACGCCCATTGGCCTAG
>DAOUDD010000032.1:0-13529 GCA_034431765.1 Ktedonobacteraceae bacterium | reverse complement strand
ATCGCACGCATCATCAAAGGTGATCCAGCGGAGAGTCGTGCTACGTCACCGTTGACGAGTCCAGGACTCAACATCTCAATAGGCGATGCCGTGCTGGCGATCAATGGGCAGCGCGTGACGGCTCAACGGGGGCCGCAAGAGCTGCTCGTGAACCAGGCGGGCAACGAAGTACAACTTACGATTGAGGAGGCCGAAAGCAAGGAGACGCGTACCGTTGTCGTCAAGGCGCTTCCGACAGAAATCCCAGCGCGTTATCGCGAGTGGGTGGAGCAGAATCGGCGACGTGTGCACGAACTGAGTTCCAACCAGGTCGGCTATGTGCATATTCCTGATATGGGGGGTAATGGCTTCGCCGAGTTCCATCGCGGCTTTCTGGCCGAGTACGACTATCCAGCACTGCTGATAGATGTGCGCTGGAATGGTGGTGGACATGTTTCAGGGCTGTTGCTGGAGAAGCTGGCGCGGCGGCGTCTGGGCTACGATTTCTCACGCTGGTATCAACCGGAGCCATATCCACAGGAGTCACCACGCGGTCCAATGGTTGCGCTGACAAACGAGCATGCGGGTTCGGACGGTGATATCTTCAGCCATAGTTTTAAGCTGATGGGACTGGGTCCATTAATCGGGACACGAACATGGGGCGGTGTGATCGGCATCAGCCCTCAACATCGCCTCGTTGACGGCACTACGACCACGCAGCCGGAGTACTCTTTCTGGTTCAAGGACGTGGGCTGGAACGTGGAGAACTACGGTACTGATCCCGACATTGAGGTCGATATTGCTCCACAGGACTTCGCTCAGCACAATGATCCACAGCTTGAACGCGCGCTGCAAGAAGCGTTGCGCCTGATCGGTGAGAAACCTACCCTGGAGCCAAAGCCGGGTGAACGACCATACCTGGGACGGCAACGCGTGCAAGAGGATGTACAGCGGACGCGCTAATGGTGAGGGATGAGCGGGAGAGCATCTGAATAAGGTGCTCTCATTGCTCTAGAATTCAACATCCTCATAGATGACAGACATGGGTATGCGCACTCCAAGGCTGACAAATTCGACATCGCTTTCGGGTTTGAAAGTCAGAAAGCTCCACAACGTGTTTTTGCCTCTCCTATACATTTCTACTGCTCGACGATGTGTATTGACAAGTGCGTATTCTTGGACAGTTGGGAGTTCTCGATACCATTCCAGCTTTTCTCTCCGATCTGTCATTTCTGTACCTGGGGAGAGTACCTCGATAATCACAAGCGGAGAGCGAATGATATCAACCTCTCCTCGATCCTGATCATCACACGTCACGGTAACGTCTGGAAGAACATAACGGTTTTCTGTAAGTAGCACACGGGCATCTGAATTCAGTGCACGGCAAGGGCTACCACGAAGTGCATTGCGCAGAAAGCTCAGGATATTCACGCTAATTGTACTGTGATTGATCGTTCCTCCAGCAAGCATAAGCACTTGCCCGTCAATATACTCATAACGTGCATTTAGAGAATTGCGATCAAGCTCAAGATATTCCTCAACCGTCATAAATGAATGTTGTGGAGACGTTGCCATAAAAACCTCACTTCACGTGACAACTGAGTATCTGACCAACCCATTATATCATCGTCTTGTGAGCGTGATGTTTGTCCATGTCTATTGCGACAATTTTGTGACAGATTTGTTATAGGTCTACGACGGAGAGTATCTATACTGGGAACAAGAACTAAGTATGCACTACCAGAAAGGGTATATCTTCTATGCAACAGTTTGAAAAATATGAAACAGGGCAAACACATTCATCATCGGATATTCATGCTTCTTATACAGGAAATGGGCCGGGAAATTATGCGGCGACGCCGATTGATCCGCAGCAGTATGAGCGACAGCAAAGCTATACTCAGGGATACATTCCTGTTGGACCAGCAGAGTCGTACAGACAGTCTCGACCAGTTGGGCAGATTCCTGAAGGTATGCACTATCCGCAACAGCAGTATATTCCACTTTTGTACATGTTTCCGACCAACGAACCCAGTTCGTTGAGTAAAATGCTGGCAGTTTTCAGCTATCTTGGCTTATGGTTCACGGGCCTGATCACGCTACTATTTGTACGCAATGATCGTTTTGCGCGCTTTCATGCAATGCAATCACTGCTCTTTTACGGCGTGGTAAATATACTGTACGTTGTGTTTTTCGCCGCAGCTGTGTTCCTCCGACACTTATTTTTCTTCCGGTATGATTATACCTTGCCCGAACTTTTACTCTTTGGTGCATTCTTCGTCATGAACGTCATTGCAGGAATTGCCTGGCTTGTTGGTGTTGGTAGTAGTTTAAGTGGGAAGTACGCAAAAATGCCTTTTGTAGGTGACATTGCAGAAGGCTTTGTTGGAGGTAAGGGAACAGAAAGCGTGAAGTAGGAGGTTTTTGATAGGACCTCTTTACTCCCCCAACATAGCTCTGAATCCCTTTGGATATTGTTCTGTCCACTCCTCGCGGAGCACGCCGTAGCCCATGCCGTCGTAGTACGTGCCAGAGACGATGCGGGCGTTGCGGAAGCGAGCCTCTTCGCGGTAGCCGAGTTTCTGGGCGAGGCGTATCATGCCTGGATTGCCTGACCAGGTACGCAGGTCGAGTCGTGCAAGAGTAGGCATGGACGTCAAGAGGTAATCGCTCCAGAGGCCAGGGGCTTCGTAGCCGATGCCTTTGCCCCAGATGGCGGGGTTGTAGAGAACGATTCCAACGGAGAGCCAGTTCGTCTCCTCGCTCTGCCAGTACCACGAGACGCGTCCGAGCAATTCTTCTGTTGTGTTGCTGGCAACAGCGAGGTTTGTGCATGGATTCCGCACTGTGTCACTTGCAATTGCTTCGCGCAACTGGGCAAGGAGTTGCTCGATTTCTGCCCGGTCAGGTTTGGAATAGTAGGGAGCGTCAAGCTCTTGCCAGCGCTGGCCCGGTTGGAGCCAATACTCGTAGCGTTCCAGGTCTGTATACTGCCAATCGCGCAGTACAATATGTTTGCCGACAAGTGGCAGCATACAGATGATCTCCTGAGACTATGCTAGTAAAACAGTCGTGCTTACAGGGCTGTTTGCCAGACGTCGGTGAAGGTAACAGTGACATTACGCGTGAATAGAACGGGTTGAGCGCGGTGGGCATGCTCATTGATGGTGAGCAGTTCGCGGCCATCCAGCCATACTGTCATCTGCTCGCTCTGTTGCAGGAGACGGAGTGTGTGTGGCTCAACCGGCAGGAAATCCTGGGGCAGGAAGAGGACACGATTGATGACGGGGTAGATGCCGTTGCTCTCGACCGCAAAGTTCCAACGTGTGCCCTGTTTGAGGATCTGGATGGAGAGGTGTGCGGAATCGCTATACTGCA
This sequence comes from Ktedonobacteraceae bacterium, assembly GCA_034431765.1. Classification (GTDB taxonomy): domain Bacteria; phylum Chloroflexota; class Ktedonobacteria; order Ktedonobacterales; family Ktedonobacteraceae; genus DASYAN01. Next base: position 10,172 of record DAOUDD010000032.1, on the reverse strand, counting down.
TGGTCAGGCCGTACGCCTGGGGTTCTGCATCATCCGTGTGCTGAAGGGTCATGGTAACACCAAACTCGAACTGAACGAGTGGTGTGTCGTGTAACAGGTATTGTTCGTGTGCCTGGTTCGTTGTACTGACGAGAATGCTTTCGGAAGCACGCCAATCTACGGTTGCTGGAATATTGGTTTGCAAGCTGGTCCTCCTACCAGGGGAAGTCAAGGGCGTATTTTTATGAAGATAGTTCGGTAAAACGTATCGAAATGTAGCATATTTACCCTCAGTTTGTCAAACTTGCTGGTCTTTTATCCCCTATTCTGGTGACGAAAGTCAATTCCTGATTTTGGGCCGGTATGCTAACTTATAGGTAGAATACTAGTAGACATTCAGAAACGACACTCCTTCTAGCTTGATATCTGTTGCAAACGACGTGCCGCGTTATCTTATTCATTCAGAAACGACGCTGCGCGTCTAGCTCACGCTCATCTGACCGAAAGGAGATGTCTAGCATAGCTCATGCAACAGAGAGAAGGTGTTTAGCTGTCGCTCATCTGAATGAAAGGTAGTATAAAGATGTTTGCGATACGCGAATTGACAGAAAAGGGAGCGGCGGTCCGTGTGGGACAGTGGAACAAGCCTTATACAAATGCAGCTAGAAACGAGGTTGCGTGTCCTCTTGTGCAGTCAGAAACGATGCTGCGTGTCTAGCTCGCACTCGTCTAGCTGAAGGCAGTTCTTAACGTTTTCTGGCAGATCCGATGCTTTTCCTGGTGGTGGATTCGTGGTAGAAAGGATGGAGTTCATGGATTTCTCGTCTCCTGTAAGAATGCGCTGGCGTCTGACTTCTTTCTTGGGAGTTTTGTTGCTGCTTTGCGCAGTTTTTCTCGGTACTGCCTCTCCACAGGCATTTGCTAGCAGCCAGAACAGTACGCGATCGCTGAGCAGTGGGCAGCAGCGTAGTCCTTTTCAGAGAAGAATACATCGTGGTAAGTGGCTGAAAAAGACAGCTCCTACGAATGCTGATTGTCAGAAACTGGCAGGAAGTTTCTGCTATAGCCCACAAGAGATGCAGCAAATTTATAACGTGACGCCGTTGTTGAATGCTGGCTATACCGGCCGGGGACAGACGATTGTAATCATCGACTCTTATGGGAGTCCAACGATTCAGCAAGATCTGCGTCAGTTTGATACGGACTATCACTTGCCGAATCCTCCCTCTTTTGTTGTGCTCAATCCTCTGGGCACTGTTCCGTTTGATTCATCCAGCAGTGATCAGATCGGGTGGGCAGAGGAGACAACGCTTGACGTGGAATGGGCTCATGCGCTGGCTCCGGCAGCAAATATTGTTTTGTTGACCAGCCCCGTTTCAGAGACGCAAGGTGTGCAGGGAATGCCACAATTTCTCTATCTGTTGCAGTATGTGCTTGATCATCACCTGGGCAATATCATCTCACAGAGCTGGGGAACAACAGAGGAGACCCTCTTTAGCCCCTCAGGAAAAAAGATTCTGGATGCCTTCGATGCGCTGTACAAGCGTGCTGCTGATCAACACGTCACGGTCTTTGCCTCGGCAGGCGACACCGGTGTCTCGAATCCAGATGTAAACAATAAAAATTATCCCTTCCAGACAGTGACATTTCCAGCATCATCCCCCTGGGTCACAGCCGTGGGTGGAACGACGTTGTACGCCGATAGTAATAGTAATTATCAGGCAGAGACGGTCTGGAACGAAGGGATTGATAGCGCTACAGGAGGCGGGTTCAGTCGCTACTTTAAAGCTCCTGGTTATCAGAAGGGGATACAGTCCACGTTCTCTGCACTCTCTCATGGCAATCGTGGCCTGCCTGATATTGCATATGATGCCGATCCATTCACTGGTGTGCCGATCTATATGAGCTTTATGCCAGAGCTTACAGGATACTTTATCATTGGTGGTACCAGTGCAGGATCACCACAATGGTCTGGTATTGTCGCAGACGCCAATCAGAAGGCGGGTCATTCATTAGGCTTCTTGAACAATCGGCTCTACGCAATTGGTGCCAATGCTCCATTCGCTCATGTAGCTTTCCATGATGTCGTTGTTGGAAATAATAGCCAGGGTACACTCACTGGTTATAGTGCACAGCCTGGTTGGGACCCGGTAACCGGTTGGGGATCGCCGAATACGAACAATCTGGTGAATGCATTGCTCGCGTTCTCGTGATCTCTTCTTGCACTTAAAACAGAAGGTTTGATTTTGATCAGACTGTCCGGTACGTAGGAACGTCCTTGCTTCCTACGTACCGGACAGCGTCGTTCTCTTAGCCGCTCAGCGCACTTAGCAGTTATACCTGAGCTGAGCAATGTCCAACCAGCCATACGCAACTTGTGCCAACTCGACGCTCTGGATAGAATAGCTACCTGTTGTCACCAGCTTGCCTCCAAGTTTTTCATAGAAGCGACGCGCAGGATTCTCTGCCAGCACCCAGACCAGCATTGATGAAATTTCCAGCACGAGCAGACGCTCTACTACCTGAAGAAACAGATGTTGCCCAAGTCCCTGGCGCTGATAAGCGTTTAGAAGATACAGGGTGAATAATTCTCCTCGATAGAGAGATGTATCCTTGAGAAGTGCTGGACCTCCTGATGCGAAGCCAACAATCTGTTGTTCCTCATCTTCTGCGACGTAGACAAATTCCTGGTGTGCCTTTCCACCAAGGGTCTCCTGCCATTAGTTCGCTTGTTGCTCATACGATAACCCATCCAAGACGCTGTGTGGGACAATGTTCTGAAATGCGCTACGCCATGTATCAATAGATACACGGGCAATTGCGGCTGCGTCAGACAGCCTTGCTTCTCGTATTTTCATCATCTACTCCATCTATTATTGACTATGTAGCTGTTTCTATGGTAATTTGAGAGAGTACAACACTTGCTGAAGGTAGAAGTGCCAGTTCTATCTCTAGAAAATTTCGCTGTCTTTAAATCTTATTCTAAAACCAAATACTACATGGGCATCTAGTGCTCAAGTTTTTGGGATGAGTAGTGGTTCATCTGCCATTGAGAAGTTTTCTCAGCAAGAAACACTTTACGTCTGTTCACGGCTTATCCTCAAGTGAGGAACAGAAAGGTGTATTTATGTATTCAAGCGTCTACCTGCGTGCCCAACGCCGTATGTCAACTCCTCTTTTAGCTCTGTTGTTATGGAGCACACTATTTCTTCTTGCTGTTACACCAATAGGTGCAGTGGGGGTAGTCAAAGGTTCGCAGCACATCGGAGCACAGACTCGTTTCGTAAGCGGACCTCGCCTCACTCAGGACGTATTTGCTGCTGCACCAAACAAGGCTTCATGCGCAGCCAGATCAAGAGTCTGCTATAGCCCACAGGAAATTCGCGATGCCTATAGCCTGACGCCTCTATTGAAGAAGGGCTATACGGGTAAGGGAGAGACAATCATCATTATTGATTCTTTCGGTAGCCCGACGGGATTGCAAGATCTGCAACAGTTTGACAAGGATTATGGTCTACCCGATCCACCATCGTATCAGCAGCTTGCTCCTTTTGGTTCTGTCCCTTTCGATCCTACCAATGTGGATCAGCTCGGTTGGGCTGATGAAACATCACTGGATATTCAGTGGTCACACGCACTGGCTCCCGCTGCAAGCATTATTGTGCTGACGAGTCCAGTCTCCGAGACCCAGGGTGTGCAAGGCATGCCAGAGTTTTTGCAGTTGGAAAAGTACGCGGTTGAGAACCACCTGGGCAATATTATCTCACAGAGCTGGGGTACCACAGAAAACACGTTGTTCACGCCTGAAGGCAAAAAGGTGCTGGCAGACTTTGAAAACTTCTACCGCTGGGCCACCTTAGAGCGCAACGTAACTTTCTTTGCCTCAACAGGTGACGCGGGCACTGCAAATCCAGATGTGAATGAAAAGATTTATCCCTTCCCAACTGTTGGCTATCCCGCTTCATCGCCCTGGGTGACAGCCGTGGGTGGCACCAGCCTGTTTACTGATGACAAGGGTCAGTACGCATCGGAGACGGTGTGGAATAATGCAGATAAGGGCATTGCAGGTAGTGCGACGGGTGGTGGCTTGAGCCAGTACTTCCAGGAGCCTGAGTATCAGAAGGATTTTCTGACGAAGGAGAACAATAAGCTCCTCAATGGTGCACGTGGCATTCCTGACATCTCGTTTAACGCTGATCCCTCCACTGCTGTTCCAGTCTACCTTGGCTTCCTGCCAAATCGTACTCCTGGCTACTCCCTGTTTGGTGGAACCAGTGAGAGTGCACCTGCGTGGGCAGGCTTGATCGCTGTTGCTAACCAGTATGCTCATCATCACCTGGGCTTTATCAATCCGCGCCTGTATCGTCTCGGCCATAATCGAGGGGAGGCGGCAGAGGTGTATCACGATGTGACGGTGGGTGACAATAGCCAGCCGGCTTCGGGGTCAACCCCTGCTATCCCTGGTTACAAGGCGGAGAAGGGCTGGGATGCAGCCACAGGTTGGGGTTCGCCTGTTGCAAAGAATCTGTTTGAGGAGATCCGTCACTGGTATCTCTAAGCGCTAACGACACTCTTGTGCAGCCAAAAGAGGATGTGAGCTACGTCGTCTCACATCCTCTTTTGGCTACCAGTTGAATCCATGCTTTGAAGATCTCGACACCATGAACGCTCTATCATTTTGTTAAGGATGAGTAATCTTCCTTCTTTAGTAGAAAATTACATTGAAGATATAGTATTTCAGTATGATCGAAAATTAACACTGCATTAGAATACAGTAAGGATATCCTTAAACTATATTGTACGCACGAAAAGTTGTATTCCCTTTTGGAATCTGTTCCGTATACTATGTAGAACGGAGCAAATGAAAGAAAGAGCGCTTCGTATTTAGAAATTTTAGTTCTGTCATTCAGAACAGCAGTTGTTCAAAAATGTAGTATTGAAGGAGAAAGACAATGGCACTTGCAAACATTATTCTCGCAGATATCAACCTTAACGCAACAGATATCCTCTGGTGGCTCGTTATTGGCCTGGTCGCCGGTGCACTGGCAAGCTTCGTAATGCGTGGGGGTGGCTACGGCATCGTTGGTGATATCATCGTTGGTCTCGTTGGTGCGTTCATTGGTGGTTTTGTGATGAGCCTGCTAGGACTGGGTGGCTCGGGTCTGCTTTGGGAAATTGTTGTCGCCTTCATCGGTGCGTGTATCCTAATCGCCCTGTTACGTGCCTTCAGTGGCCGTCGTGTTCGCCGCACGCTATAAGCGGACATAATCTTAGAAACGGCAGAGATACAAAAGAAGCCTTTGCAATAAAGGCTTCTTTTTTTTGTGTCTACAAAGCTTTCCAAAAAAGTGTCTTGCAGATCACTGCTAATACGATGGAGTGGATCTCAATAGATGCTAGAAGAATTGATCCACTTGCATGCTGCTCATTATATATTTTGCAAAACAAGGACAACTACAGCAAATTATACTATGAGCACCTAACCAAAGGAGTTCCGTTGCTCTTTTGAGCATTCAATGGTATTCTTGTTGACAGGTAGCGACATTTTTTCTTTCACCTGGAATGATCAGCCTTCCAGTGTGATTAGAACATACAGGAAAGCGGAAAAATGATACCCTCTTATCCAACTGATCGCGAATCTTTAGAGCGTGATAGTGAGATAGATTTTTTTATTGCCAGTGGACCGGGTGGGCAGAATCGCAACAAGGTCGAGACCGGCGTGCGCCTGACGCATCGACCCAGTGGTCTTGTTGTAACTGCAACCGAGCGGCGTTCGCAATATGCTAATCGTGAGATGGCGTTTGAGCGGCTGGCCCAGCGCCTGCACGAATTGCAACGTGTGGAGAGGCCGCGTACACCTACACGCCCAACGACCGCGAGTCGCGTTCGACGCCTGGAACAGAAGCGTCACAGTAGCGCGGTCAAGAAATTGCGCACTACCCCTCCTGGGGAATAAGAGGTGCATTCTCTTTACTGATTTTGCTCGCTCACTCGAAGCTATACCCCACACTTACGCGCGAAAATAAAAGAAAGAACTAAGCTCTGAGAGCACACCTGGTTTCCAGCTGTGCTCTTTCTTATTTCCATGGAGATTGCACGCATATGTTGCAAGATCATAGGAATTGAGTCATGGTGTATCTTCTTGTATGGAGTTCCAATCGTAGTAAGAGAGAACAGCAGCATAGTACCGATGCACTGATGGACTATTGCATTTAGTAGATAGAAGGAGTTTTTGCCTGTGTACGTTTCGACTGGAATCTTGCTTGCCCTTGGCGCAAGCCTTCTCGGTCTTGTTTTGCTCTTCTTAAGGATACGTCCCTATAGGAATAAAGTTCAGGTGCAGCAAATTGCCAGGCGTGATATTGGCAGAGGTCAATACGTGTTCGGATTATGCTGCATGGTGCTGCTCATGCTCTCTGGTTGTGGTGAAGGAACGGGGCAGACGGGAGGGCAGCCCCCGGCAAGTACGCCAACACCTGTGGCGAAGAGTACACCATCTCCAACTGCAACATCTCAGCCCTCAATTGCCAGCAAGAAGTATGACGATTGGCTGATGTATCATCATGACAAGGCACGAACCGGCTACTTGCCCAACATGCCCGATCCGCAGGCGCTCACAACATCCTGGACCGCTAAACTCGATGGTGCAGTCTATGCCGAGCCACTGATGGTCAACGATCATGTGATCGTTGCGACAGAAGGGAACACACTCTACTCGCTTGATCCTGATAACGGCAACGTGCTCTGGCATACCAATGTTGGCACACCGGTTCCGCAATCAGCTCTCCCCTGCGGTGATATTGACCCGATAGGTATTACAGGAACACCAATCTATGATCCAGATTCAGGGCTGGTCTTTGCCGTTGCAGAGACAACGGGTTCACAGCATTTTCTGGTTGGTCTCGATGCGAACAGCGGAGAGGTAAAGGTGAAGCGTTCGGTCGATATGCAGAGCATGGAGCCGCGCTTCTATCAACAGCGTGCAGCGTTGGCGCTGGCGAATGGCAAGGTGTATATTGCCTTTGGTGGCCGAGCCGGCGATTGTGGAAACTATAAAGGTATTGTGATAGCCTCGCAGACCGATGGGAAGGGAGATCTGCTCTCTTACCAGGTCCCGACAACGCGTGAAGCTGGCATCTGGGCACCATCGGGGCCAGCTATAGATGATGCGGGCAAGGTGTATGTGGCAGTGGGTAATGGTGAGCAGGTTGGTGGACAATGGGATCATAGCGATTCCGTGCTGCGCTTCTCTCCGACGCTGCAACTGGAGGACGGCTTTGCACCTCCAACATGGGGAGCTGAGAATAGCCGCGATGCCGATCTTGGCTCTATCGGTCCTGTGCTGCTGCCAGATAACCAGATTTTCATCGAAGGCAAAACGAGTACTGGTTATCTTTTGCATGCGGACAAGCTTGGAGGTGTAGGAGGTCAGATCACCTCAGCAGACATCTGTCAGGGGAACGCGATGGGTGGAGCTGCAACTGTCGGCTCTCAGGTGCTTGTTCCCTGTACGAATGGTGTGCAGAGCATCACCGTGCAGAACTCACAGATAAATGTGGGCTGGCATGGCGACGGTATGACTCTGCCCCCTGTTGTGGGTGGGCACACCGTCTATAGCCTTAGTGGAGATGGGACATTGTACGCAGTGGCTCTTGATACAGGGGCGAAGCGAACGCAGGTGAACCTAAACACAGCGGTGCCCCATTTCGCCACCCCAATGCTTTCTGGCAAGCGCATCTTCGTCGGCACTATGTCAGGAGTGGTCTCGGTCACCGTCTCCTAGAAATTTGAGAAGGAGGTGAGCAATCGCCTCCTTCTCAAAGATAATCTTTAAGCACTATCTATCTGCCTTTTTCGATTCGCTGCTCGACCCAGAGTGTGATCTGTTTAGGTGTGATCTTGCTCTGGGAGAGCAGAGCTTTTATTTCCGGCATGCGCCTCACCTGCTCAATCAAGCGGTCACGGTTCGCGGGATCGAGCATATCGGGATAGCGATCCTGTGCCACTTTCACCGTCTGGTTGATAGCATTGTGAGCTACAGCTTGAGGGTCCTGTTCTTGTATCGGAGTTTGTGGTGGTGCTGACGGTGCAGAGGTAGCCTGCACTGGAGCTGCAACGGGTGTATCTGCTGCCATAGAGATTGTGTACTGTTCAGCGAGCCAGCTTGCAAGATCGTGTGCCTGACGTGGATCGAGCAAGAGAGGCTTGAGAAGGGTTGGAGCTTGTATCTGCAGCGTCCCCTCCTCGTCAGTGAGAAGCGTGTACATACCAATCTGCTTTTTGCCGGTAATCTGTTTCATCGTGTTATCCTCGTTTCTGAATTGCTACTCCGTGAGCAATGTTTCTACATTGAAAAGGGCGAGAACGGAGGGTGAAGCACTGACTCTATACTAAAGATACGTGTGGACTTACTGGTAAATCTATTATATGTCAGGAACCCGATGCCTGAAAGGGTAGGGGGTTCAACGCCGCAATCACTTGATGATACAGACTTGCGAGATGACAAGTTGTCTCGTTACTCTTCGTGATCTATTTGTGCAGGCTTTGCTTACAGGGATAACTGATCCAGAAGTGCGATATATTACCACACGTCTGCTCGTCGGAAACATTAATCAATGGAGCGATAGTACCGATATCGAACATCTTGAGCGAACAAAGATCCGAAAACTTTATGAGTAAAGCTGCTTGTGGAAGTGGTATTATTAGGAGCAGATTGATAAAGGTGGTTGTAGAATTCGTGGAGTTGCAACCACTTTGTTCTCTACAAATACCTAAGAAGCTATAGTCTTTAAAGGAGTTTTTCGATGGCACTTTTAACGCCTGAGGCGCGGGCATTTCTATTAGAGGGGACGCGTACCGGCAAGTTAGCAACAGTACGTGCAGATGGACGACCACATATCGCGCCGATCTGGTTCGTTTTCGATGGTGATACATTGATTTTCAATACTGGCGAGCATACGGTGAAGGGAAGAAATTTACGTCGCGATTCACGTGTGGCGATCAGTGTAGATGACGAGCGACCACCATTTAGTTTTGCAATTGTCGAGGGGACGGTGACGCTCTCGGACAATCTTGAAGAGGTGCTGCCCTCGGCTATAAAGATCGCAGCTCGTTACATGGGGGAAGAGCAGGCTGAAGTGTATGGCAAGCGTAACGCTGTACCGGGTGAACTGCTAGTTCGCGTGACGCTGACGAAAGTGCTCTTTCAGAAAGATCTCGCTGACTAGGACTAATGCAGTCCTAATCCGCGACAACTTTCAAGCCGGAAATATATATGTGGTTGAATAAAAGAGGTCCTGGGAATGTACTCCCAGGACCTCTTTTTTGAGAATTGTGCAGCCTATAAACTAGTACTGGCAGCTTGATCTGCCGTGCTTCTTCAGGTACTGCTGATGGTACTCTTCGGCACGGTAGAAGGGCGAGGCAGGTACAATCTCAGTAACGATTGGACGCTTGTACTGACCCGACTTCTCAAGCCGCTCTTTCGAGGCCAGCGCCTTTTCACGCTGCTCAGGTGTGTGATAGAAGACGACGGAGCGGTACTGCGTGCCGATATCGAAGCCCTGGCGATTGAGCGTGGTGGGATTATGATTGTTCCAGAAGACATCGAGCAGTTCGTCGTAGGAGACCTGCGCCGGATCGTACTCAACCTCAACCGTCTCGGCATGCCCAGTTCTACCTGTGCACACGTCGCGGTAGGTTGGATTCTCCATCGTGCCGCCCTCGTAGCCAACTGTTGCGTTCACTACGCCCTTCACCTGGCGGAAATCATCCTCAACGCCCCAGAAACAACCAGCCCCAAATGCTGCTTTTTCTGTCGCCATAATATTCCCCTTTTCTGCGATAATAGAAATGATTCTATCATGTATCTATATAATGAATATACATTAATCCAATAAGAGCATGACGCTCTTTTTATGAAAGAAAAAGATGCTCTACACAGAGCAATCCTCTCTCAAAGTCCTGAAGGTATGTCTTTGCAGGTGTGTATAATGTTACAGGTATCGCTACAAGGTTCTTTCTACACAGATGAAAACAGCACGGAAGGTGGGTATATTCCTGCTGAGAAACGAAAAGATGTTTCAAAGAGTGTTCTTATTGTAGAGACTTTCGACCAATAGAAGGGAAGAAGCGATGAGTGCTATTGATGTACTGGAGAACACGCACCTGATGGTGATTCATACACTGGAGGA
>DAOUDD010000031.1:0-26407 GCA_034431765.1 Ktedonobacteraceae bacterium | reverse complement strand
GGTTGGCAGGTGTATCAAGAAATCTGATTGAAGCGATGGAAGAAGAGAAACGTCTACCTCCTAGAATGGGATTTGCAACTGCTGAGCAAGAGCTGCAAAAAATAGGCAGAATAATTGAACGATTAGCAGACGTAGATTTATTTTCCTGGTTAGAGGATAAACATATTCCAAGTGAGAGGGAGCTTTATAGAGCGGCAACAGTTGTCGCAGACCGTCTTTGTGGAGCGGCAACAAATCCTATAATTCGTAATGCTCAAGAACAAAGGCAACTGAAAATGATCGAGACATGGTTAGATGAACGAGGATACACACAAATTTCAGGGGGATCTGATTTTACACTGGATGCAATGAATGCTGGAACCTATTCGTTTCGGCGTACTATACCAGTGGAGCAAGAAGATCATAGAATAGTAAATATGCCTATAGATGCTATCATCATGCCAATACATAGTAAACCTGGAGATATACCACTTCTTATAGAGGCAAAATCAGCAGGAGATTTTGCTAATACAAATAAGAGAAGAAAAGAGGAGGCAACGAAGCTTACACAACTAAAAAGAACGTATGGAAGTGTAAACTTTATTCTATTTCTATGTGGTTATTTTGATGCGGGATATCTTGGTTATGAAGCAGCAGAAGGAATCGATTGGGTATGGGAACATCGTATTGATGATTTCATAGGTTTTGGAGTGTAGATATGCTTCTAGATGATATAGAGATTGAAAGATCAAAAATACAGCAGCAAATTGACAGGCAAAAAACACAAGAAGAACGAAACAAGCTTGGTCAGTTTGCTACGCCAACTAAACTAGCGATGGAAATGCTAGAACACGCCCAGCTATTACTTCCCTTCAATCCTCAAATTCGTTTTCTCGATCCAGCTATTGGCACTGGATCATTTTACTCTGCGTTGTTAAGAACATTCCCAGGCTCTCAAATTTCAGAGGCAACAGGGTATGAGATTGATCCTGCATACGGGATGGCAGGTAGAGATGTCTGGAAAGAGCACCCTTTAAAATTGCACATCCACGACTTTACACAGATACCGTCACCGAATAAAGATGATCAAAAGTTCAACTTACTGCTATGTAATCCACCTTATGTCAGACATCATCATATACAGAAATTAGAAAAGCGGCGATTGCAACAGCGTGGTGAGCAAGAGACGGGAATCAAGCTTAGTGAGCAGGCAGGTCTTTATGGACATTTTTTACTCTGTTGCCACAACTGGATGGTAGATAGTGGGCTTGCAGGCTGGCTTATTCCAGGTGAGTTTATGAGCGTGAACTATGGGAAGCAGATACGAGAATATTTATTAACTAGAGTAACGTTGTTACATATACACAGTTTCAATGCAAACGACGTACAATTTGATGATGCATTGGTATCCTCTACAATTGTATGGTTCAAAAAAGTGTGCCCATCTGATGATGCTACAGTCAAACTTACGTATGGTGGAACATTGCTTAAGCCAGAAATTGCAAAAAATATTAGTCACCACTACTTACATAATAAAACTAAATGGAATGGGATTTTTTTTGAGGAGGATACAGGAAAGTGTCAGACACAAGTAAACATTAAAACGCCCAAGGCAAACATTCTTCTAACAAGTGGGGAAGAGCAATTACGAATCGCTGATTTTTTTGATGTGAAACGAGGTATAGCAACAGGAGGGAATAAGTATTTCATACTAAATGAAGAGCAAATACGTGAATATTCAATTTCTAAAGAGTTTCTCACTCCTGTTCTGCCAAATCCTCGTTATCTTAAGATAAATCTGATTGAAACGGATGATTGTGGAGACCCTGTTTTGGATCAAAAGCTGTATTTACTTACCTGTGATCTTGCAGAGAAAGAGGTAGAGAGTTTGTACCCAACCCTGTGGCAATATCTGCAAAAAGGAGTAGCAGAGGAGATTAATAAGAGGTATTTATGCCGTAGTCGTAGATTCTGGTACATACAAGAGAAGCGATCAGATTGCACATTTCTTTGTGCATATATGGGCAGATATAGTTCCACGAAGGATAATCCTTTTCGTTTCATATTAAATCTTTCAAGGGCAACAGCAACGAATGCGTATCACATACTTTACCCCAAAGCGGTGCTAAAGAGAATATTGGATGATAATCCAGAGATGATCAAATTAGTGTGGCAAGGACTTGAGGCTTTATCAGTAAATTTTTTAATACAAGAGGGTCGTGTTTATGGCGGTGGGATGCATAAAATGGAGCCGAATGAATTAGCTAATGTGCCGGCTGAAAGTGTTTTTCATCTTATAGAAAGATATTTGACAGATGAGCAGATAATACATATAAGGAAGAATAAGAGTAGAGAAAGTAAGGAATGCTACATACAAACTTTGTGGGAGACAGCTTAAAGCGAGTCAGGTCATCACCTACAAAATCATTAATGGGTGCAGCTTTTCAGCTCTCGATTTTGGTGAGAATAGGCAATTTGTGGTATCATGAGGGTGTGCCATTATATAGATATTGGATAAAGTTATCTAAAAGCTAAGAAGAGGAGATTTCTTTTGTTATGAAAGCAGTGAAGACACATGTTGGGCGCTGTGATACTTGTGGGGAGCCGGCGGCGTATGCGCAGTTGCTTGCCGGAGGGCGGAGTTTTCGCTTTTGTGAACAGCACGCTCCGTTGCTGGTGAAGAAGCAGGCTGAGGCGGCGGCTCAGTCGGATGCGAAGAAGTAGTCAGGCTGCGGGTAGTTGTATGTGGAAGGTAGATCCCTCTCCTGGAATGCCTCTACTTTCGATCCAGATCTTTCCCTCCATGGCTTCGATGAGGCGGCGCGAGATGTAGAGGCCAAGGCCAGAGCCGCGCACGGGGCTATTCAGGTCGCTTTCAAGGCGAACGAAGCGTTGGAAGAGGTTGACCTGATCTTCAGGCATGATGCCCTTTCCTCTATCCTTGATACTGATGACTACTGCCTGTTCCTGTCCGCTAGAGAGACGGGCGGAAAATGTTATGGGTGAGCCAGGCGATGAGTACTTGAGGGCGTTAGAGCTGATATTCAGTAATACTTGATGCAGGCGCACCGGGTCAGCGTGAACATGCAAATGTGCAGGTACCTCTATGGTTACATTGCGATGTTCATGCTTCACCTGTGGTTCAATCATCACCTGCACTTTTTGGATCATTTCTTTCACGTTGATGCGGGAGAGGAGTGACTGTTTGATGCCCGCTTCGATCTCCAGGCGACTGGCATCCATCACGTTGCGCAGGAGCACAGCGAGTTCTTCACAACCCATCTGCGCTTTATGCAGGAACTCACGGCGTTGTTCGGGTTGGAGCACGTCATCATATTGTGCCATCAGCTCGATGTAGCCCTGTACTGCGGTCAGAGGTGTGCGCAGTTCGTGGGAGGCGGTGACCATGAACTGATCCTTGAGCTGATCAAGTTCTTTTAAGCGCTCGTGTGTTGAGCGCAGATGTTCATAGAGACGTGCATTGGCAAAAGCAATGCCCGCCTGTTCCACAAAATCCTGAGCGTGAGGGAGATCTTGCACATCGAAACAGAAATCGTTACTGAGGCCAGGTGCGGTAACGCGGGCGAAGAGCAGTAAGCCAATGAGCTGGCCGCCGCTGACGAGAGGAGCAAGGATGGCGGTTTGTACAAAGTGGCGCGCAAGCTTTGCGCGGAGTGATGGCACACGCAATTCTGGGCGGCTATTTCTTCCGGGCTTTCCCTGAGAGTGCTCGCGTCCGCGCTGAGCCATATCAAGCAAGAAGGGATGGCGCGCTTTGTCTGTCTCTGCCTCGTATTCTGTGAGAGAGAAGCCGGGCCACTGCTGCAATGTTGTTATCAGGTCATCGTTGTACTGAGACGTTGCCAGCGGCACGAAACTGGCATTATCCTGTACGGCATACAACACAGCGTAATCGGCGGGGAGGGCACGAACGCCTTCTTCACAGATCAGCTTACTGATTTCTGTCAGCTCGACCACCACGGCATTCAGGCGTTTGGAGATCGTTGCCATAGCGAGCGCAAAGGCTTCGTGATCACGAGCTTCGCGATAGAGGTAGGCATGCTCGATTAGAGCAGCGATCTGTTCGGTGAAGACACGCACAACTATCGCCTCGGATTGGCTGCGTTGCGAGAGGACATGACGGGCGACGCCGAGGCTACCAAGAATTTTGTCACGGTAGAGGATAGGGAAAAACACCATTGCAGGGAAGTGCTGCTTACTCAGCCAGACGCGTACCTCGGCTGGTGTATCTGCTGTATGTACATCCCAGTCAACCGTTACACGCTTGCCCATAGCGACCGTGCGATAGAGGATCGTATCGCCCCGCAATCTCCAGCGAGTGGGATGAGTCGATAGAGATGTGGTATTAACAAGGATATGTGATTGGCTGGTAAGAGGGCTGTTATACTCTTCAACAAGCAGAAGCATAGCGAAGGTGAAGCCAAAATCATGTACCGCGATCTGCACAAAGCGATCACACAAAGAGTCGAAGCTCTGGATATCTGAAAGCTGAGAGACAAGCGCTCGGACATGTTCGGCGATATCGTATCTCTGCTCGCGTTCACGTAGGAGCAGATTATTTTCGCGAGATGCAAAGAAATGGCGCACGACAATCAGTATACTTGTGCAGACGGTCAGGAAGAGGAATGTGCCGGGCACTTGCTGCTGATGCAGCATATAGTAGAAGACGAGGCAGCAGATAAAGAGCGCCAGAGGGATATACATATTCTGTACACGGAGCCAGGAGCGCAGGAAGTTCTGCTCGGAACGCGTCTTCCCTCCCTCTGGCAAGTTTATAGTGGTCAAAGCCGTGTGCTGTTGCCCCTGTTCTTTCTCAACGTGATGAGCAAGCGCAGTATACTGGTAGACTGTTGCAAGTCCGATGAGCAGTAAACCCGCCAGCCAGAAGAGATCGATATAGGAGATTATGCCACGCGAGGTATTTGCAAAAATAGAGGTATAGACAATTGCAACATGAGTGAAAAGGCTTGCAAGCAAACCCAGTCCAAGCAGCATATATGCAGGTCGCCATGTGCTTTCAACGCCCTGCTCGAAGAAGAGGAAGAGTACAAATAGGAGAAAGATATCACAGCAGGGATAGAGCAAGAAGAACATATCGCCGGTAAGCAGCGTATTCATGTGAAGCGTAGCCGGTGTATTGGTCACAAAGAACCAGAAGACACCCAGCAAGCAGAAGGAGGTAATGAGAACATCGAAGACAGCACTGATACGGATACGAGGGGAGGAAGGCAGGAGGAAGAGACCGATACAAGTCAGCGGATAGAAGATCAGTGTTATGATTCCATAGCCAGAAGAAAAAAGAGATGGAGCTTTATCCTGTAGTAGTCCAAAAATAGTGACGCCAAGTCCACTCACAAATAAGCCAACGCTCATGCAGAGCCAGGCGATGGAGTAGTGTCGATCCAGTTGTAAGGGACCGGAACGAGCATGGCGGGCAACGAGTAAGGCTCCCAACGCACTAAAAAAAATCGTGACAGGAACGATACTATTTGTAAAGGGAGTCTGCTGATTCTCTCCATTCAGCAGCAGGACCAGGAAATTGGCGGCAATCACGACGGCGGCAAAGAGCGTTGCGAGGAGGCTGTAGCGATCAACGGCACGCAGGTACTTCTCATCTAGATAGTTATTTGAAACAATCTTCATACAAGCGCCTCTGCTTACAGTTCTTTTCGTACTAAATCTTTGTACCAGAAAGGGAGCCGCCTACGCAACTGTGGCTTAGCGCGAACAGCATTGCCTGGAATGGTATCCAGGGCATTATAGGCCAGCTCGCCAGTTAAAGACCCGACCATGTCACCTGGAGTATATGATAACACCTGGGAGGTACGGCGTCCGGTGCGCTGTTCGCGTGTATCGATAGTCATCATCATCAGTCCACTCTCACCCTCATCGGCGATGACTTCGGGCCAGGGGTAAGTACTGGAGGTAGGTGAAAAGATACCACTGCTGCCATTTGCAGCAATTGCATCTGTCTTGCCATACCAGTTCGCCAGGGCCAGGTAGACATTCTGCTCAGAGGCACGAACCCGCCAGAGCAGGAAGTGCCATGGATCGTACTCCTCGGAAGCGACAGGAGCTGAATGTGGGACATCTGTATGTGCCAGGCCGAGAGGAGCGGGGAAGTCTAGCAGAGCAGGGGAGCAGACCAGGTCCGTTCCTTTGCCCGCGAGTACAGCAAGTGTTTCAGGGAAAAGAACATCGTAGCCTGTCGCCAGACCAATACGTCCACTGGGAGTATCAAAGGTCGGTAGACCCAGATCACCTGGAGTTGCCCACAGAGAATCTAATGGGCCAAGGTGCAATTTCCGATACATCCCATAGACCCCTTCGGGATCGAGCAGCAGGATCGTATTGTAGTATGCAGTGGAGGTTTTCTCTGCAACGCCAACAACCAGGCTAATCTGGAGAGAGCTTGCAAGGGCTACCAGAGCATCAGTTTGCGGACCAGGAATCTCGATTGCGCCAGAGCGAAAGTGCTGTTGCAGTGATTCGGCAGATAGCGCCTGTTGAGCAGGGGGAGGTCCAGGGAATAGAAGTTCGGGGAGCACTAGAATATCTGGACGAGCGGAAGCATTATTCTGCATCGAGGTAGACAAGAGCGAATGCAATATGCGCAACTTTTCCTCAGTAGTAGAATACTGCAATTCCTGTAGATCTAATTGAACCACGCCAACACATGAGAGCTGACCAGGGGGCAATTCTGCCGAGCCATACAGAGAGTGGAAGCGCAACGGTTCCCAGAGATAGCTATTGCTCAGCAGTGGAAGATACTCGCCTGGGCGACGAGTAGCGAGGGAAGCACCGGCGAAATAAGTACTTTGTCGCCAATGTTTATCGCGGCTCCGAGAGAGTTCGACGTGCCCATAGACGATCCCCTGCCCATTATCGAGCATATGCTGGATTGTGCCATCCTGATTGAGCAGGCACGTACCACCGCTGAAGTGGACGCCGCGCTCCTCCCCATAGCGATTTGCAGCAAGCAGATAGGTTGTATTTTCAAAGGCGCGAGCCATCCAGCAGCTACAGGGAGATTTTTCCCCGCTCCAATTGGCAGCCAGGAGGAAGAGATCTGCCCCGCGTAGCGCCGCGATACGAGCGGTTTCAAAGTGCTGTGCGTCGGCTCCGATGAGAGGGCTGAGGCGACCAAGCGGAGTATCCCAGACGACGACGCCAAGATCGCCATCGCATGCCCAATGTGGATCGCCCAGGTTAGAATGCAACTTGCGATAGCGCCCGACCACGCCGCCAGGACCAACCAGTGCCACGCTATTGTAATACATTTGCGTTTCTGGATCGACTTCTGGAAGACCGAGCAGGATAAAGCAGCCATAGGAGGCGGCAAGTTGTGCAAAACGCAGCGTCGTCGGTCCGGGAATAGGCTCGGTATGGGGTGCAACTTCCGCACGAGAAAGCCAGCAGGAGCCGGTTGTTGCCATTTCCGGCAGCACAATCAGCCGCGCCTCATGGCGTGCAGCCTCTTCGACGAGAGCCAGCAAATTTTGCACGTTCCGCTCTTTTTCCCCAAGAGACGGCTCGTACTGAATAGCAGCAACCTGATAGTTGGAAAGGGGGTGTAGAAAAGCGCCTGGCGTGCTCATAGAAACATGCTTTCTGATACGCTCCTCTTCGTTGGGCAGAGGGCAAAAAAAATTCTTCCAGAAAAGAGCAGAGAGCGAAGACAAAGAACCCTGCCTTCTCAATGGCCATGTATCGATACTATTATAACACGTCTGATACGATTTAGTATATTTTTCAGTAAAGTTATTTCGTGCGCTATTTGCATGAAAAGATTTTTGGCGAAAAATCTGATGTCACTCAAACTATGTGTGCTCATTTATTTTTAAGAAAGTACGCGCTTGCATTTTATACAGACGAGTTGTCGGTTGTCTTTAAAGCCAGTGCACTACAGATTCTACTATAATGAGAGCAGTATATTTTGCTTGACAAATGCGTTGGGAACCTCTACACTGGCGCGCAGTGTGCATATATTGTTAAGAAAGGTTTCAGGTGCGTATGCAAGGTCGATCACACCTGCTAGTTGGCCTCACTGCCGGGGTGGTTCTGGATGGGTTTGTACATCTCTCCGGTCCATCATTGACAATGGCGAGCGCAGTTCCTCTCTCTCTTTTGATACGGAAAGCGGTCTACTACTTCGCGGTTGGCTTTGGGTCACTGCTGCCTGATATAGATAACGCACGGAGCACAATGGGTCACCGCTTCGGCATCGTGAGTAAAGAGATTCAACGCATCGCAGGCCACCGTACCGTCTTCCATAGCTTGTTGGGTCTGGTTGTCGGCTCCTTGCTTGCCATTGGTCTGGAACAGGTGGTAGCCTATATGTTAAGTACACGTGGGTGGGAACTTCCAGCTGCATTTGTAACGGGTTCGCACCTGGTTTTTTGGGGTGTTCTTTTCGGCTGTATTATGCATATTCTCGCGGATGCTCTGACGCTGGGGGGCGTACCGCTGTTCTGGCCAAGTCATAAACGCTACGGTTTTCCTCCTAATCCAAAGTGGCGTTTTCGTACTGGGACATGGCGTGAATCGGTGATCGTCTGGTCGTTTATGATCCTCGTCTTCCTTGGCGTCTGGAGGGCTATTATTCCTGTGTAATGGACAGAAAGAAGAAGACAAAGCTCTATTCAGCGTTGCATCTCTCGCTGGCTACGCAATGGCGAATCGTGTGGCTGCTTCTGGCTGCACTGATGGTGCTCTGTGCGTTGTGGCTGGGGAATCAGGCGGTTGTACGCTACGATACTTTTAAGGCAACCGCATTTGATCTTGGCAATATGGATCAGGCGATCTGGAATACGTTACATGGGCGCTTATTTCAATTCACCAATCACGGCTCGAACTGGTATGGGATGCCGATACGCCTGGCGCAGCATGTCGAGCCGATTATTTTGCCTCTTTCGCTGCTGTATTTCTTCCATGCAGATGTACGTATCCTGCTCATTTTTCAGGTGCTGGCCCTGACTGCCGGAGCATTGCCAGTCTTTCTGCTGACACGACGCTATCTTTCTCCCTGGCCGTTTCTCGCTCTCGTCATGGCCGCTGCCTACCTGCTTTCACCGGCGGTGATAAGTGAGAATATCTTTGATTTTCATCCACTCTCACTGGCAACTCCCCTGTTGCTCTATGCGCTGCTGGCTTTGACGTACCGGCGTTACTACTGGTTTATTCTGGCCTGCCTGCTGGCTGCTATGACAAAAGAAGAGATGCCAGCGGTTGTCGGAATGTTAGGTTTGTTGCTGATCTGGAAGTATAAGCTTCCCCGCCTCGGTGCGCTGTTCTTTGTCTGTGGCATGACCGCCTTCCTGATCTCGTTTCTCGTTATCATTCCGCATTTTAATACTGGTGCACTGCACAATAACTTCTGGTATCGTTATGAAGAGCTGGGAAGTTCACCTATCGCAGCGATTGGAAATGTATTGCTACATCCCTGGTTGCCTTTTACATTATTTCTGACGTTGGATCGCATCTACTACCTTTTTAGCTTATTTCGCAGCACTGGATTCCTGGCCTTGCTCTCTCCCGAATGGTTGCTACCAGCACTGCCCAGCCTTGCCATCAACCTGCTCAGTAGCGAATATTTTCAGCACAGTGGGGTATATCATTATAATGCGGCGATAGTGCCGTTTGTGATAGTAGCGGCTATTCACGGATTACGCCGCCTCTTCTGGCTCTGGTATGGGTGGCAGGGAGATGCAGAGGAGCAGGAGCGCTACCATGAAGCCTGGGTATTGACAGTTTCACCAAAGGGATCTTCCCAGGTTGTGCAGGTGAAGCCTCTTCCAGGATTGGTTTTCCTGCTACATGTGCTGAGGGGAGGAGGGCGCAAAGTGAAAGAAGGAGTACTGCGACTGCGCATTGAAACGTTGTTGACACAGGGCACGCGAGGCGCGCTTACAAAGTCGCGAATATTCTATCAGCGTTTGCGTATACGTGGCGTTGCTTATGCCACCACTCTGGCGTGTTATCTGCCTACGAGGTGGCTTGCTCTATGCTGTGGACTGTGGATTGTAGGAATGTTCTTGCTCAATTATTCTATAGCGACGCCTCTTTTGAACATATTCTGGCCTGATCATGCGGCAGGAGTTCGTGAGCAACACATTCAGCAACTGCTACAAAAAATTCCTGCTGACGCGGCTGTTTCTGCGGGGGGCAACCTCAATCCGCACCTCTCTGAGCGGCAATATATCACTGTTTTTCCTGAGTTGACGGTAGCGACACTGGATGGGAAAAAAAACGTGGAGTATGTCGTTGTTGATCTTACCAATATCTCCCCTGAGGATAAAACACGGTCTACTTACTTTCTATCTTACCTCAACCAGATCCAACAAGCGCAGCAATTTCATATTGTTGCTCAAGCTGAAGGTGTGATTCTGCTTGTAAGGCAGGAGAGTGGATAAGTGAGCTGTCATTCATGGAGTCAAGATACACAAGCCAACGAAGCCAGGAAAGGTATGATTCCCCGCGCTGGTGAGAATAATTTGTAGAGGACCTTTTGACGATTAGAACATTTGACCTATTAGAACAAGAATATTTTAGCTTTTCCATTTGAGAGGATATGAGAGAAGGGAAAGAGGGGAGGGAGGCTATAGCGTTGGAAGAGCAAATAATGGTATAATTGTCTCAGGACATTTGTGCTCTAATCTTTCGTGTTGAAGTGAGCTGACTAGTCGTATTGAGAGGAAGCTGGATGCCCACGAACCCTTATCCCGACAAACCCACACATGCGCAACCGACGGAAGTTATTCCAGGGGAACGCATGGAAGATTTGCAGCCTCGACAGGTGCAGGCCCATGCACCCACAGCTACGGATGCGGAGCCAGAGGTAGAGAATGCAGAGACACGCCAGGAAGAGGCTCGTACGGTCCGCTATGCTATTGGTAAACTCAACGATTTTCTGCAATGGTTTATCGTCGTGCTGGAAGTTACGCTGTTTCTGCGCTTCTTCCTTAAGCTGATTGGTGCAGATCCGCTGAATCTCTTTGCGGGATTTCTCTTCTCGCTGACCGATATCGTGCTCTATCCGTTCGCTGGTATTGTGCCGGCATACAGAACATTTGAGTGGCCGACCCTCATTGCGATGGGCATCTACTGGCTGGTCTTCTGGGCGATTCGCCGTTTCTTAAGTATTCTCATTTCGACGCCAGAGGAGGCGACAGCCTAACGGCCAGAGTCCAACGAAATGGACGCCGTAGAACGGGGTTCCAAGGGGGGGGGAATAAGATACCAGAACGAAATGGGCCTATTCCCCTCTGCCAGAGCAATACTCTTCACAATGAAGATGATTTGGTTATTGGTTGCCCGTCTCGGTGAGTAGAGCTAACTTTTCTCAAGCAGGAACTCTATGAGATCAGGCGAACCAGTTGGTCATCGCTCTATCCGAGTTGCGAGGAATGATATAGACATAGGCCCCTTCCTGGACAAACAACATTGCAGTCGCAAAACCCATACCTGTAGCCCCGCCTGTAATAACTGCGACTTTGCCTTCAAGCTTTCCCATTTCTTCTCCTTTTATCTTTCTTCTCTCTCTAGAACATAGCACGCCTTAAAAAATGAGATGTGTCATCAACTCGTAAATCATAACTAGATTTCATTCCTGAGAGCATGCTATCATCCTCCTTATCATGTCTACTGAGATTACACTACTCAGCTAACTAGTATAAAGTATAAATACATAATTTACTTTTTCAAGTACCTACTTTTTTGTAAGTAGCCAGTCAGGTCAGAACATAAAGAAAACAAGTTGCGTAAATGGTCTAGAAATCGCCTGAAACCCTTCATGATATTGCGTCAGGCACATTGTCTCTGCTTGTTGGTGTACGGACGAGCGAGGCGATGTGCTATAATTTTTGGGAGCAGGAGGTGTAATTTGGATGACTTGAGAGTTTTTAGCGGGAACGCCAATCGTCCTCTCGCAGCTGCTATTTGCCGACATTTGCGTGTTCCACTTGGCGATGCTGATGTATTCCAGTTCAGTAACGAGAATATTTTTGTCAAGATCAATGAGAACGTGCGTGAGCGCGATGTTTTTATAATTCAGCCGTTCAGCTCACCTGTCAACCGCTCGATTATGGAACTGCTGATTATGATTGATGCGCTGAAACGTGCCTCTGCGAAGCGGATCACGGCTGTCATCCCCTATTACGCTTATGGGCGCACGGACAAGAAGGACCAGTCGCGCGTCCCTATTACCGCTCGTTTGATCGCTGATTGCATTACAGTGGCAGGTGCGCATCGCGTGCTGACAATGGACATGCATGCCGGACAGATCCAAGGTTTTTTCAATATTCCAGTTGATGAGCTGACGGCTCAGATCATCCAGGCGCGCTATTTTACGGAGAAAAAGCTCGATAATTTCACGGTGGTCTCGACGGATGAAGGCTTTGCGAAAAAGGCGCGTATGCTGGCTGACCGGCTGGGTGCGCCGTTGGCGGTAGTCGAGAAACGTCGGCTGGGCAACCATGGTGTGACTGAAGCGATGGGTATTATTGGCAATGTCGATGGGCGCAACGCGTTGATCGTAGATGATGAGATTGATACGGCAGGCTCGATTACGCAAGCCGTGCGTGTTGTGCGTCAACATGGGGCCAGAGATATTTTTTGTTGTGCAACACATGGGATCTTTTCGGGTTCGGCTCTTGAAAGGCTCAATAATGCAGGGATTCAGGAGATCGTCATTACGGATACCATCCCGGCACCTGAGCAGAAGCTGCTGCCCAATCTCACGGTCCTCTCTGTGGCTGAGCCGTTTGCCACCACGATAAGCCGTATTCACGATGGTCGCTCCGTTTCCGAACTATTCTGGTAGTTTTTTGCGCTTTTTTCGTCAGAGCTTTCCCATCCTCATCTCTTTTAGCGCATGAACAGGTCACCTCCTTCTGTGAGCGACGCAGGTGCGAGCATACGACAGAAAATGGGAAAGCGCTGCTTTTTCTCCTTTTTATGAAACCTTTATGATATAATGGTGCGCAATTATGTTCATCATTGCTACTAAAACGTAGTTTTCAGTTTTTAGGAAAGGGTGGTGGGGGCGTTATGAAACCACTCGTCGCCATTGTTGGCCGACCAAACGTCGGCAAATCCACATTTTTTAATCGTATGATTGGCGAGCGTATCGCCATTGTTGAGGATATGCCTGGTACGACCCGTGACCGTCTCTATGGCGACACGGATTGGAATGGGCGAGAATTTACGTTGATCGATACCGGTGGCCTGGAGCTAGGTTCGGGCGTTCCCGTTGGGCAGATCGGCTTGAATGGACAGCCGGGTGATCTGATGAATCATGTCATGGAACAGGCTCAGCTTGCTATCGAAGAAGCTGACGTGATTGTTTTTATGCTTGACGCGCGTTCAGGCATTACCACTGCCGATGAAGATGTGGCGAATAAGCTGCGGCGATCGCAGAAGCCGATCATTCTTGCTGCAAACAAGGCCGATAATGCTGCTCGTCGCCAGGATGTGGTTGAGTTTTACACACTCGGACTGGGTGAACCAATCGCCATTTCTTCAATTCAGGGTGTTGGGACTGGAGATCTGCTCGATGCCATTGTAGAAGCCCTACCACCGGTTGAGGAAGGGGAGGAGGAAGAGGAGGAGGGGATTCCACGCCTGGCGATTGTGGGGCGTCCGAATGTTGGGAAATCCTCGCTGCTCAACGCTATCCTGGGAACGCAGCGCTCGATTGTCAGCGACGTACCTGGAACAACGCGCGATGCTATCGACACCGAGGTGACATTTAACGACCAGCGTATCAAGTTGGTGGATACAGCGGGAATTCGGAGACGTGGACGCGTTGGTCCTGGAGTTGAGAAATTCAGCGTGCTGCGCTCGACTCGTTCTATTGAACGTTGTGATGTAGCCATCATGCTCATCGACGCCTCAGAAGGGCTAACGGCACAGGACACGCATATTGCGGGCGAGATTCATGAGCAAGGGAAGGGCGTAGTCGTTGTTGTCAATAAGTGGGATCTTGCGCAACAGCAGCGACGGGATGAACGGGAAGGGAAGTATGCAGCGACCAAGGATGAGATTGCCAGCGCGGAGGAGTATCGCCGTGTGCTAGCGGAGGGACTCAAGTTTATTCCCTACGCGCCGATTCTCTTTGCATCGGCAAAAACAGGGTATCACGTTGCCTCTATCCTCGAAAGCGCGCTCAAGATCGTCGAGATGCGCTATCTTCGTGTTCCCACCTCAAAACTCAACGAGCTGGTACGAACGGCAGTGCAGCGTCACAGTCCCACAGTCATCCGGCATAAGCCTTTGAAGATCTACTATGCGACGCAGACGCGTGTCAATCCGCCCACATTTGTCTTTTTCGTCAACGATACCGAGGCGGTGCACTTTTCTTATGAGCGTTACCTGGAGAATCGTTTGCGCGAGGAGTTTAGTTTCCGGGGAACCGCGATCCGTATGCATTTCCGCCCACGCAGTAGAGAAGAGCGGGAGTAGGCGATAGAAGTCATTTTTATCGGGAATAGTAAAATTTTGGGGCAGTGGAGATGCAAGTGCTCACGCTCGGTCTCTCTTTTGCTAGCACAATCGAGAACGGTGCCTGTCGTGTTATTGTGTTATCGAGCTAGACAACTAGAGCCACTTCTGTTACGTATATAGAATATATTCCAATGGGAGATAGGAGTGTCCGTATGATCAAGATGAGTATCTCTTTATTCTCTTGAAACATGGAAACACAGATATTGCAATTGCCAGCAATACTACTATATGTTATAGTGAGCATCAAACGGAAGTAGAAAACTCCTGCTTTGGTGAGGTAATAGTATGCATCTAAAACTAACTGCTGCTGATAAATCTGATGTTGGGAAACAACGTGAACAGAACGAGGACTGTGCGTATAAGCGCGTTGAGTCTGCTGAGGATGGGGACCTGGGGCTGTTTATAGTCGCCGATGGTATGGGTGGATATAAGGCAGGAGAGGTTGCCAGTAAATTGGCAATCGAAACGATTAGTAAGGCGCTGGATACATTCTTCAAGCCCCTTTCTGATCAGCCTACGGTCAAGCTCAACCCTATCGCTGTAAAGCAGGCACTCGCTGCTGCGCAGGAGGGAAGTGTTGAAAGTGCTTCTGCCGTTCCTAACGAGAGTCCGTCTGAATCTCCTTCTGCTGCCTCAGCACCGATTGTAACACCTGCCCAGAAGACGCGGAAGCTTTCTGAAACGACCCTTGCTGAAGCGGTTGAGGAACAGCTTGTACTGGCGGTACAGAATGCAAATCGCGCGATTGTGCGTTATGGCGAGCAACAGGCTGCGGCGCGAGGTCTTGGCAGTACGGTGACGGTAGCGCTGGTGCAGAATGATCAGGCATACATCGCAAACGTGGGCGATAGCCGGACCTACCGGCTGCGTGGCAACCAACTGTTGCCGATAACACGTGATCATTCTCTGGTAGCTCGGCTCGTCGAATCGAACCAGATCACAGCTGAAGAAGTTTACACGCATCCACAGCGCAATCTGATCTATCGTTCGCTCGGTGCTGGTCACAAGAATGTTGAGGTTGATGTTTTTCATGAGGTGCTCCAGCCTGGAGATACGCTCTTGCTCTGCTCCGACGGATTGTGGGAGATGGTGCATCAAGAAGAGCTGCTGAAGACGCTGCAGGAACAGGCCAGCCCACAGGTTCTTTGTGATAAGTTGATCGAGATGGCGAACGAGAGCGGTGGAGAGGATAACATTACGGCGGTTGTGGTTCATGTCAGTAAGCATTGAGCGTAGCTCGTGCGCCCAATGCTTTTGGAGAAAATAGTCGTATGGCTCTCCCACTAGGTACAGTTCTTGATGGAAAATTTAAGATTGTGCAGATTCTCGGTGAGGGTGGCATGGGCACTGTCTACAAGGTTGAACAGATCGGTACGCCACCCGGCACCCCTCCTTATTACTACGCCGTTAAAGAACTGCTTATCAATCAGGCTACAAGCGAAGAAGAGCGAAAGCAGGCGATTGAGCGCTTTAACAAAGAGATAGCTCTGTTGCGAGGCCTGAAACATCCGCGTATTGCTGCCTTGATGCTGCCTTTCCAGGAGCGTGGGAACTACTACTTTGCAATGGAGTTTGTCCCTGGGCGCAGTTTGGAGAAGATTCTTGAAACAACAAAGGGGCCGCTACCAGAGGATCAGGTAATTCATTGGATGACGCAGGTGTGTGAGGCGCTGACGTATATTCATACACGCACGCCCCCGATCATTTTGCGCGACCTCAAACCGGGCAATATCATGATCACACCGGATAATGAGGTGCAACTGATCGATTTTGGCATTGCGCGGCGCTTTGATCCCAGTAAACGTACCAACACAGAGAATCTAGGAACCATCTCGTACGCCTCGCCAGAACATCTTGGCTCGATCACTGCACCGGGTCAGCGCCGTTCTGCGCAGAATCCAGGCAAGCTGGTACAGACTGATGCGCGCTCGGACATCTACTCGCTTGGCGCAACGATGTATCATTTGTTGACGAACTACGAGCCTGATCCTATTCAGACACCAGCTCCTGGCAGCATTCTCGCTAAAAATCCACGCCTACGCACAATTCAGGTGGGGGGAAAGATTATCTGTCCAGTAGAGCAGGTTATCATTAAGGCGATGCAGCAGGATGCATCTCAGCGTTTCCAGAGTGCGGAGGCAATGCGTATGGCGCTACAGCAGTGTTTGCCGAACCAGGCAAATCAAGCGGCTCCTGCGACAGTGCAGATTCCGGCGCTTTCGCCCAACTCCACTATTATTGTCCAGCCAGTCAATGGCGCAACAGCACAGGGGCAGGGGTTGATCTGTCCCAAGTGTGGCTTCGTCAATCGACCTGGTGCCAAGTTCTGTAA
This sequence comes from Ktedonobacteraceae bacterium, assembly GCA_034431765.1. Lineage (GTDB taxonomy): Bacteria > Chloroflexota > Ktedonobacteria > Ktedonobacterales > Ktedonobacteraceae > DASYAN01. The sequence goes on along the minus strand of DAOUDD010000031.1, from coordinate 9,573 downwards.
GCGTGACGGACAGCCACTTGTGCAGGGAGCCACGATTGCACCACCACAGGTACGTGTGCAGGGACCGCGCTCGTCCATTCAAGCTCGTCCAGTTCGTCAACCTATTCAGGCGCGACCAGTGCAAAATCAGCCGCCACAGCCTATTCGGGCGCGTCCGGTTCAGTCGATTCAAGCGCGCCCTGTTACTAATACTGGCAGTGGTACCAGTAATACCAGCGCACCTCCCCAGGATTCAGCAGCATCTTCTCGTGCAGGTTTGCAACAACTTACCAATAAAAATTATACTGAAGCTATTCGTCTGTTTAAGCAGGCGCAGAGCCAGGGAGGAGCAACGTATGACGTGCTCTACAACCTTGGTCGCTCGTATCGGCAATATGGGCAAGCTGTACGTGAGAAGGACAAGAAGCTGTTTATGGAGAATATGACGCGGGCCGCCGAGTACTTCGAGGAGGCCCTGCGTATAAAAAACGATGCCCTGGATGCCTACTTCCAACTCGGTATGTGCTATCGCGACCTGGATCTACCAGCAAAAGCGACGACTGCATTCAAGAAAGCATTGGCTCTGACACCACAGGATACAGCCATCTACTACCAGCTTGGGCTGGCAGCGATGGAACAGAGTGCACAGCGAGAAGCGGAATCGTACTTTCTTGACGGTTTAAAGATCAATCCCAATCATTCGTTGATCTTGACCGCGCTTGGTCGGCTTTACATCGAAATGAAACAAATTCCTTCCGCTGTAAGTCTCTTGCGCCAGGCAACGCAGCAAGACCCGACCTTCTGGGAAAGCTGGTACGATTTAGGTCGTGCGCATATGAAGGTCAGAGAATGGAAGTACTCGTTGAGTGCACTAGAACGCGCACGTCAGCTAAACGCTTATTCTGCTGATGTCTACAGTGCTATGGCAACGTGCTATCATAAAATGAACAAAAAAGCGGAAGCGCGCCAGATGCTCAAAGAGACGTTGCAGCGCGATCCTAAAAATGCTGAGGCTATTCGTTTACAAAAACAACTTTAGCTCTATCTAATAAGGAGGGCAGGATGGTCTGTCCATCATGTCATACACCAAATCGAGACACTGCAAGGTACTGTAAGCGCTGCGGGCAAGAGCTGGCTATTGAAACAGTCATTGCTGCGCCAGCGCCGCCGGCTGGAGGTGTACAATTTCAAGAGGGTGCTGCTACCCAACACGAGCAGCGTGAAGCGCAAGAATTTCAGCAAAACTCCACGTCTGCTTCAGCCGTTTCAGCCGCTACCCAGATGCAACAACAGGAGCAGAAGAGTGTTATATCCTCTCCTGAAAATAATCCTGTAGCTCAGGCAGCACCTGCTCAAAACAGACAACCGGATGTTCCTGATATTAGCCAGGCACCAACACAGATTCTCACGCCGAATGAGATGATGGCGTACCATACGCGGCGCTGGCAGGAAGAACTTGAGCATGTACACCCATCAGGGGAGCTGAAGGACAACGTGCAGGTCCAGAGAACCTCGCAGGAGGCGCACACAGGTGATATCGCCGATGCCCCGACTCGTATCTTTAGTCCTGTATCGCCGACAAGCAGCGCTGTAACTACTGCTCAGCAAGATGTTGCTGATGCGCCAACGCTCTTAATTCCACAGCAAGAGCTCAACACAGCAACTGCAGCAGTAAACACTTCTGCCCACCAAGGTGAGCAGCAGAGCGAAACCACGAAGCAAGGGGCGGCTGAAGCAATATTACAAGAAGTCGCGGGAAAGCAAGAGAAGCAGCCTGCATCATCCACAGCGTCCACAGCGTCCCAAACTGAACAAGTGGTATCGGGTCACGAGGCTCAGGAAGCTCAGACAGCAAAGACCGAAGCGAGCGCGGAAACGACATTCCCCAGTGCAACGCCTGACGTTGTGCAAGAAGCTACATCGAAGACAATTGAAGAGGAGCAGAACGTGGAGCAGCCAGGCGACTCGACTGTACAGCAAGAGGTGCAGCTACAGACGTCACAGGAGAGCCAGCAGAGCCAGGAGAAGCAAGAACAGCAAAAGCTAAACGCTGCATCTCCCTTTCCAGTGTTAGCCGTTGGAACCCTTGTGGGTGAGCGGTATGAAATTGTGCAAGTAGTCAGCCAGGAAGAGCACGAGCATGTCTATGAAGTGCGAGACCACAAAGGCTACCTGCACTGCTGGAATTGTGGCTCCGAGGAGAATGGCGAAGGCGACGAGTTCTGCATTGATTGCGGCGCGGAACTACTCAACGCCTCCTATATTCTGCATGAATATCCTGCTGGCACAACAGGGCAGCAGGATGCGCATGTTTTGCAAGGCACAATAGTGAATACTTTTGTTGCACAGGGCCAGACATACCTTGTTGAGCAACTGCAGAGCGAGCAGAGTTTGCCCAACGGAGTTTCGCTTCTGGCGGCCAGTGCCTCGGATGCAGGAGACATGCGGCGGACCGCTCCAAACGAAGATAGCACGCTCGTCCTGTCGTTGCAACGCGTGCATGAGTCCCTCTCTTCGCCGGCTGGAATCTTCCTGGTATCGGATGGTATGGGAGGTCATGACAAGGGGCAGGTAGCGAGCCGTATTACAGCCACAATGATTGCTGAGCGTGTTCTGCGTGAGCTGCTGTTGCAACCGCTTGAAGCGAAAGAGGCGCAAACAGAGCAGCAGCAGGGTGAAATCTCTGAGCAGACAAAAGAGATGGACGAAGAGAGCCTGCTGAAACTGTTACAGAGCGCGATCGAAGATGCCAACACAACAGTGTGCCAGGTAAATCAGCGCAACAAGTCTGACATGGGCGCGACATTAACCGGTTTTATGATCTCCGAAGATCGTGCATATATCTTCAACGTAGGTGATAGTCGCACGTATATGTTACGTGATAGAAACCTCTATCAACTGACTAACGATCACTCGCTTGTCGGTCAACTGGTTGCAGGTGGACTGATTGCCCCTGAAGATGTGTATACACATCCACAACGTTCGCAGATTTATCGCAGTATCGGCGATAAGCTGAATGTGCAGATAGACCTCTTCAAGCAACAGATTCATCCAGGCGATATGTTGCTCAGTTGTTCCGATGGTTTGTGGGAGATGGTGCGCGATAATCAGATTGCCGACATTCTCAACGCCGCCCCGGACCCACAGACAGCGTGTATGCAATTGATAGAAGCGGCAAATGCGAATGGTGGAGAAGATAACGTAAGTGCAGTGCTCGTTTTTGTGCGCTAATCATTTTCCGTAGTTTGCATAGCAGACGGGAAAGCGGCTACGGAGAGTATGATATACTAAGGGCCAGCCAAATGCGAAAGGAGCTTATGGAATATGCCCGGAGAGGTAACCCTGGCTCACCAGTTGGGAAAAGATTTTTTGCCTGTCACTGGTGGTAGTCAGCTTGCGTATGCATTAATAGAAGCGAAACCCACGGCACTGATGGCACAGGTACGTATGCCATTGAATTTTGCCCTGGTCATTGATCATTCTGGCTCGATGCGCGGGGCAAAACTGCGCAATGTGCGGGAAGCCGTGAAGATGGTCATTGATCGCCTTGAGCCGAGCGACTACATCTCGGTTGTCATCTTTGATGATAGCGCCCAGGTAATAATCCCTTCCATGCCAGCAAACGACAAACCGGGCATGAAGGCAGCCATTGACCGTATTCAAGATGCGGGTGGCACAACGATGTCTCTGGGCATGGTGCAAGGCCTCGGTGAGCTACGGCGCTGGGACATTCCCAACGCGGTGAAACGTATGATCTTGTTGACCGACGGTGTCACCTACGGCGACACTGACCGCTGCCGGCAACTGGCACGAGATGCAGCAGCAGCAGGCATCTCCATCAACACGCTTGGTATCGGTTCCGACTGGGATGAGAGCTTGCTTGACGACATAGGTCAGCTCAGCGGTGGTATGCCTGCCGAATTTATCAAGTCGCCAGCGGATGCAATGGCAATCTTTGAGCAGCAGGTACAGAGCGCAGTTGCCGTTGCTGTACGCAATGCCGTTGTGACACTGCGTCTCCCGGCAGGTGTAACACCACGCAAGGCTGTCAAGGTTCTGCCCATTATTCAGGATGTGGACCCCTCATCTCTCTCTGATCGACAGGTAGTAATTCCACTGGGTGATCTGGAGAAAGAGACGTCACAGTCTGTGCTGGTTGAACTGATGATTGATCCTCGACCTGCTGGTCTCTTCCGTATTGCCCAGGTTGAGTTAAACTACGATGTCCCGGTGGTTGGTTTAAGTAGTGAGAAGATTCGTGACGATATTAAAGTTACCTTCAGCACCGATCCTGAACAAACGGCACAAGTGAACGCAACGGTGATGAATTTCGCTGAAAGAGCAAATGCACAGAGGTTGGTCACGCGCTTCCTGGATGAATACAAGCGGACAGGTAAAGCGACAACGAAACTTGCACCCAACGTCACCCGTGTTCTTGACGCGGAGACAATGTCAGCCATTGACCAGATCAACCAGGGGCAGCAGATTTCGCAGGAACAAGTGAAATCGATTGGAAATAAGACGCGCAAGCTGACGCAACGTCTCGATGAGTTGTTGCCATAATATATTGCTGAGTGAAGCCAGTTCTGAGAAAAGCGTTGGCTTTGGACCAAAGTCATAGAAGTGGTGCTATGCATACTCTATACTCATAGTAAATAATCAGGTCATATAAGGAAGGATAGATTATTATGACTGTACGATGTTCTCTAGGTCATGAGAATCCCGATGGTTCGGCTTTTTGTGACGAATGTGGTGAGCCGCTGACAAATACAGCGACAGCGTCAGCTACACCCGCTCATACAGCAACGGCTAGCACGCCAGAGGATCCTGCAGCGACTTCAACCGGTACCCAGGTCTGCCCATCGTGTGGAGCGACCAATCCAGCCGGTGAAGCATTCTGTTCAAATTGTGGTGTAAGTCTGCTAGGAGCACCTGCGTCAGCAAGCAGTGCACCGGTGCAGGTAGCGGAGCCAGCCGTAGTACAGGCACAACCGCAGCAAGATGTAACCGTCGCGGCCACCCCCGCACCAGTTCAAGCTAATCATGCGTTGTCGGCGCGGCTAATTGTCGAAGCTGACAACCAGGAGTTTGACTTGAGTGGCAAAGATAATATCACGGTTGGTCGTGAGGATGCAGTGAGCAACATCTACCCTGATGTGGATCTCACCCCACATGGTGGTGAAGAGGGTGGCGTCTCGCGCCTACATGCACGCATTTTTGCGGATAATGGGCAGTATATGCTTGAGGATGAGAACAGCACAAACTATACATTCCTCAATCGCCAGCGTCTGAATGCTAAGACGCCTACACCCTTGCACGATAACGATGAGGTTCGCTTCGGGCGTGTGTTGTTGCGCTTCAAAACCTCCTAAATGAAACGGTTGGGGAAATTGTGTCTCCCCAACCTATTGTAGTAAGAATCTTTTATTCCTGGCTGTATGCTCGCAAAGAAAAAATTGCTGAGCGTTGTGTGGACTGGAAGCTCACACAACACTCAGCAATGCAAATCGGATGGCCTGTTTACGGGATAAGAGAGTGAACACGGGGAAGTTTTGCCTATTGTGATAAGGCAGAATTGACAGTTAGCAGCAGACTCGCTATAATCTATGGGATATCTTTAGTGGAGGTCCGAGAGGTTTTTTTATTATGAAACGAACCTGGCAACCAAAGCGCATTCCGCGCAAACGTGAACATGGCTTTCTAAAACGTATGGCAACTCGCAACGGGCGACGTGTGCTCAAGGCACGTCGTGCGAAAGGCCGTTGGAGTTTGACCGTTTAAACGGCGAACAGAATTGTGGCACTTCCACGCGCGTTACGCTTACGTAAGAGCAAAGACTTTCAGCGAGTAAGGCAGCAGGGACGCAATTCCGCTTCCCGGCTGCTTATTCTCATGTGCGCCCCAAACGACTTGACAACTGTTCGTATCGGCTTCGTGGTGAGCAAACGTATCTCAAAACAAGCTGTCGAACGTAATCATGTGAAAAGGCTACTGACAGAGGCGATCCGGCCTCTTCTCACCAGTATGCCACCTGGATGGGATATTGTTCTTAGTGCGAAAAACTCAATTTTAGCCGTTTCGCTTCCTGTTCTCACACGGGAACTCAGTCAACTGTTACGTCGCGCACAACTCCTCGATCTTCCGCCTGTGCAGGAATCGAGATACTGAGAGGGGATCTGAAGACCAATTCTTCTCAGACTCTTTCGGGGAAAGCACAAGGATCAATACATTGCAGTAGGGCTAAAGGTCTTAAGAGGGCCAGCAGGAAGCGAGGCAAGCCTATTCCCGACGTGCCTTCTACTAAAGTGTATTGGGCCAGGGGGTTTGCATCGTGAAATATATAGCACTTGGTTTAATCCGTCTTTATCAGCACACGCTGTCGGTGGTCCTGCCTTCATCGTGTCGATTTACTCCCTCGTGTTCACATTATGGATATGAGGCAATTCAACGCTTTGGCTTTTTTCGTGGTGGGTGGCTGACCGTTAAACGCATCGGGCGCTGTCACCCCTTCTATAAAGGTGACCTCTATGATCCCGTGCCAGAACACCTGGGGCATTGAGGTCTAAGGAAGGCAGGAGAGTTCCGTGGGTGATTTTTTCGGTGGGATGGGCTATCTATTCAACCTGATTTTTGCCTTTCCCATCTTTAACGGCTTGATGCTGCTCTATCGCCTCTTCGGTGATTTTGGCTTGTCTATTGTTATTCTGACCCTCATCATCAAGCTTGTGCTCTTTCCCTTAACGTTGCAGCAGCTTAAATCCATGAAGGCTAATCAGGCCCTGCAACCCCGTATACAGGAAATTAAGAAGAAATACGCAAAAGATCAGCAGGCACAGATGCAGGCGACACAGGCGCTTTTCAAAGAGTATGGCATCAATCCCATGGCTGGTTGTCTGCCTCTCGTCATTCAGATGCCTGTGTTGTATGGCCTGTTCAACGCATTAAATCTCGTTGTGCATGGCACGGAGGGAGTTTCCGCCGCAAAGGCACTTGCTAATCTCAACTCACATCTGTACCCGTTTGTTGAACACTTTAGAGTTTTCCCCAACCTTGACTTCAGTTGGTTTGCATGGCTGAAATTCCTCAATCCCATCTTGCATGTAAACTTGCCCTGGACCATCTCGCTGGCAAATCCCGATCCCACTCATATACTGCCGATTGTCGCAGCGCTGGCAACATTTGTACAGTTACGTATGTCGCAGGCCAGGACAAATGTTGCTACTACGAACGGGAAAGCTGCTCCGTCTGATCCAACACAACAGACAATGAAGATGATGCAGTACATCATGCCGGTCTTTACCTTCGTCATTGGTCTATCATTCGCTGCTGGCCTCGCGCTTTACTGGACTGTTTCCTCTGTCTTCCAGGCTGTACAGCAGTACTTTGTTACCGGTTGGGGTTCCCTCATGCCAGCATCAAAACCGGTCTCTAAAAAAGACGGAAGCAAGACGGTTACAATTGTAGATGCTGATAAAGCACCAGAGAAACGCAAGGGCATAGAAGTGGTCGAGGAAACCAGTGAGGATGAGGAGGATGACGACGAAAAGCCAGGGGCCATTGCCAGCCAACTACGCAATGGAGCAAACGGTTCCAGTCCAAACAATAGGAATGGTAGCACCGGACAGTACCAGGCTCCACGCCGTCCGCGTAGCAGCAGTGCATCGGCACGTCGCCGTGGCAGCAGTAGTTCACGTTCACGGCGATAGCATAATAACTTAAGCTATTTCTTCTGTTCCTGCACGTGGGCGTGCAGGAACAGAAGAGCTTTTCAATAGATATATTTTCATAGGGAGGCACGAAACCGTGGAAAGCATAGAGGCGAGTGGCAAGAGTGTTGAAGAGGCAATTGAACAGGCTCTCACACAATTGGGCAGACGTCGCGATGAAGTAGAGATTGTGATTCTCCAAGAGCCGAGCCGAGGCACTTTTGGCCTGGGAAGCAAAGATGCTTATGTACGCGTCACAGCGCGCCCCAATCTTCCTGACACTACTTCTACCAGGGGCGCAGTGATTACTCCAGAGATGGCAGATGCTTTGTTTGGACCCGGTGGGATTGAAGTTCCCCTCCCTGAAGATGAAGAGGATGTGTACGAGGAGGGAGAGGATGACGAGGACTTTGCCGAAGATGAAGAGGACGACGAGTATGAGGAGATCGGGGATGGGGAGGATGGCGAGGAGCTAGAGGATGAAGATTTAGAGAGTGAGGAGGCGTCTCTCCCTTTCATCTCATCTTCTGCTTATGCACCGCTTGCCTCCACACTCACTCCAGAACTGGAGGGAGATAGAGAGATAGGACTCGCAGGAGCCGCCGAGGATGTGCCATTTGTTGAGAATCCTTCGCGCGAGGAGATTGAAATTACCGTCGATGTTCTCCAGCATATTTTACGCTATATGAATATTCATGCGACCGTGCAGGTGCGTTCGGCCGGTCCTTTGACGCTCAATATTCATGGCATTAATGAGAATCTTGGCTTGCTTATTGGACGACGTGGTGAGACGCTGGCAGCATTGCAATTACTTGTCAATCTGGTTGTACGTCATCGCACACATCGTCGTATCCGTATTGTCATTGACGCGGAGAATTATCGAGAGAGGCGCGAAGAGAATTTACGTTCGTTGGCGCTTCGTGTGGCGCAGCAGGTGCGCAACTACCGGCGTTCTATTGCGTTGGAAGCGATGCCGCCCCATGAACGACGTATTGTGCATATTGCGCTTTCAGATAGCAGGGATATCAGTACGGAAAGTATAGGTGAAGGCGAGGAGCGGCGCGTGGTTATTTCGCTTAAACGTGCGGGGCGTTAGCTCTGTCATTGAGGGGACCCATGTGCCGGGCAGGAGCCAGCAGTGGGCATTCTATGACCATGGATACGCAATGATGGGTTTTGGGAAGTTGTTGCGATGACAAAACGCGCGATGAATCGCGGCGGATGCGATAAATCGGGTTCCTACGAAGGCGCTGAAGCGCGCGAGGATGAGGTACAGGGTGATAAGTCGAGCGATTTGTCTTCTGTTCCTGAGTTTCTTGCGATTGGGCATGTTACACGTGACCTTTCTGATGCGGTGACGTTTTCACCGGGCGGGACGGTTACGTTTGCTTCGTTGTGTGCTGCGCGTTTGGGTTTCTCTTCGGCGATTGTCACCAGTGCCGGGCAGGGATGGCTTGAGACTGTTTCAAGTTCGCTGTCCGGTATTCCCTTGCATGCTCACGTCTCAACGCAAACCACGACCTTCAGCAACCGTTATGTAGATGGGTTTCGCACGCAATATCTTTACGAACGCGCGGAGATGATCCGGCTGGTGGATGTGCCGGAATCGTGGTTCCAGGCACGGATAGTGCTGTTCGGACCGGTGGCGCAGGAGATGGATGTGGAATTTGTAACAGGCTTTCCACGTAGTCCAGGAACAGTGTTTGCTGCGACTCCCCAAGGCTGGTTGCGGCGCTGGGAAGCAGATGGACGTGTCTGGCCCACAGCCTGGAACGATGCTCAACGCGTCTTGCCACTGCTCGATGTGCTTATTCTCAGCCACGACGACCTGCTTCCATTTGCTGATGGTGAACGGACGGCAGTTGAGGCTCTATTACAAGCGTGGAGC
>DAOUDD010000030.1:0-13175 GCA_034431765.1 Ktedonobacteraceae bacterium | reverse complement strand
GACGAAAGGCTCTACCCTCAGCGCAAAATCCTGCTCAACACCGATCCCACTGGCCTCATCAACAACGCTGTCCTGCTCACAAACATCGCCCCGACGTACGCGCCGCCACGCAAGCACCTGCTCTCCGTCAGCGTCCTTGGCAATCCGGCCGAAGACGACGAGAGCCTGGCCGCACGCTGTCGTGACGAACTGCAGAGTTGGTTCCCGCAGTACGACATGGAGCGCTGGAAACTCCTCGCCGTCTACCGTATCCCCTTCGCCCAATTCGCACAGCCGCCCGGCATCTTCGACACCCTGCCCACTAACGGCACGAATATCACGGGTCTCTACCTCGCCGGCGAGTACACCCAATCCAGCAGTATCCAGGGAGCGATGCACAGCGGCGAATACGCCGCTAAAGAGGTCTTGCGCACACCCGTCGGCATACCCAATCCAATCATATAAAACTGTCGGCCATTTAATACACTCTGTGAGACACAATGCAAGATTCAATACATATCCGACCAGCACAACCAGCCGATGCAAAGATAGCAGCCGTCCTGCTATACTCAGCATATTTACATATACAAGAGACCTATCCCCTGCGCGGAGAGCACGAGGGCGGGTTTATCACCCGTTTAGAACACTTCTTCAGCCAGGACGACAATCGCTTTAGCTATCAAAACATTCAGGTCGCCGACCATAACTCAGAGGTGGTGGGATTGGTCTTGAGCTTTGGGGGTCGAGACGAGCCACGGCTCAACTCCTCAATCGGCAACTGGCTCGAACGGGAGGCGCAGGACGACGAATGGTATGTCGATGCGCTCGCCGTGCTCAAAAATTGGGGCCGCAAAGGGATCGGCACACGTCTACTGCAAACTGCAGAGCAGCAGGCGCGTCAGCATCACTACACTGAAATTGCACTACATGTTGCGCAAGAGAACAAAGCAGCGCTAGATCTATATACGCATCTGCACTACGCTGTCACCCAGAAAACCTTCCTTTATCAACGTCCCTATGTACGCATGGTGAAAAGACTGGAACACCTGGATTGACGTGATTGGTTCTCTTCCCTCTTGACTTCTCGCACGGATTGGCTCTTGTCACGCATCCCTCTATTCTTTAGACTAAACAATAACATGTCAGACTGCTAAGCAAAGGACACAGACTTATGCCGATTCTCACCCCACGGAAACTGTGGAACTACCTTGTACGGTTGGTTGTGGTTATTGCTGGCTTATTTCTCTTTGCAACTGGAGATGTCTTCACCTACCGCTCAAACACCGGACTGGGACCGTGGGATGTGCTCCACCAGGGCATCAGCCTCCATACACCGATCACCTTTGGGCAGGCGATCATTCTCGTGGGCGTTGTCATCATCCTGGCGGGTCTATTGCTGCGCGTCTATCCTGGCGTCGCGACCCTGCTCAACATGCTGCTGGTTGGCATCTTTGTAGACCTGCAGCTCCACCTCAACTGGCTCCCTGACCTCAGCCACACCTCCTTGCTGCTGCGCCTGTTCATTGATATCATTGGCGTCTTCATTACCGGTCTGGGTACCGCGCTCTACATCATCCCCCACCTCGGAGCTGGCCCGCGTGATGGTCTGATGCTGCGTCTGCACACCTTAACAAAGATTCGCATCGGCGTCGTCCGTGCCCTCATCGAATGTTCCGTACTTGTTATCGGTTTCTTACTCGGTGGCACAGTTGGCATAGGCACGCTCATTTTCGCCTTCGGTATCGGCCCCTGCGTCGAGTTCGGCTTCTACCTGCTCAGAAAAATTCCACCCCTCGTCAACCTGAGTGCCAGTGAGCGAAAGAAAGATACGCACAAATCCGCGCAACAATCCCTGGAGCTTGTGGATTAACATGCATCGCCTCTTTCCTCCAAATCAGATTCGATAAATGTTGCATTTTCTCAAAAAATAGTGTATACTTAGAAAGACTCAAAGATTCTTCTTCTGAGTCTCTCCCCTTCAACCATGTCTCTATTGTGTACTGGCATGAAAACTGAACCTCTCCATCTCGAAAAGGTGGTCTGCTTCGCTCTCGCCTGTATGCTCACTCTTCTTCCAGATAGCACTGCCTGAAGATAATCATAAAGGACACTCTTATGCTTTCGTTCATTCTCCCGATGTTCCCATTCATCCTCCCATCCATGCTCGGTGTCATTCTCATTTGCGGCCTCTGGCTACATGATCTAGCATATCGGCACCAGGAGCTTGCACGAGCACACGTCGGAACAAAGTAACACAACTCCTCCTTATAGTCGAGTCAAAGAACTGCACTCCCAATGTGCTCTCTTCGACATAAGGAAGAGTATCTCCACTGTCATATCTTTGATGAAATATACACTATAAAAACAACAAGGAAGAGAGCAGTAAAAACTCATGGCAAATCAAAAGCAACTCGATATTCTCGCATCAGGAAAAACACAGTGGAATAACTGGCGTCGCGCCTACGCTGAAGGTCGAGCACTTGAGCCAGACCTTCATGCCGCCGATCTCCGGGGCGTCGATCTGCACGGATTCGATCTGCACGGCGCGGATCTTACCGAGGCCAATCTTGAGGGGGCAGACCTGCATGAAGCAAACCTGCAAGGCGCAGACCTGCGCTATGCAAATCTCCGCAGTTCTAACATAAACGATGCGCAACTCCAGAATGCACGCGTGCGCTGGGCAAACCTACGAGACGCAACTCTCTACCAGACAGACCTGACTCATGCGGACCTGACTCATGCGGATCTAACCGATGCCGAACTACGTGAAGCTAACCTGCATGGTACTATCCTCGCTGATGCTATCCTGTCTCAGGATGCACTGGGTCCGCTCGACCTCAGCAGACTTCTAGCCGCAAACCAGCGCAGAATGGAGGCTATGGCTGTCCCGGTTCCCGTTCCACACGATCCCGCTGCCTAGCTCACTAGCAGCAATCAAGCCGTGTTTCTGTCCCCTGGGCAGAAACACGGCTTGATTGCTGCTTCTTCGAATATACGCTACACGGCGCTTTTGTGATTGCGGCGCGGATCAGCGCAATCCTCTTCTTTTCCAAAAGAATCTGGATATGGCGAGAGATCTCTACTACCAACACGAGCGGCAGCTCGTCTTAAGACACTTGCTTACAGACGATCCTTCATGGATCGCGCCTGCTTCAATTGATCAGAAGTGATAACTGCTTCGCTCAGATTAGCTCCACTTAAATAGGCATTGTGCATATTCGCTCCACTTAAATCAGCAGAACTCAAGTCTGTATCAGCAAGGTTTGCCTCGCTTAGATTGGCTCCAATTAAGAGCGCACGACTGAGGTTCGCATTGTTCACATCTGCACTATTCAGATTGGCACCACTCAAATGAGCATTGGAGAGATTGAAGCTTCCAAGGTTACATCCACTCAAGTCCGCTCCATCGAGATCGAGAAGAAGGTCAGGATTTGCCCTTCTCCATCTCTTCCAGGCTTCTATGCTCCCTTGTTGAAGCAGCTCAAGCTGTTCTTGATTTGCCATCGCTTACACATTCCCCTTTACACTCGGATCATACTGCTCTGCCAAACGTCATTGCATCCATCGAGGGCACGAACAAAACTGGCGTAGGATGGACCAATTGAACTTTGACAAAGCACTTGCCGAGCCTTATTTCGCACATATCCTGGACCTATTTCTCTCTGCCTGGTAGGTACAGTGTTTCACGCTCCTACTGAACGCCAGTGCTGGATACCTCTCAAGCATGCCCAGGAATGCCTTCACGACCCGTGGATCAAACTGACTTCCCGCGCACCTCTGCAGTTCTATACATGCCTGAGCAACAGTGTCGGGATGCGGATGATAGACTCTTTGTGAGGTCATCGCATCATAGGCATCCACGATAGCCAGAATCCGAGCATGCAATGGAATAGCATCTGTCGCAATACCTCCAGGATAGCCATATCCATCCCACCGTTCATGATGTGTTCCTACAACGCCTGCCACCTGCTGAAAGATACCCCCAGCCAGTTCCAGGAACCTGCGTCCAAGCTCTGGATGACAGCGTATCATGCTCAACTCCTCTCGCGTAAGTGGTTCTGGCTTACGGAGAATCTGTGCAGGAATGCCAACTTTTCCAATGTCATGAAGCATCGCAGCCAGGCGAAGACGGTGAATTTCCTCCTCAGATAGAGCTAATTGACGAGCAGTGGCATCGGCTAGACACATAACCCTTTGCACATGATTGCTCGTTTCATGGTCATAGACTGCTGTAGTCCAGGTCTTGATGCCACGAACGTCTGTTCCCTGACGCACTTGCTCTTGTCTCGCGCTTTGACCGCCCAGAGCGACTGGTAGTCCTTTATGCATAGGAATCGTATCAATGATGTGCTGTAACTGTTCCAGTACCAACAGCACAGCAACGTCCAGTTGCTCAGCATTCAGGGGAGCACGAAGAAGGGCTTTATTTGAGGCATATAGCCGACCGCGAGACTTATTTATACCACTCTCCATATCAAAAGTCCTTATACGTATTTTTTCACACACTGAGCATAGCACCCAGAATCAGGTTGAAGACCCTGTCTTCTCTGCTCTTCTTCATTATGATACTGGTAGCGCGTGAGAGTATGCGTGAGAACAATCGTGAGTGAGAGGTTTGCAACACTGCGCTGAGACAGCTTTTCACCGGGCTATGCGTGTCTGGCAGCCTCGCGTGTTGCTGTGATTGCGGCAAAGGAGGAAAGAAAAGTAAAAAAAACGGCATAACCGGCAATCTCTCTTTGTGAGGCGATGACTATCTTAGCGTGGACTCTGTTCCAGCACATGCCGTACTCTGGGGGCTGTGAGAAAACGTGTTCGCAGCTTCTCATCTTCGATCTTCTCCGCAATATCCCGAACTACACGTATTGCCTGGATATGTGCCTGATCTGCCAGCACAAGCTCTCCCCGCGCCTGATCCAGATCTCCAAGTGCCGCTTGAATCTGCCATCGTTCATCTGCCAGACCAATCTCTTCAGCGAGTACGTGGGCCTCCTCCAGATGGGCACGAGCTTGCTCTTGATGACCTTCCCACTGCGCCAATTCCGCTGCTGCCCGCAAGTACTGCACGCGATCCCGACGACCATCCCCATTGTGTGTGTTGAGCCGCCCAAGGTGTTCCTGCACTCTTGTAGAGTCTCCCTCATGTAATAATGCTTCTGCAACACTCTGATGAGGAACTTCCACGTATAGCATTTCGCAATCAAATAAAGCTGCTACTGCTCGATGCGCATAAATCTGCGCATCGGCCCACTCTCCAAGCAGGACGTAATCCGCACAGAGCGCAGATGTGACAATGGCTGTATAGGCAGGAACATCAAGTGTCTCATTGAGTAGCAGTGCCTCCAGATCAATCTCGCGAGCTGCAGGACCCGCCTGCATTGCTCGATAGACGCCTCCCAACTGGATGAGGGCGCGCAGCAGCAGCCTCGTCGCTCGCGCTGAGTACTCATTGAGGATTCGCGCGCCTCCAACACCCTGTAGAGCGATCTCAAGAGCTTCTGTATATGCACCACTATCGACCAATCCCAGGGTCAGGTCGTAGCGTGCATTGACCTGGCCCCAGGTGTTGCTGATTTCCTGGCTAATGCTCAGAGCACTGCGTGCCCGTGTAATCCCCAGTCGCAAGCAACCACGATGTATATCCGCGTGCGCGAGCATACAGAGCGCATCGGCTTCCATTGCACGATCTCCTCGCATGATGTAGTATGCGTGCGCCTCTGTAACCAGGTGCTCATACTCTTCCCATGCACCTTGCTGCATCTTCATGTAGATCAGTACATCCAGGCTGTGAATAATAAGGTTCGCTTCTCCACTCACGCGCGCCAATGCCAATGCACGTTCTCCATATGGTACTCCCTTCTCCAGATCAGCAGTGGATGCGTCGAGCATAGCCTGATACCAGTAGTGGTATGTTTTTGCCAGATCGGTCGTATCATCCTGTCCAATCATCTGTTTCAGATGATCAAGTATCTCCTCATGGAGATAGAAGGAGCGTTCCCATTCTCTGGTGAGTTCGCTGGCTTGTCTCAGAGCGATGTAGAGATGGTGCACATCGGAGGCTGCTATCTGCGCCTGCATCACATGCTTCATCGGCTGCTTTGCCAACAACCGCCATGCCTGTTCATAGTGTTCAATAGCAACGTGCAACGCAAAAACCGTCCTTGCCTCGTCACCCGCTGCTACACTCAAACGGAATCCAGGGTCGAGCATCCCCGCTGCCAGCGCATGGTGTGCCAGTTTCGCTACGGGAACAGAGCTTTCCTGCAAGATGTGGAGCGCGCGTCGGTGAAAGATGCGACTCCGTGTCTCACCTGCCTCGACATAGACCACTTCCCGTATCATAGGATGGGTGAAGCTGTAGACATTATTTCCTGGTAAATCACTTGCAAGCCCTGGTTCCTGCACCAGCAGGCTCTGTATCACTTCGTCCAGAACAACCAGACCCTCTTGTTCAGAGAGATCTGCAACTCTACAGAGCCGCTCAAAGGTGGCGTCTTGCTCCAGGACCGCGCCCGCAACGAGAAAGGCAAATGCCGCTGGTTTGAGTCGATCAAGCCGAATGCTGATCATCTCACGGACACTTGGCGGGAAGAGCCGCGCCATGCCAAGCTCTCTCACCAGCGTCTCTGCGATGTTCCCCGCTCTGAAGCCGTTAAGGGATGCCGATAGCATAAACGTGCTCTGTGTAAGCAATAATTTGAGCGTTTCAATCAGATAGAATGGCTGCCCACGTGTTTCAGCGAAGAGCCTTTGCCCAACTCGCTCCAGAAATTCGACTGGCTCTTGCATGATAGGACCAGAAACTCTCGACCCGTTTGCATCTCCCTCCTGGGTTTGCTGTGTCAGGATCTGGAGCAGGTTCACTATATCTTTCGCTGCAAGTGGACCCAGTTGTAGCCGGGTTAATGGTCCCATCCGTTCCAGGTTTGCTCGCCATTCAGCAAGATTGGAGGTCGTCTGTCGTGCGTCGGTGCGTAAGGAGAGGAGCAGCATAACTGGTGTGGCGTGCGAGGTGAAGCGGTGTACCATGTACTGGATCAGATCCAGTGTGCTCGTATCTGCCCAATGCACGTCATCAAGAAAGAGCAGCAACGGTGCACGTGTCGCTAGAGCGGTCAGCAGGCGTGTTACTGCTTCAAAAAGATGATTACGCGCCACCGAAGCATCTGCAACTACGCGTGTCAGGTCGGGATAACGCTCATGCAGTTCTGGTAACAACCGTGCAAGCTCAGCTAACCACACATCATGCAGCAGATCCTCAGGAGCATTTTCCTCGTCGATGCGTGAGCGCAGTGCTTCAATGACTGGCTGATATGACAGCCGCCTGTTACTTTCAAATGCCTGACCTCGCAGGACATCGGCTCCTTGCGCGCTTGTCCAGTCCAGAAATACTTCAGCCAGCCGCGTCTTACCAATACCCGTTTCACCCTCTAGAAGCACCACCTGCGTCTGTCCCTGACGAGCGAGATAGTAATGCTCAAGCAAAAGACCATACTCGTGCGTGCGCCCCACAAGAGGAGCTATAAGCAACATCTGCAGCGGTGCTGATCCTCTACTTACCCGCTGTTGCCTGGAGCGCATAGGAGCCGTCGCCCGAATCCGTTCCGCCAGCGCCATAGTTTCTGGTGCCGGATCAACATGCATCTCCGTTGCTAGAAGCGCCTTCAATGCATCATACACTTGCAACGCGGCAATACGATTGCCCGTCGCAAAGTGCAAGCTCATCAGACGCTGTGAAGCCTCTTCGTTAAGAAAGGTAAGGGCAAGCCAGCGGAGAGTGACAGCAATAGCCTGCTCAAACTCGCCGGCTTCTTCATAGTGAGAGGAAAGCCGGTCGAAGACCAGGTGCATGCGCAGATGCCAGTATTCTCGCTGTAAACGCGTCCAGTCGTCAAACCCCTGCACGCTATGCAGCGAGAATCCATCCAGAAACTCTCCACGCGAGAGCTGAGTTGCTTCATGAAGTTGGAGAAGCTGTGCGTGATGTGTCTCATCTGCAAGTGTCGCATGAGCAGTATTACGAGCAAGAACCCAGGCTGCCTGGAGTGTTTGCAGGTCAAGGCTTACCCCGGATGCCAGGTCAAGGCCCAGGGTGTCGCGGTCAATATGCAGATGCGGAACACGATTTGCGCCAGTTCTCCTGGTCGAGAATGTATCCTCTGCTAACACATCGCGTAGTTCAAGCACGGTTGTGCGCAGTGCTGATCGTGCATGTGCGGCATCGCTCTCGGGCCAGAACAGCTCCGAGAGCGTTTTGCGTGAATGCCTCCCCTCCTCAACCCCTAAATAGAGCAGCAAGGCGAGGGCTTTGCGCGAGGGAAACACCAGTAATTGACTATCGTGGTACACCTGGGGCGGGCCAAGCAACGCAAAATGGAGTGTTCTTCTATTCGATGATTCAGGCATTGCGAACGTCCTGTCTTTCGTGAGGTTTCTGGTTTCAGCTAAAAAAACAGCATAGCGCTCACACTTGCTCATACGCTCCACCTATCCATGGGGTTTCAACGTCTTCTCGTAAGAAGCAAGAGTGTTTTCACGCATACCTTCACGCATCTTCTCACGTACAACCAGTATGCTAGAAACAGAAAGTGAACCTTTCAAAAATGCAGAGAACAAATCTTGCTCTCGTTTCTTAAAAGAAACCATCAGGAGCTTCTGAAATACTAGAGAGGTCATTAGCTAAGGGAAAATACACTCAATGCACAACACTCTCAATAGCCTTCCCGAAGAACAGCGGACAAAACTAGTCGAGTTATTAAATCGTCGCCTGGCCGATAGTATTGACTTGATGCTCCAGACCAGACACGCACACTGGAACGTGAAAGGCCCACGGTTTATACTGTTGTACACGCTGTTTGGTCAGATCTCTCGTAGTATTGAGGAGGATGTTGACCTACTTGCTGAGCGCATTGTGCAGTTAGGTGGCATTGCTAACGGAACGGCATACGCTGTTATTCGCAGAACGTCGCTTGCTAGCTATCCGCTAGACCTTATGGACGAGAATGGTCAGCTTGCTGCGCTCGCAACAGTACTTGCTTCATTTGGCAAGCATGTCCGCTACGCTATCGGGCAGGCAACGGAATTGATCGATGCCGATAGCGCTGCTCTCTTCACTGAGATCTCACGTGATAGCGATACCTGGCTCTGGCTTGTCGAAGCTCACCTGCCTGCCGCGTAGGAGGATAGAAAGCATGTCCACACCTTTGACACCTTTCGAGAGAGAAAGTTCCATTCTTTCCCCTGAATTAGCTAAAACACAAACACCCGCTTCAACTTCGATGTTGAAAACATCTCCTTCTACGATTGAACAAACGCCAGAACAAGCCTGGCAGCTTCTGCTCGTAAGGCGTGCGATTCAGGGCGATGAGAAAGTGTTCAGTGAGATTATTGAGCAGTACGGAACAGTACTGCTACGAACTGCGACTATGATCATGATGAATCGCGCTACTGCTGAAGATGTTGTCCGAGAGGCACTCATTCAAGCGTGGCATCACTTGCCGGATTTACACCAGGCAGAAGCTTTACACTTCTGGCTGCTTCGTCTCGTCGTCAATCAATGCTTGAGTTTCAAGTACCGCCTGGCTCGTACAACTACCTTCATGCGTCAAGCAATCTCAGCACTGAAAATAGATGTAACGATACAGATTGCCGAGTATCACAAGAGACGCCTGGAGCAGAAGTGGAATCCTGCGCGCATTTTTGAGAATTTGCCAGTGAAACAGCGTGTGGTCATCATCTTGCACTATTATAATGGTCTGACCTTACATGAAATGGGGCAAATATTGCAGATATCTGAAGATACGCTGAAAAAGCGCAACCAGGCAGCACTACGCAGTCTTCGATGTGTGCTTCGTCTCGTCGATATAGATGAGTATAATGTTCCTCTTCTAAAGTCTCTGGTGCAGGAACATCAGGACCACATTTATCTTTCTACTGCCAACCATCAGGATATGTTTTCAGAGACAGAGGCAGAACAGCGTTGGTTGGATGATGGCGGTTCGCGAACTTGTGAGGACAAAACATATGACTGATTACTATGAAAATATCCCCTTTTCAGCTCAAGTGAGCGAACAGTGGCTACTCGACAAAACATACCATGCGCGATTACTCAATGGAAGAGAACTTTCTGTGCTCAACCTCACTCAGGCAATGCAAGAGCTTATCGATATCCCTGTTCACCTCTCAACACAGGCTCCAAAATCACGATTTCCAGAGAGTTTACCGCTACAAAAGAGTAGCACTTTCTTTGTTCCAATCTCTACCTGGCAAGAAATCACGCAAGAAGAAGCCAGAAACAGTTATCAGCAAGAGATACCTGTCTTACTCTATGGCGAATATCAGTGGAAGCACTCACCAGGAAATCCTGAAATGTGGCAGCCCAATGAGAATATGCGCCATATCATGTATGGAAACACGATAGTAGAGCCAGAGAGTAGTTCGGGAACAGAGTATGCAGTGTGTTATCTCGACTCCAAACGAGGCACATTCTCAAATCTGTACTGGAAAATGTGGTTCTCTTCTAATACTGACTTGCTCTTCACTCAGCATGATCAACGTATTACCTTCCTGAGACCTTTCATGCAATTCCCTTTTACCACACATTACACAGTCACTACCATGGATGGACAGGTAATTGAGTATCCAGATCACGCTGAAGCCCTGCAAGGATTTGTGTCTGCTTCGTCTCAAAATGCGAGTGATGGGAATACTAGCGATACACATGCCCCTCACTTCTCTTACTATCACGAGGTCATCTGTCCGAGCGGCACATACCAGGTTGAGTTTTTCGGTCAACATCCACAGAAGCCGGAATAGCCTACCTCATATTCCTCAAGGACAGCTTTTACAGCTATCCTAAATTCAAGCCCTCATTACGGGCTAGTACCTGGCGCTTAAGTCTAACTCTCTTCCTGGTTCAGCAGATCAAGTGGAAAAGCACTGAGATTACCACTGCGCAGCGAATCAACCATCAGGCGCAACGGACCCTGTTCAAGCGAGAGAGCAATCAGTGCTTGCAGGAAGGGCTGTTCATGTGCCGCTACCTGCGCATCGGGATGTAGAAGCGCCGCTACAGCTCGTACAAGTCGGGTGTCGTCTTCGCGTCCAACCTGCTGAAAGAGCGCAGCCTGCCGACGCAGGCGCGCCTCGTAGAGCACCCGCCATGGATTATCGATCAGTGTAGCAAGCGCTTCATCAACCAGACTACTGAGCTGCTCCTGCTGCTCCCTATTCTTTTGCTTGCTGCGCCGTCCACGTTGCGGCGTCTCGCTGCCCGCCTGCTGCATCCAGTAACGGGTAATATATGGCTCGATACGCTCAATCGGTTCATAGAGCCAGGAGACGAATTCGGAAAGCTGGTAAAGCTCAGCGCCGCGCAACGCCAGCGCTTGCGTCTCCTCATCGAGGGCTAGTGGCTCCAGGATAGTTGCCGGAAGTTTGTTGTTCTTCTTAGCAGGAAGCTCACCCTGCAGCAGAGGTCGCCAGATCGAGTAGGCGATGGGCAGCTTCGTGCGGAAGCGCTTATTGAGATCACGCGCCCCTAGAATCAACGCTCGTGCATAGTCGAAGGGGACGACGAAGCTATTAAATCCCTGCTCATTGAGGTCGCTTATCAGCGCTTGCCAGCGTTCCCTGTCCATCTCATCGATGCCGTAGCAATCTTTAATCCCTTTCTGATCCTGGCTCAGCACGTTGATACCTTTGATCAGACCGTCGGGCCGTTTCCAGGAGAGCATGATTAACTGCGTGCCTGAGCCATCGATGTAGCTGACACGCGCTTCAAACGGAGTAAGCTGCGAGATACGCGCGTCAAGCATCATCGCCTCTTCCGTCCCTAGCATCGACTGCATCGTCAGCCGCCCAAGCGTGGCGCGAGCCTGCTGCTTGAGCAAGCGATTCGAGGTGGTTGCGATAATGTAATTCAATCCCGGAATCGTCTGATTGACTGCAATAGGACCAAGCTGCTCAATTGCCTCGATCACCGCTGCGACGACTTTCCCCGTCTGATTCTCAAGCAGCGGTATCAGCAGATAAGCGGCACGTGGATCGTTGCTATTGCCCAGCCATTGAATAAAGGCCAGCCGCCGCTCCACCGGCATCGCCACCACATCTTCGAGAATCGTCTCAACCCCCAGCTCACTCTTCCCCACCAGTTCCAACAGCCGTAACTGCATCTGCCGGATCGCCCCCGCCGGATCGTTCAAATACTCCAAAATACCGTCATCGGCCATCTCGGACCCTAGCTCCTTGAGGACAGGGGAGAGCGAGAGCTTCGCCACATCGCTCACCGTCGGATCAGCCACGAAATCCTCTAACCCCTCAAGGTCAAAGTCGGTCGCCAGCTCTGAAAGGATACGAATAGCGGCAGCCTGCACCGTTGCATCGTTACTGCGCAGCAGGTGCAGCACCTTCTCTCGCGCCTCCTCTGCCCATTCCTCGTCCAGACGGTCCAGGTAGTGCGACATAACATCGGGGTCGATATCCTCGCGGCGACTGATAGCAAGCAGGATACTATCCACGCTCTCCTGTGGTGATCCTTTGCGTCCTCGTGGCATAAAAGCAGGCTCCTTACATGGCTCGTAGGCCGATATCGTGAAACGCATTGTATCATGTTCCCACACTCACGTCGAGACCAGGCTTGCCCCACTTCTGGATCGCGCTACAAGTGGCACAAATGGGATCAGAGAGCATCGTTCCCCATCCTCCAATCTCCTCTCTCTTTCCCTCTACGCACGCTTGAACCCCTTCGCAGAGACCCAATTATGGGGTTTGACAAATTATGCCGGGTAGCGCGAGAAGGCACGAGGATATGATGCGCGCGCTACATCTTTGCTAGAAACGCCCGAATCATTTCTTCTTCATGAACGTGCATCTCGTTTCTTTCTCGTAATATCATAAATATTTCTCAAAACCCATTATCATTCTCAAATATTTTCATAGTAAATCACATTATATCTACATCAACGCTCTAATAATACCTATCACACCCATTAATGGCACCGCACCCAATTCGCCAAGACAACTGGCATTCATTTCAACGGTTGGCGCACACCTTTGCACCTGACACTCAACTCTGAACAAGTCATACAACCATTCTGTTCCATCTTGTGTTACAGAGATAGGTGTTGTGAGCACACCCCCATCGGGAAGAGCGGCGCGACCGATCTCAGATATCGTCAAGCCCTCCTCCCTGATTT
>DAOUDD010000029.1:0-48901 GCA_034431765.1 Ktedonobacteraceae bacterium | reverse complement strand
CTTGAAGGAGGCTTGCACCCGGTGACCTCCACTCGCTGGCAAGCTGTTTCTCTCTACTCCACTCGTTCCAGGTCTCTTCACTCTTCTTTTCCTCAGCATACCAGCAGATTTGCGGATTGTCAAGCACCCTTATGACTGAGAACGCCCTCTTTCAGCAATCGGACGCGTTCGCACCGCCGCTTTCAGTACAGCGGCCACATGCGAGAGATGAGAACGCATTGCCTCCTCCGCCCGCTTGACGATGCTGATCTGTGAGTGCTATCCTGCAACTACGGCACAACGACGCGCCGGGAGATGCAGCAAGCAGGCTTCGCAAGGCCGAGAAGAGGATGAGAGAGCAACCATGGCGATCATCGAGACACATATTGAGCGCAACAGTTCCGAGTTTTCCACAAATACCCGTTATTTTCAGGATGCACTCGCACAGCTTCAGCAGCGTATGCAGCAGGTTCAGCAGGGAGGCGGGCCAGAGGCAATCGCTCGCCATCATAAACGCAACAAGCTGTTGGCTCGCGAACGTATCGCGCGGCTCTGTGACCCCGACACTCCCTTCCTCGAATTGAGTCCCCTGGCTGCCTGGGATATGTACGAGCAGGAAGCACCCTCGGCAGGGATCGTGACAGGAATTGGCCTGGTCGAAGGGCACGAATGCATGATCGTTGCCAACGATGCAACCGTTAAAGGCGGAAGTTACTATCCCCTCACTGTCAAGAAACATCTGCGCGCACAAGAAATCGCTGAGCAAAACGAGCTACCATGTATCTATCTCGTCGATTCGGGTGGCGCATTCCTGCCACTGCAGGCCGATGTCTTTCCCGACCGTGACCATTTCGGGCGCATCTTCTATAATCAGGCGCGTATGTCGAGCAAGCGCATTCCGCAGATCGCAGTGGTGATGGGTTCGTGCACAGCCGGGGGCGCATATGTTCCCGCGATGAGCGACGAGACAATCATTGTCAAGGGCAACGGCACTATCTTTCTCGGTGGCCCCCCGCTCGTCAAAGCTGCCACTGGCGAAGAGGTGAGCGCGGAAGAGTTAGGTGGAGCCGATGTCCATAGCCGCACCTCCGGTGTGACAGACCACTATGCCCTCAACGATGAGCACGCTCTCGCTATCTGCCGCAGCATTGTCACACACCTCAACCGTCAGAAGTACGTCCCGTGGAACATTCGTCCTGTACGACCACCACGCTATGATGCGAATGAGCTGCTGGGTATTGTGCCAAAGGACAACCGCAAGAGCTATGATGTGCGCGAGGTCATTGCCCGGCTCGTCGATGATAGCGATTTTCACGAGTTCAAAGCCCTCTACGGTACAACGCTGGTCTGTGGCTTCGCCTGGCTGATGGGCTACCCTGTCGGTATTCTCGCCAACAATGGCATCCTCTTCTCCGAAAGCGCGCTCAAAGCGACTCACTTTATCGAGCTGTGTGCCCAGAGAAGGACACCTTTGATCTTCTTGCAGAATATCACAGGCTTTATGGTTGGCAAACAATACGAAAACGGCGGCATTGCGAAAGATGGTGCGAAGATGGTGATGGCGGTCGCTAATGCCCCCGTCCCCAAATTTACGGTGATTATCGGCGGCTCGTTTGGCGCTGGCAATTATGGGATGTGCGGTCGCGCCTACTCGCCCAATCAGCTCTGGATGTGGCCTAATGCGCGCATTTCGGTGATGGGAGGCCAGCAAGCAGCAACAGTTCTGGCGACGGTGCGCAAAGAAGGACTGGCTGCGCGTGGCAAAAGCATGACAGATGAGGAAGAGCAAGAGTTCATGCAACCGATTCTGGATAAATATGAGGCTGAGGGCAACCCCTACTATAGTACTGCCCGCCTGTGGGACGACGGCATCATTGATCCACGCGCTACACGTACCGTACTTGGACTCGGTATCGCTGCCTCCCTCAATGCTCCTATGCCGCACCATCCTTTCGGCGTCTTCAGGATGTAGTATAATATTCCGCGTGACGAATTTCACGCTCTTCAGCATCTTTATAGGGACCCGATTCATCGCGTCCGCTTGCTTTTACACTACAATATCGCGTCCGCTTGCTTTTACACTACAATGTCTGGTTATGTTACACTACAATACTGGTTACGCGGGATGGAGGCCGTATGCAACAACTGATTGTATGGCAAGAGGGAAAGCTCTTTGCAGACTGCTCCCTCGCTAAGCTGGAAAGTGCGCTGGAGGATAAACGTGGCGCGGTCGTCTGGCTCGACCTCCAGGTTGAAACACATATCAACAAATACGAGGATCTGCTGCGTAACCAGTTCAAGCTCTCTCCCTTAACACTCGACACCATTGCAGAGGAGCGCGAACGTGCTCGCTTGATGTCGCAGCACGGTTACTTCTACCTCGTGATGCATGGCCTGGAGTTCAACCGCGAGACTCTGGATGCAGAGACACCTAAGCTCGATGTTGTCTTCGACCGCAACTTCCTGATCACCATCCATCGCCAGGATATGCCCTGGCTCGATGAACTCTTAGAGAGTACACGCAGAGACCCCTCCGAAGACAATATCATGAATCATGGCCTACCAATGGTACTGCACGCCGTTCTTGATACCCTGGTCGATAGCTACTTTCCTATTCTTGATGAGCTGGATGATTTTATCGATGATCTGGAGGATGCAACGGTTGAGAAGGCGAATAGCGAGGTACAGATCTCTCTTTTCAGTGCCAAACGTGCTATGGCAAAGATGCGTCGCGTCATCAGTCCCCAGGTTGAGGTCTCCAATTCGCTGATCACTCGTACGGGTGATTACATTCCCACCGAAACTGAGCCGTATTTCGCGGATGTGCACGACCACCTTGTACGCACGTTTGAAGTTCTCGACTCGTATCGCGATCTGCTCAGCGGTCTCCTGGATGTCTACCTGACGACGATTTCTAATCGACAGAACGAGATTATGAAACAGCTTGCTCTGATCTCGACGATCTTCTTGCCGATTACCTTTGTCACCGGGATCTTCGGGCAGAATTTCGCTCATTCGCCCCAGGTCGAGCACGATAACGGCTTGAACTTCTGGCTCGTCCTGCTGCTGATGGTGGTCATAACGATCTTCCAGGTCTGGTACTTTCGCAAACGCAAATGGCTATAAGAGTATAAGATTTCACTTCTCTTCAAGGAGCATGCCGTGGTGTATACCTCTATCAGTGTTGATTCGAGCTTCCATGGCCGCATCGTGACAATTACGCTGCGTCGTCCTGAGACACATAATGCGTTAAATACTCAGCTCATCCAGGAGTTGACTGCTGCCTTCACTTCATTGCATACGGATAAACGCCTGCATGCTGTGCTGCTGCAAGCGGAAGGGCGTTCTTTCAGTGCTGGAGCCGATATTCAGATGATGAAAGAGAGTGCGCGCTTGAGCGAGGTGGAGAATATGCAGGATGCCCTGCGCATCGCTGACATGCTCTCCAGTATCGAGACCTGTCCCTGCCCGGTTGTTGCACGCGTGCAAGGCAGCGCAATCGGTGGAGGAGTGGGACTGCTCGCTGCAAGTGACATTGTGCTGGCCGCTGAAAATGCACGCTTCGCCTTTAGCGAGGTGAAGCTGGGTATTGCCCCCGCCGTTATTTCCCCCTACGTTCTGCGCAAGATCGGTCAGTCTCATGCCCGTGCACTCTTCACAACCGGGACACGCTTCAGCGCCACTCGCGCATATGAGATTGGACTCGTGCATACTGTCGTTCCTCCTGAGGGACTCGACGCAGTTGTCCACAACACGTTGCAAGAGCTGCTCGCTGGCTCCCCTCAGGCCTTGCGTGCCTGCAAAACGCTCACACTCCGGATAGGCCAGATGGGGCACGAGCAAGCACGCAACGTGACGGCAGAAACTATCGCCCGCCTGCGTGTGAGCGCAGAGGGACAGGAAGGATTGAGCGCGTTCCTGGAAAAACGCACTCCTGCCTGGCAGATGAAAGAAGGAAACGATGTTCAGAAAAGTTCTGATCGCTAATCGCGGTGAGATCGCGGTACGGATTATGGCAACCTGCCGCGAGATGGGCATTAGCACAGTTGCGGTCTACTCTGATGTAGATCGCTATGCCCGGCATGTGCGTGAGGCAGACGAGGCATATGCTATCGGACCCGCGCCGGCCTCCCACAGCTATCTGCGCATTGATACTATTCTCGACGTTGCGCGGCGTAGTGGTGCTGAGGCAATTCATCCCGGCTACGGGTTTCTGGCCGAGAACGCGGATTTCGCCGCTGCTTGCATCCGAGCAGGTGTTGTCTTCATCGGTCCATCTGTCTCGGCGATGCGCCTGATGGGATCAAAAATCGTTGCGAAACACCTGGCACTGCGTGTTGGTGCCCCTACCGTTCCCGGCTACGATGGGGAGAGCCAGGATGAAGAGACGCTGCTGAGCGAAGCCAAACGCATCGGCTTCCCCCTTCTGATTAAAGCGGCGGCTGGCGGTGGTGGTAAGGGGATGCGTGTTGTGCGTGCGCTTGCCGAGTTTCGCGAGGAACTGAGTGGCGCACGTCGTGAAGCACGGGCTGCATTTGGTGATGCAACCGTCTTCCTGGAGCGCCTGATCCAACGACCACGCCACGTCGAAATTCAGATCCTCGGTGATCAATACGGCCATATACTCTATCTGGGCGAACGTGAATGCTCAATCCAGCGTCGGCACCAGAAGATTTTAGAGGAGAGTCCTTCCGTCGCGCTGACCCCCGCTCTACGCGCAACGATGGGCGAGACAGCCGTGCGGATCGCGCAAGCCGCCCAATACGTCAATGCTGGCACCCTCGAATTCCTGCTCGATGACGATGGCCGCTTCTACTTCCTGGAGATGAACACGCGCCTGCAGGTCGAGCATCCAGTCACGGAACTGCTCACCGGCCTGGACCTGGTGCGTCAGCAATTGCTCATTGCAGCAGGAGAGCCTCTTACATTGCAGCAGGACGAGGTACACCTGCGCGGGTCCGCGATAGAAGTACGCATCTATGCCGAAGATGCCGAACACAGCTTTCTTCCCTCCACCGGCACTATCAGCAACTTTGTCCCACCGGTCGGACCTGGTATACGCCTCGATAGCGGCGTCGAGAATGGTGACGAGATTCAGCAATATTATGATCCCCTCATTGCCAAGCTCATCGTATACGGAGAAGACCGACCTGCTGCCCTGCAACGCTTGCAACGCGCGCTGGAGGAGTGTGTGCTGTTCGGTGTTACTACCAACCTCCCTCTGCTGCACGCTATCACTCAACATCCAGCCTTTCGCGATGGACAGACCTCTATCACCTTCCTGGACGAATATCCGCTCACAGGAAGTCAGATAGACCTTCCCATGGCCGTTCTCTATGCCGCAGCACTTGCAGCCCTTACACCTGTTGCTAAAGAGGCTTCATCCGAGCAAGCGGCACATAATCCCTGGCAATCTCTGGGTCCCTGGCGCATGCTAGGAGAGCAATACGTAACTACCTATCGCTACCAGGGGCAGGACTATAAGCTGGCGCTACGTCCCTCGCTTACTGAGCCTCTCACCTGGCAGATTCAGGTGAACGATCAGCCTGGAGAAGACGTGAGTTATGCCATTGGACCAGATACACAGCTCATCCTGCTGCACAATATACAACAAATTCGCTTCTATATATGGCAGCAGCCGCATGAGATCCAAGTATTCTATAGGGGACAGCTCTACCGTCTACAGCGACAACAAGCTCCAGACGTGACAGCAACAGCACATGAGGGCGACAGCAGCCCGACACAGAAGAGCCTGCGGGCACCAATGGCAGGCACACTTGTCAAAGTCCAGGTCCAGGCTGGAGAGAGCGTCACAGCACATCAGCCCCTTGTTATCCTGAGCGCGATGAAGATGGAACATGCCATCACCGCTCCATATGAAGGGAAAGTACAGCGTGTTCTCTACTCAGAAGGAACCGTGGTGCAGGGCGGAGCCATCGTTGTTGAGATGGAATGAGTAATTATGGTGATACTTGTATAATCCAGATATACTGAAACGTACAATAAGATGCAATATATTTACTTGAGGAAGCTATGAACAGAATCTTGGCTCATTACATACATCCTGTAGCCTTTTTTATACTACTGTCGTGTACTTATTCACTGATATCATCTGTGGAGCGTATCTACCGATACCGTGCGCACATTGCATGCTCAATATTCGTCAATGTAGGGATCTCTCTATGTCTTGGAATGCTTGTAAATATTGGCCTTGCAATACCTTCTAGCCCATGGCAATTGTATCTACTAGAATTATGTTGTATGCATTATTGCCTGATGTTTATTTACTTCTTCTCAGATCAATTGCTCAATGACAAACTAACTTTCTCAATTGTTGCGCAACCACTCTTCTACATTACAACTATCCTGGTTGTCATTACAGCGATTCTCGGCTACTTCAATCATGATTATTTGCAAGCAGTTATTAGCAATGAACCCTTTATTCCACACTGGAAATATTCTCTTTTTTATATATTCTATTATGGCGTACAGATCTACCTCGGTCTGCTTATCGCACCTCTGTACTGGAAAAGGCTTCGCTGGGGCACAGAACCAACCCACTTTATTCGTTACACACTTGCGTTTATGAGCTTATTCTTAAGTACATTCAGCAACCTCCTCGCTGAACTGGATTTTCTTCTGACAATGTTCCGGGGTCCAGGATTACATTCCCTGTTGAAATACACCAATAGCGAGATACGCATTCTTACGATCATCATCTTCTTATCCAGTGTAAGTCTTCCTCAAAGCTGGCTCGTTCTTCTTGTCAAGCCGCTGAAGCACTTGCATACGCTTCAGAAGAAGCAACAGGCGGTACTCTTGAATTACCTGCATGCAAAAATGATCCAGATTGTACCCACCGTTCATCTTCATTACGAGGCACTTCATGATATACGCATACCCATCGAAATTAGCGATGCGCGGCAGATCATTTGGAGTTGGACTCCTCTAGCAAAGAAGATTTCTCCGCGTATAGAAGCGCAGCATCTTCTTTCTCTGTTGCAACAGCAAGTTGTCATCACCTGCCCAGGAATACATCAGCAGCCAATGATGTGTCACTACAACATCATCCGTTATAATCTTGCCGTTGCCAAACATCTGAAAAAATTTGAGCAACGGCTCTGCAAGACAACAGTAGCATAAGAGCATATGTATAAAAACAAGGATAGAATCTATGCAAGTAGGATTTGTCGGCATCGGCGTCATGGGTCGGCCTATGACACTCAACCTGCTCAAAGCAGGACACACAGTAACGGTCTACGCACGTTCTCCAGAGAAACCTGCGGTGCAGGAGGTGCTCGAAGCTGGGGCGCAACTCGCGCCATCGCCACGCGAGCTAGCCGAGCGCGTGGAAGTGGTGATCACGATGCTCCCCAACTCACCTCAAGTGATCGAGGTGGTCACGGGTCCGCAAGGGCTTCTGGCAGGTGCACGCGCCGGCTCGCTGCTCATCGACATGAGCACTATTAGTCCAGCCGTTAGTCGCAAGCTGGCAGAGCAAGCGGCAAAACAAAACGTATACTTTCTGGATGCTCCTGTGAGCGGAGGATCGCAGGGAGCAGAACAGGGGACGCTGACGATTATGGTCGGTGGCGAGCAAGAAGCTTTCGAGCAGGCACGCCCACTCCTGGAAGCTCTGGGCACACCCGAAAAGATTCTCTACGTTGGACCCTCCGGCTCTGGTGAAATCATCAAACTGATCAACAATATGCTTGTTGGCACCATTGCCGCCGCCACTGCAGAGGCACTGCTACTGGGCGTCAAAGCCGGAGCGGATGTGGCAACGATGGCAAAAATCATCGGCATGAGTACTGGCGCAAACTGGCAACTCGCGAACCAGTTTCCACTTCGCGCCTTTAACGGCAGCTTCCAGCCTGGCTTTATGACCGATCTACTCCACAAAGACCTTGGTCTGGCGCTCGATCTGGCCTCCGAAAACCAGGTCCCCCTCTCAATGACCGCCCAGGCGCGCCAGCTCTACGAAATAGCTCGCGCCCAGGGTCATGGACGCGACGACTATACCTCTCTCCTGAAAGTCCTGGAACGGATCGTTGGCGTGGAAGTGCGTACAGGCACTCCACAAAAGTAGAAAAAAGGGGAGGGCGCAAAGAGCACTAGGCCCTCCTCTACGCGAGGCATTCCAAAAACCCTCTCCCTGAAAGGCCTCTGCGCTCACCCTGTACACCCGATTCATCATCCAGGGGAGCGGCGGCAGATTCTCTTGCGCCGATAGCGTCGGGATACTCTCACGTTCGCCAACGCTATCGAAACGTGGGGATGACCTATACAACTATCATTGCAGCGAAGCGATTGGCATCAAGCCATGTGCAACAGACATGCCCATAAAGAGAACTGCTAACAGGCCAAAGTACAGCACAGTCAGGATAATACGTGTGCGCAATGGCACGTCATAATATGCGTTCTTGCCAGAAACGCCACGTGACCACAACTGTGATGCTGCCATAATAACAATCAACAAGAGCCAGAACGATGGGTTGCCATTCATCCAGGACCAGATCTGCAAGGCTAGCAAGCCCAGAAACCCTACGATCCAGATACGGCGATCTATCGCTGCGACCACGCTACCGCCATCCAGCGGACGCACCGGCACGAGGTTCAGCAAGTTGAGGAAGAAGCCAATGTAGGCAAGCGGTGCCCACAAGGTGTTGTGTGACTTGAGTGCTTCAGCAATAATCAGGCACACCGTAGAGGCTAGCGCTCCCGCTATCGGACCAGCAATACCAACTTCCGCCTCGTCCCGCGCACTATGCGGGCGGCCCTTCCACGCCACGGCTGCACCGACAAACGGCACAAAAAGCATGCCTCCGATAGGAATATTCTTGACCCTCATCGCCACAACATGGCCCATCTCATGAATAAAGATCAACGCAACAAACCCGACGGCAAATGCCCAGCCAAAAATCAGCGAGTAGAACGCTACCGAGATCAGCGCGGAAAATCCTGCGACACCAAACTTCAACAGAAAGGCAAGACCCTTCAGTTTGAGGAGCCAGCCTCCAACAGCAACTCCGATACTCCCAAGACCTGCGATTCCTCGACGCGTACTCTTCGTCTCTGTTGCATTCGCTGTATCTACCTGTGCGTTTGCAGCTTCGTTCGCCTGTTCTATATCTTGCGGCCCTCGGTACTCCTGCATCAGAGCAGAACCGGAGTCATAACGCTGTACTACATTTCCATCATCATAGTGCGACTGTACTTGAGAAACACTTGCAGGCTCAAAGGACTGTACAGGCGAGGCAACCGTTTGTTCTCTCGCCGCATAAAATTCGGGTGAGGCATAATCGGCCGAACTCGTTTGTACAGACGCAAGCGTATTGTTCACCCCTGTATATTCACGATACCCAAAGGACTCAGAGGAATTTTCAGGCATACCAAAAGCCTCGCTTCCAACAGAAAAACAGTGTTATTTCTAAAGTATACCATACACAATAGAAAACATGCAGAACACTAAGTTTTATTCCTGATACGCTTCACCATTTCTCTTTAAATATACCCCGGAGAATACTTCCCTCTGTTCCCTTCCGTCTCTCTGTGACCAGCACGTCTCTCCGTGACCGGCTCGTCATTTTATAACCAGTACGCCTCTCTATAACCGGCGCGTCTCTTTGTGACCTGTACATCTCTCCCTGACTGGCAGGTCTCTCTATGACCTGTATGCCTTTCTATAACCGCCGCGTCTTTCTATGACCAGCGCGTCTCTCTGTGACCGGATAGGAAAAGAGCAGTACGCTTTTCCTATCCGGTCCACAAACTACAATACTAGTAACCGATCACGCCTTCCAGAATGCTATCAATGCGCTTCAGATCGTTCTCACTGAGACGAATGTTGGTGGCCTGCAAGTTCTCATCAACTTGCTCTGGACGCGAGGCTCCGATGATGGCCGAGGTGATGTTTCTCTGCTGCAACACCCAGGCAAGTGCTAGCTGGCTTAACTTGTAGCCACCTTCATCGGCAAGCTTCTGCAACTCCTGTACAGCCGACAACGTTCGATCATTCAGGAGATGCTTCATAAACATGTTTACCTGCTCATTAGCCGCACGCGTTCCCGCACCAGGTTGCTGACCCGGCTTGTACTTTCCAGTGAGCACACCCTGCGCCAGCGGAGAGAAGACGATCTGCCCGATCCCTTCGCGCTCACATAGTGGCACAACCTCTCGCTCGATACGTCGATACATCATATTGTACACGGGTTGGTTCGAGACGATCTGGTCCAGATTGAGCCTGCTCGCTGTATTGACCGCATCTGCGATCTGCACTGCACTCCACTCAGAGGTACCGACGTAGAGCACCTTGCCCTGCGTGACGAGATCGTCCAGCGCACGCAGCGTCTCGTCAAGTGGCGTCTCAGCGTCGTAGCGATGGCATTGATAGAGGTCCAGATAGTCTACACCTAACCGTTTCAAGCTCGCATGACACTGTTCCATGATATGCTTGCGCGAGAGGCCACGATCATTTGGACCCTCCCCGATCGGGAAAAATACTTTCGTTGCCAGGACATAGGATGAGCGAGAATAGTCCTTCAAACCCTGCCCAACGACTTTCTCGGCCTCGCCGTTATTGTAGTTGTTCGAGGTGTCGAAGAAGTTTACCCCCTGCTCGTATGCTCGGTGGATACAGTCGATTGCGGCCTGCTGCTCAACCGCGTGTCCATAGGTGAGCCAGCTTCCAAGCGCAATAGCGCTCACACGAACACCCGCACGCCCCAGATGACGATACTCCATACTCTTTTCCCTCCAAATGCTCCTGAAAATATTCTGTACATTTTGTATGTATACAGAATAAAATACAATCTCCCTGCTGCCTTTTTGCCATCACCACTTATACGCGCAGCCGCCCTACTCTGGTTTAGCAATGCCTTCCAGGTAGTAGCGCAACATATTCAGGGCAAATAACACTGCGTGCCGCTTGTTATCAGTCCGATTGCCGCGCCAGCCCGGTCCCATACCAGCAACCACCCCATCAGGACCCTCTACGGCAATAAAGACTGTACCAACCGGCTTGTCTTCCTGCTTGCCGGGACCCGCTACACCAGTTATACCGATGCCAAAATCTGTGTGTAGACGCTCACGTACAGCATGCGCCATCGCTCGCGCCGTTTGCTCACTGACCGCTCCATGCGTATCCAGTGTCTCCTGCGGAACACCCATCTGAGCTTTAAGAGGTGTACTGTACGTAACAATCCCACCAATAAAGTGCTTGGAACTGCTCTGGAAATCTGTGATCGTGCTTGCTAGCAGACCACCGGTGAGCGATTCCATTACGCTGAGCGTCTGTTCGCGCTCCTGTAACCCTTTGCCAATCACACTGGCAAGCGTATCACCTTCGATGCCGAAGACGTGATGCCCCAGCACTGTACGCGCGCGCTCCTCCATCTCTGCCACCAGTTCCAGCGCCTTCTCGGTCGTTTCGGCCTTGGCAGTGATACGCACATCAACGGCATCGGACTTGGCGTAGGTTGCAAGCGTCGGATTAGTGTTGTGAATCAGCTCTCCCAGCATCTCCTCTATCGTTGATTCGCCCAGCCCATAGACGCGCAGCAGACGTGTGAAGATCAGACCGCCGGTATCCTTCGCCAGGCGCGTCACAACCTCTTGCTCCCACATGCGATACATCTCACGCGGCACGCCCGGCATGGCGACGATGATCCGTCCGTCTTTCTCCACAAACCAGCCGGGAGCCGTTCCCTCAGGATTGGGAAGACTCTGCGCTGAAGGGATCAAGGTGGCCTGCTTGAGGTTGCGCTCTGGCATTGCTACCTTCAAGGTGCCAAAGCGAGCACGCAAATTCGCCTCTAACTCCGGGTCAACCTCCATCTTCTCGCCCAGCAGATCACTGATCGACTCACGTGCCAGGTCGTCTTCAGTCGGGCCTAGCCCTCCTGTCATAATAATCAGATCTGAACGCTGCCAGGCTCGTTGCAGCGTCTCCACGATACGCCCACGGTTATCGCCAACCTGCGACACAAAATACAGATCAATCCCCATCGCCGCCAGACTCTGAGCCAGGTAGGTGGCATTCGTATCGGTAATATGGCCTAAGAGCAGTTCAGTGCCACACGAAAGTATTTCAGCACGCATACATCCTCCTGAATATCAATCCTCAAACCTTCTTCTTGCCGGCATAACGGCACAGCACGTGTCTCGCTTTACAGATAACCCCTATTGTATCATAGATTTCCCCTTCATCAACATCTTGTGACCAAAAAGGATTTTGCCCCAACATGTTGTGCTATAGGGGTTGTTTTTGGCGTTTTTTACGAGTATACTGGATTGCGGAAGGCAAACAAATGTTCACGGTCGAATGTGTATATGCTGCCGAAGACGCATCAACCAGCAACGTTCCGTGCTCTGTGATCACTTCCTGGTCCAGCCCTTGCTTCCATGAATGGTGCCAGGAGAAGAAGCAGGCACACATGTATTTCTTATTTCGTCAATGAAAAAAGGAGCTTATCAGACATGTTAGGGCAAGAAAACCGACCTGACACAGAGGCGGTCAATGCAGCTACATCAAATATGACACAATTGGAGGGTATACGTCAAAAAGTCTTTATGGACCGGTACTCCCTCAAGGATGCCAGTGGTAGTCCCCTGGAGTTCTATCCCGAACAGCTCTGGGCGCGTGTCGCACGCGGCATTGCCTCCGTCGAACAGAGCGAAGAGAAGCGCGAGGAGTGGGAGAAGAAGTTCTACGAAGCCCTCACGAACTTCCAATTCGTCCCCGGCGGGCGCATCCTCGCAGGTGCTGGCACCGGCCACCAGGTTACATACTATAACTGCATGCCTCCTGATCAGGAAGTACTCACAGCAAGCGGCTATCAACCCATCTCTCAGCTCTCAATTGGCGACCTCGTCGTCACACACCGCAATCGCCTCCGTCCAGTCCTCCACAAATTTGAGCGCGAGACCGAGGAAACACTCTACATCATCCGCCCGAAGAAAATAGGCTATGATGATTTGCGCGTGACAGGTGATCATAAAGTATACCTCGTCCGTTCAGAGTGGGTGAACAAACATAGGTCACGCGATGGACTTCGATTAAAGCAAGAACCAGAGTGGATTCCTGCTAAAGAAATTAAGCCTGGTGATTATGTTGCTATTGCACATAACGATGAAGAAGCTTACACCGAAGCTATCCATCTCCATGATTATACTTCAGGTTATGAAACACAGGACGGCAAGCTCTTTAAAGCTACGACGCGTGGTGAGCATGGCTATGTGTCGGATTGGGGAACACATTATAAAGTTCAAAATGAGCTTACACTAGATAGTGAATTGTGTTATCTATTCGGACGTTGGCTTGGCGACGGTTGTATCACACATCGTACAGGCACCAATATTCCATCTGGAATCAAGCTCGTTTTCTCTCTAGAAGAGCAACAAGAAGCAGAAGAAATTGCACGCATTGTCGAAGCCAAGTTTGGTATCGAAGCCTCTATTAAGCTGAGCAGTACAGAACGTTGGTATGATCTGTGGGTAAACTCCATGCCTCTTGGAGAGTTCTTCAAGGCATTTCTTGGGTGTTACAGTCATAGTAAGCAAATTCCTGATCAACTGATGCATCTACCTGATGAGCTTTCACTAGAATTGCTACGAGGACTGTTTAGTGCTGATGGCTATGTATCTGATAACAAACTTGGAATTGTACTAGCCAATCGAACACTTGTTGTCCAAATTCATCAACTTCTCCTGAGAATGGGATATCTGTTCTCGATTCGAGAAAATACGCATCGCCTCAGTCGCACACCAGCTTATCGTATTCAGGCTACTGCAAATGAGTGTGCTCCTCTCTTTCAGCAGTTCTTTGGGGTTCAAGCGCCTGAGCATAACATCGACTTGAAGTACTACTTTGAATACAACGACCTTAAATGGGTACGAGTTGATGAAATTGCTGTTGAAGATTACTCTGGCACGGTACTGGACATTGAAGTCGAGGAAGACCACTCATTCATTTCCGCCGGTGTCGTTGTCTCAAACTGCTTCGTTATACCAAGCCCCGAAGACAGTCGGCAGGGTATCCTCGACAACCTGAAGATAATGACCGAAATAATGGCTCGTGGTGGTGGTGTTGGCATCAACCTCTCGACGCTACGTCCACGCGGCTCCTACATCAAAACCGTCAACGGCACCGCCTCTGGTCCGTGTTCCTGGGCGCAATTGTATTCAGTAGCGACAGGAGATGTAATACAACAAGGTGGCTGTTTTGGTCCAAACGAGCGCATCGCCACAGACAAAGGACTCATTCCAGCGCAAGAATTAGCAGATCGTCTCGATAAAGGCGAGGCTATCCAGGCACAAACCCACAAGGGCTTTCGACCATTCACCTACGTCTTCCGCAATGGCATCAAAGATCTCTACGAGGTGACAAGTGGTCGAGGGAATAGTGTACGTATTACGCTTGATCATAAAATGGGCGTTATGCGTGGTGGCGAGATTGTGACCGTTCCCCTGCGCGAACTGTTAGAGGGTGATGAGGTACTACTCCTGGTGGAAGAGAGCAAGCAAGTTTCCCAAAGTGGAAGTGTAGCAGTCCTTGAGCGAGTGGCTACGCAACCCACAGTCCTTACAGATGTGATCGTCTCAATCCAGCTTGTAGGTCCATCAGAGGTGTATGACTTCGAGGTTGAGGATGTTCATATGCTTTCCAGCAATGGTTTCTACACCTCCAATTCACGTCGTGGCGCGCTAATGCTCATGCTGGATGACACACATCCAGATGTAGAAGAGTTCATCACCGTTAAAAAGACGGCGGGAAAAATCGAGCATGCCAACCTCTCCGTCTGCATCTCCGACGCCTTTATGCAGGCGGTAAAGGATGATGCCGACTGGAACCTGATCTGGCAGGACGAGGTGAAGAAGACCATCCGCGCACGCCACCTGTGGGACCTGATCTGTACCTCAGCCTGGGAATCGGCTGAACCTGGTGTTGTATTTATGGATCGATACAATAAGGAGTCGAATACATGGTACTACGAAAACATTAGATGTGTGAATCCGTGTGTGACAGGCGATACGCTTGTTTCAACGGAGCACGGTTACACGTATGCACGAGATCTGCAACTGGGCATGAAAGTTCGCACTCCAGCCGGACTGAAACCTATCGAAAAGCTCTATAACAACGGCCTGCAACGCATCTACCGTGTCAATTTCTCTGACGGTGGCTATCTGAAAGGCACTGCCGACCACAAACTGAAGGTTGTGCGCGACAAGAAATATCAATGGGTACCCATCTCCGAGCTGACCGAGGGCGATAAAGTTCTGGTTGTACCCAACGAAACCTTCGGACCGCGCCAGAATCTTCCAAAGGAGGCAACAGAGTATATTGCCAAACGTGAGCTAGGCTTTGCCAATTTTTACGACCGCAAGCTCGGCCTCTGCGTCGGCGCAGTTCTTGGGGATGGTACGTTGCGTGAAGTAACCAATGGCAATAGCCATTCCTACCAATGCAAAGTGGCCTTTGGCACGCATGAAGATAGCTGGTACGATACATTTACTGGTTTGATGACGGACATGAACATTCACACCCATCGTACACTTGCCGAAAAAGACTTTGTTGGTTATGGTGGCGTTGCCGTCAAGCATGCATCTATACGATTAGAATGCTATAAGTTAGCATCGCTACTCGTGCGTGTTGGCATGACACCCAACGTAAAGGGGCCACAAAAGGTCATTCCAACTGCTTTCTTGAGCATGGAAAAAGAGTTCCTGGCTGGCATTCTTGACGGCCTCTTCTCGACAGATGGCAGTGTGCTGATGAAACAGGACAATCCGATGCTGCGCTTCCACACCTCGTCGTACGAGTTGGCGCAACAGGTGCGCTTGATCCTGCTGCAGTTTGGCATTCATGGGCGCATCTACCGCGCAAGCCGCGCTGAGGATCTGGAATATGATGGTCGCTCGATGTACGGCACAGGCGAGAAGTACGATCTGCTCATCATCAACGAAGGGATTGCCCGCTTCTACGCAGAGATTGGCCTCAGCCACCCAGACAAAGCCGCCCGCTTGAAAGATATCGCCGAGAACTGGCACTACATCGGCGGTACCTGGATGGCATCGGTTGTCACGATTGAAGATACAAAAAGCGAAGAAGAGGTGTATGACCTCTACGAACCCGAAACACTCACCTGGATTACTAACGGGTACTGCTCGCTCGATTGCGGTGAACAAGGTCTTCCGAGTTGGGGAGTTTGCAACCTCGGAGCCATTAACCTCTCGGCATTTGTGGAAAATCGGGCGATGGATTGGGAGCGATTGGCGACGATCAGCAAGACGGCGATGCGCTTCCTCGACAATGTGGTCGATGCCAACGAGTACTTCATCCCCGAAAACCGCGAGGCGCAGCTTAGCACGCGGCGCACGGGATTGGGCACGATGGGACTCGCCGATGCGCTGATCAAGATGGGCGTTGCGTATGGAAGCGAGGAGTCTCTACCAATTATCGAGCGCATCTACAGCACGATTCGTGATGCCTCGTACGAAGCCTCGGCGGATATCGCTGTCGAGAAAGGGGTCTTCCCGCAGTTTGAGCGCGAGAAGTATATGCAGGGCAAGTTCATCAAACGGCTGCCACGCGCGCTTCAGGACAAGATTCGCAAGCAGGGCATTCGCAACGCTGTTCTGCTGACGCAGGCTCCCACTGGCACGACCAGCCTGCTCTCGGGCGTTAGTTCGGGAATCGAGCCGGTCTATGACTTCGCGATGATTCGCCGCGACCGCACGGGTGAGCACATCATGTACCATCCCCTGCTGCAGGAGTGGCGCGACGAGCACACCGATGAGGAGACACCGGGCTACTTTGTCTCATCGAAGGATCTCTCGCCCGAAGAGCACGTGCGCGTGCAGGCGATGGTGCAGCGCTACACCGACTCCAGCATCAGCAAGTGTGTTGTAGGGGATACTTTGGTGAGTAGTGAGCGTGGTCTGCTGCCTATTGTTGATCTGTATGTTGGAGAACAGCCTGACACATTTCGTTCACTTGCCCTACATGTGGCAAGTTTGAAGGGAACTCAACTTACCTCACATTTCTACTTCGGTGGTATAAAACCAACACAAAGGGTGAAGCTGGCAGATGGGCATGAGATCACCGGTACACCTAATCATCAGCTCTACGTGGGAACTTCAGAGGGTCTACTGTGGAAACGCCTTGATGAACTTGTCCCAGGTGATTATGTGGCACTCAAGATCGGAGCACAACTGTTCGGTATCGACGTACCCCTACACGGGTTCCGACAGTCCACAGTACGCAGTGGGTATCAGAAGACCATTTCCATACCTGCCTTCATGAACCCGGTATTGGCGCATTTCATAGGGTCCTATATGGCAGAAGGGTGTATCGTCCACTATACCGTTCGCATTACGAATAATGATGAGAGTGTGTTAGAGCGGCTGAGAGAGGACAGCAGGCTTCTTTTTGGTTTGGATGGGAATATTACCCCGCAAGGAAAGAATAATGCACTTACCTTGCAGATCAATAGTAAATCTCTCTGTGAATTGCTGCGCTTCCTTGGCTGTGAGGGAAAAGCTGCGCAGAAGACTATTCCCTGGTCGATCTTGCAATCGAGTAGGGAGAGTATGGTAGCCTTTCTTTCTGGGTTATATCTGGATGGGTTTATTACAGATACGAAAGTGGCGATTTGTCTTGCGTCACAGAAACTTATCCAGCAGCTTCAGATTGTGTTTGATAACTTTGGTGTGCAAACTTGGATTACGGTCAAGCACAATGCACAATACAACCGTGATTACTATGAGCTTAATGCACATGAGCAGGAGGCTCAGCGAATCCTGCACCTCCTCACTTTTGACGAGACGCATAAGCGAGAACGTGCACTGAAGCTCTTACAACGGGAATTTCAGAACAATAAATCAGACATTATACCAATAGAGGCGCAAAAGTCTGTTTTCGCTGAGGCATCTCGTACTGTACGTTATCGTCATCATAGTTACTCTCAAGCGCTGAAGCAAGATGGCAGGGAGAAAATGCTTTCATGGTTTGGTTTACGTCAATTAGCGAACGACCCTGAAGTGCAGCTAGCACCTTCTCTACAGGAAATCTGGCAAGAGTCTCTGCATTTTCGCCCCGTGATTGCTGTTGAGAACAGTGGTGAACAACCCGTCTATGATCTTTCGGTTCCGTCAACCACCGCCTTTGTCGGCAATGGAATTGTGAACCACAATACGGTCAATGCGCCCAACGAGCATACCGTCGATCAGGTGCAGAAGCTCTACCGTCTGGCCTACGAGATGGGCTGTAAGGGCGTCACCTACTATCGCGACGGTTCACGCGATGCTGTCCTGACACGTGTAGAGGATGAGAAGAAAAAGTCTGCTGAGGCCAAACCAGCCGAACAGGGTCAGCAGGTTCAACAGAGCCAGGCTGCTCCACAAGGGGCCGCGTCAACGACTCAGGCTGCCTTTGTCTCTCCTGCCTCCAACGGAGCAACGGCATCGCACTCAACGGGATCTGCAATGATACCAAGCGAGTCGATTGAGCATGGAATCAAGCAGCGTCCAGCAGTGATGCAGGGCTACACCCGCCAGGTGCGCGCTCCTGAGGGGAAGATCAACGTCACGATCAATAGCGACGAGCAGGGACCATTCGAGGTCTTTGTCAACGTCGGTAAGGCTGGCAGTGATATTGCCGCTCTCTCCGAAGCACTTGGTCGGCTGATCTCGCTCAACCTGCAAGTGCTCAGCCCACTCTCGCCAGTGGATCGTGCGCAGGAGATTGCCAAGCAGCTCCGTGGTATTGGCGGTAGCCGCTCCGTTGGCTTCGGTGTCCAACAGGTGCGTTCACTGCCCGATGCCGTCGCACGTGCGCTGGAGATTCACATGGAATCGCTGCTCACAGCACAACGCGAGAGCGCTACAACGACACCAAACGAAGCCAGCGCACCATCAAGCGTTGCCCAGCACCTCGACGGCTCACAGCACCTCAACCTGGAGACAACCCAGCTCACGGGCAATCTGTGCCCCGAATGCGGCTGCAACACCATGGTCTACGAGGAAGGCTGTCGCAAGTGCTATAGCTGCGGACATAGCGAGTGCTAAAGTAAGCTTAACCCTAAAGACCTGTAGAATTTTTCCATGTCGAAAGTCAGCACCAAAGGAAGGATTTCTGTTCGTTTCCTTTGGTGCTTCTCCTTTATTCACCGTAATAAATAGAAACTACAATATCGATCTCCCTTGCGCTTGCCATTGTACTGAAAATTAGTACAATGTGTCTTATGAGTGATTTGGATGCTTTAGAGTCATTTTATGGTAATTTATGTATTTTTAGAAATTATCGCTGATATCGCTAGAAGGTCACAAGATGCATATCGATGGCAATGAACAGGCGATGAATCGCAGCGGACGCGATAGAATCGGGTCCCTATTTCACGGGGAATGAATTGCGGATGGGTGACCGGAAGAATTTGTAAACGTGCGTTAAAACAGTATTTATAGAAGCATTTCCATAACAGAAAACAACACCATAGAAATGCACATTTGTAAATGGTTTTATATCTCTTCTGCTTTTCTTATTCGCGCTTATCTCTCGCAGTTCAAATAGACTATTCTGACTAAAATAAGCCTGAACCTTTACATACTCCTGAGAGTATGGTACGCTCTTATACAGAATTGGCAGCCTTTCCAGTCAAAGCACTTCCCCTCTGTCTGAAGAAAGCGAACAACATGTCAGCAACGATTCATGATGTTGCACGAATTGCAGGTGTCGGTATT
This sequence comes from Ktedonobacteraceae bacterium, assembly GCA_034431765.1. Classification (GTDB taxonomy): domain Bacteria; phylum Chloroflexota; class Ktedonobacteria; order Ktedonobacterales; family Ktedonobacteraceae; genus DASYAN01. Next base: position 29,185 of record DAOUDD010000029.1, on the reverse strand, counting down.
GGAACCGTTTCACGTGTACTCAACAATAATCCCAATGTGAAAACCGCGACGCGCAGCAGGGTTTTGCAAGCTATTGAGCACTTGAACTATAAGCCGAATCCGATTGCACGGAGTATGATCTCGAAGCGTACCGATACTGTTGGTGTGATTGTTCCGTTCTTTACGCGCCCCTTTTTTATCGAGGTTCTTTCTGGAGTTGAGGCAGCGCTTGCACGTCTGGGCAAGGAGCTGGTGCTATACAACGTCGAAACAAACAGGCAGCGCGATCACTACTTCTCTGAAGTGCCGATGCAGCGCAAGGTTGATGGCATGTTACTCATTTCGCTTTCGCCCGATGAGGCAACGGCTGCGCGCTTTAGAGAGGCTCAACTGCCTGTGGTGCTCGTTGATGCATACAGTCCTCTCCTTTCGTCATTTGTTGTGGACAATATTAATGGAGCGTACCAGGCAATGTGCTGCCTGCTGCAACACGGCCACAGACGCATCGGCTTCATCAATGGTATTATCGAGGGCAATTTTAAGTTCAACCAGGCCAATGATCGCTTGATCGGTGTCCATCGAGCGCTTGGCGAGGCGGGGCTGCTCTTTGAGCCAGATCTGGTGCTGGAGACGGAATGGTCACGTCATGGCGGGAGGGCGGCGGCGCTCAGGCTGCTACAGGAGAAGCAACGACCAAGCGCGATCTTTGCGGCATCAGATGTGCAGGCGTTGGGCGTTCTGGAGGCGGCGCGCTCATTGGAACTTGCCGTTCCCGAACAATTGTCCGTTATTGGCTATGATGGGATTGAGGTTTCAGAATTGCTTCAGCTCAGCACAGTGCAACAGCCGATGCGTCAGATGGGAGAGCTGGGCGTTATGCGGCTTGGACACTTGCTTGAGCACCCTGATGCAGAACCGGAACTTATTCGCTTACAGGCGACACTGATAGAGCGTCGCACTACAGCCCATGCGCCATCTACAGGCTGACCACGCTCTTCCTCCACATTCCCTATCAAGGCCACCTGGAACGCAAGCGTCAATACAATTCACGCTAAGTGAACTGTCTAGAGCGCAAGCATACCTGCGGTTGCGCTCTAGACAGTTCGGCATAATGTTTTCTCCCGGCCTGTCTAGCGCTTAGTTTTGCTCAACTCCTACAGCAGAGGAACGGGACCCTACAATATACTTTTCAGCATACTCCTCAGCGTCTTTGAGAATTGCCTGCACCTGCTCAGGGGCACGCTCCAGAGTATCCTCAACAAATGTGATGGTTGGAATACTGCCCTGGCGGACGGGCACGCGCGTGATGGGATTGTAGCCGAGTTCGTGCACACCTGTACTGCCGCCCCCTGGATCTCCAAGACAGAGATGCGCGAACATGCGATTATAGCGGGAGAAGAAGTCGGGGTAGGGCTGATCGTGCCAGTGCATCATACCACCAGTATGGCCGGACTGCATGAAGGGAGTCACACTGCCCATCGCATCATACCACCCCTCGCCAGCGACCAGCACCTTAGGATGCTGCGCGCGAATCTGCTCAATCAAGTCCCTGGTCCCCTCGTATACAGGATGATGCGGATCGTTCCACCATGCAGCCGAGATATCCAGAAAGACTCCCTCAAACTCATATTGCTCGATCAGCAAGCGAATCTGCTCGACCAGCCGCTTCTGCCAGGTTGGTGCAGCGGGATTAAGCAACCTGCCCCAGCCATGATCGTAGTGTCGCGAGCCATCCCAATCAACCGAGCCGGAAGCAGGATGGCCGCCAGCAGTTGTAAAGGTCGCCGTTGCCCCCCAGCGCTCATAGTTCTCGGTAGCAACGTTGACAACGTTGATCCCAAACATGGGCATGACCGGCATACCTAGCTCTTTGGCACCACGCATAAGCGCATGAAAGCCAGATTCACCACCCATGCGCGCATCAGGACGGTAGTCGCCATATTGCCAGTAGTAGCGGCCCTCCCAGCCCGGTAGATACACCAGCACCCGTCGTGGATCAATACGCTCCCCAAGCCAGCGCATCGTCTTGAGCACACGCTCGTAGTCATTGAAAATATAGCCAGACCAGTGCTGACAATGGATTGCAGCCACCAGTGAGATCTCTTTCGCCCAGGCAGGCACATCAGGACGCTCTTCCCAGGGGAGCAGATCATACGCGCGCTCCACAAGTGCCGACTGCTCCCGCGTAATCTCCTCAGGTGCGACGCAGGTGCCAATCTCCCATGAGGGAATAGAGACACTCTGTCCCATCTCAGTTGCCAGATCTTCAAAAATAAGCTCTACGTCCAGATGCTGCTCACGTTGGAAAAATACAAATTTCTTGGAGCGTACGCGTGTATCCAGCGAACGCAGATAGAGATACTGCTCCTCTCCCGTCTGCAAAATAACCATCGGTGTGTAGAGACCGCGCCACCCTTCGGGATATGACAGGATCAATCCGTGCTCAGGAATGGCAAGTTTGTCATTTTCCCTCAAATTGACGATCGAGCCTGTCGGCAGATCTTTCAGCAGCAGCTTTACACTGCGAATCGTCTTCTCACTCGACGCTTCGATAGAGCAGCGAAGCCTGTCGTCACGCTTCTCTAAAGAAACTGTCACGCTTCCTGGAGCTGCCTCCTGTCCACCTGCCCAGCGCAAGCCGTTGCACGTCAAGGTATAGGTATCCGTATCCAGGGTCTCGGAGCAAAGTTGTGGATGGAGTCCATACACATTTTCAAAGGTGAAAAGCTGCACAGCGAAACGATAGCCATGCCATTCAAAGAGTGGATCTTTTGGATCATAACTGAGATCTTGCATGATTATTCTTATTTCTCTTTCAATAGTTGATGATCAACGTGTCCTGTACATCTTGCGGACCTGTGCCACAAGAGTTACGCACGATCAATGAACACGGCAGGCGCACCACGCCCGTTTCCCGTTCTTCTGGAGGAGTATCTATCATCGCCAGCAGCCGCTCGGCAGTGCAACGACCCAGTTCACGGATATTCATATCGACACTGGTCAGAGGAGGACGCGCCTCTACTGCCAGAATCTCCCAATTATCGAAGCCGATGATGGCAACGTCGTCCGGGACGCGCACCCCTCGTTCACGTAGCGCATCAATTACTCCCCGCGCAATGAGATCATCCCCACAAAATATCGCGTCGAGCGGCTGCTTCCGTTCTAACAGCATGACTGCGGCCTCGTATCCCCACTTTTCGCGCCAGGGACCGGAGAGCACGTTGTGCTCTCGATAGGCCACGCCGTACTCTGCCAGAGCGCGTCGCATCCCCTTCTCGCGCAACTGCACTGCCTCAAAGCGGAAAGGCCCCGTGATATGCGCGAAATGTCGCCTTCCCGCCTGCAGCAAACGCTCGGTTGCGATCCACCCTCCCTGCTCATCGTCTGGGAGCAGAGAGAGTGCATCTGCCTCCTTCACCCGTGTGTAGGCATAGAGAACCGGGACACGACTGTTCCCGATATCGATGGGAGGACGCGGATCTGTTCGCCACCCGGTGACAATAATGCCATCAACCCGCTTTGCGAGAATCGAGTCGATATGCTGCCGCTCACGTGCAGGATCATCACGCGTATCACAGAGATACACCGAGATCTGTGTCCCGCTGAAGGCATCATTGATTCCCGCGAGCAAGGGAATACTGAAACGTCCCTCTCGATCCGCTGTAATCAGGCCAACGGTAAAAGTACGACCACGCATTAGACTCTGTGCCAGGTCATTTGGACGAAAGCCGAGACGACGTGCCTCCGCTTGCACGCGGCTGCGCGTCTCATCACGCAGTTTCCCCTGCCCATTTAGCGCTTTAGAAACCGTACTGATAGTGACACCAGCAGCACGGGCAACATCATGAATCGTGACTATTTGCGACTGACGCAACGGCGTTATCTGTTCATTCTCAGGTTGACTACTCATATGCTCGAACTCTTACTCTCTTCTCTTTTTCTTTCGTGAAGCAAGTAATGCTATTTCTCATTTCCCTTCCGCTCTTTCACATCATTCCATTATATCAGCTTTACTTGAAACAAAAACAAGAGAAAGCATACAAGCATTCAGACATGTGTGTTCCAGCCCTCCGTCTTCTTGCAAAGTTCCGTCAAAAGGTACAGCTTCAGAAGCAATAGCTCTCCTCCGCACTGTTATCGACCTCCCAGGCCGCTGAGTGTGATACCGCGAATGAAGTAGCGCTGTGCAAAGAGAAAGACGATAATGAGCGGTGCAATAATCATCGTCGAGGCGGCCATGTTTAACGGCACATTGTTAAATTGCTGAGTTCCGTTGCTCGTGAAAATCGAGAGGCCAAGTGTGAGCGGCATCACGTTGTCACTTTGCAGCATCACAAGCGGCCAGGCAAACTCATTCCACACGGACATTATCGTTGTCACCGCCAGGACGGTGAGTGCTGGCTTACACAGCGGCAACATAATCTGCCAGTAGATGCGAAATGAGCTGGCACCATCGATAATCGCCGCCTCATCTAACTCGCGTGGAATTGAGAGCATAAATTGTCGCAGGAGAAATGTGCCAAAGGCGCTGCCAAACATACCAGGGACAATTATTGCCCAGATAGTATCGAGCCAGCCAAAGGTCTTGATCATAATAAAGCTAGGGATAAGTGTCACGGCAGCCGGAATCAGCATCGTCGCCAGGTACACAATAAACAACGTGTTGCGCCCACGGAATTTCAAGCGTGCAAAGGCAAAGGCTGCTAACGAGCAGCAGAAGAGCTGCCCACACGTGATCGTTACCACATACAACACACTATTCAAAAAATACGTTACAAAAGGAACCGCGTTGAAGACATCTGTATAGTTATGCCATTGCGGTACAGCGGGCAGGATCGATGGTGGATAGGTTGAAGCCTCTTGCGGCGTCTTGAGCGATGTCGAGATCATCCACAGAAAGGGAATGACGACGATCAGCGCCACTACAATGAGCAAGATGTAGGTTCCAATCGTCCCCATCAAACGCTCTATATGGAGAGCTTTACGCACCGGGGCTTGCCTGCGCTCCCTTGCGCTCCGTACAAGCTGGAGCGCAGGCAGGCGTGTTGGTAGGGTTGGTTTTCCTACAAGTGGTTTCATACGATTTCCTCCCAATCTAGACATCAACCTCAGCGGCAGCGCTTATCGCGTTACGACTGATACGCAATTGGATCATCGTCACGGCAAAAATGATCGCGAACATGACATACGAGAGAGCGGCAGCCGACCCGAAGAGATTCTCGCGAAACGCTCTGCGGAAGACCAGAAAGTTCAAGACGGAAGTACCATAGTCTGGTCCACCATCGGTAATGTAGTACACTTGCGTGAAAACCTGGAACGAGCCAAGGAAGCTAATAACTGTCACAAAAAGCAACGTTGGCGAGATCAGCGGGAGGGTAATATGGCGGAAGCGGTTCCACCCACGCGCGCCATCGATTGATGCGGCATCCAGCAATGACTCAGGAATATTCTGCAAGGCTGCCAGAATAATAATGGTAGTAAATCCAAAGCCCTGCCAGATACCAATGATACTCAAGGCAATCAACGCCCAGGCAGGCTCGCTGAGCCAGGGAACGGCTGACAGATGAATCGCTTGCAAAAGATCATTGAGCAATCCATTGTCAAAATCATAGATCCACTTCCAGATCACGGAGATCGCTAGAGCGGAAGTGACGACGGGAATAAACATAGCGGTACGAAAAAAGGTCAGGCCTCGTACCTTCCGATTCAATAGGATCGCGATACCCAGGCTCAGCACAACACCAATAGGCATGGTAATCAAGGTGTAGATCAGAGTGTTACGCAGCGATATCCAGAAAATGGAGTCACTCAACAGATCCTGGTAGTTTTTCAGACCGATAAAGAACGGCTGCGACACACCATCCCAGTTTTGTGTGCTCATAAAGAGCGCGAAGAGCACCGGAAAGGCAACAAACACCAGTACACCCACAAAACTGGGAAAAATGAATACATACCCTTCAATAGCTTTCCAGAGAGATCGCCTGGGCTTATTCGCCGCCAGAGAAGTCACCATTGCCATACTCTGCCCTTTCTTCTCTATTGTCTATACTCCCGTGTTCTTGAGTGCTCACAGAAGCATAGCTACTGATTCTATCAAGAGTACTGTTGTATGCTCTTATTGATGTAAGCGTCTAGATCTTTGAGCGCTGCATCAGCCTTCTTGTTGCCATTCCAGATGTCAGGCAGGACGGTGGAATACTCGTTGACAAAGTTCGGCCAGGCACGAGTGACGGGCAGATTATGCACATACCCGGCCTTGAGCACGTCTGTGAAGAGATTGGCGTGGTCCATGGCCGCATTAGCTCTCCTGATCTCCTGTGAGTCACCCACACTCTTAAGCGTGGGAACCCAGATAGTGCGCTGCTTTGTCGCTTCTGGCCCACCATAGAAGCTGACGAACTTCCATGCCTCTTCAAGATATTTACTCTTCGCAGTAATCGAAACGCCGTTGCCCCCCATGTCCGTTGCTGAGTGTGAACCACCATCGGGGCCAATGGGCAGCGGTGCAATATCGAAATGCAGATCTTTGGTTGCTGTAAAGGCATCATAGTACCAATGACCAACAATCGTCATAGCCGCCTTGCCTGTCTGGAACAACTGGAAACCAGTCTGCGATTGCAGCGACTTTGAGCTGGCAGCGACATTGTGCACATTGGAAAGGTCAGCATACCACTGCACAGCTTTCGCAATTTTGGCGTCAGACAGATTGCTTGCTCCTGGACCTGGATTGACCGGTTTTTTGGCAAACCAGCGACCACCATTCGCAACGGCAAGAGCACCGGTCGCCGAGAAGGGCCACCACCAGGACTCTGCATACCCATAGCGCGATACATGCCCGCCCTCGCTTTTAGTGAGCTGCTGAGCATAATCGAGAAATTTGTTCCATGTCCAGCTCGAATCATTCCAACTGGTAGGCATCTGCAGACCTGCCTCTTTGACATGGTCTTTGTTGTAGAAGAGAACGACATTCGTCACCTGGTCAGGCATCACATAAAACTTCCCTTCCCAGGTAAACATGCTGACAAGCGAGGGGTAGAAATCAGGTTGAACTTTTTCCTTGAACTCGGAGTCATTGGCGATGAACTGGTTGAGATCGTAGAAGACACCCTTCTTTGCATACCCACCGTAATCGATCTCCCACATCTTCACAATATCAGGAGGTGCGCCTCCAGCCAGTGAAGTATTCAACTTTTGTAGATGCGAACCATTGCCAACCACGATCTTTACGTCAATGTTGGGGTTTTTAGCATGAAACTGATTGACAAGTCCCTTCATCATTGAGACTTCACCTGGCGTCGCCTCTGTGTACCAGGTCAAATTTGCCTTGCCCTTGTTCGCGTTCACCGCCGGGCTACCACATCCATTTAGAGCCGCTTCAAGCATGCTCATTCCACCAACAGTAAAGGCCGCCTTTGTCGCGGTTCCTAGAAAGCTGCGCCGTGTAGAATGAGAGGTCAATACATCGCTTTGTACCTCGGACACCGCATCAGCACTTACCGGGGGCGTTGCAGGTCTCTGTGTGTCCATAAGATATACTCCTTTGTACAATGAAACTCTGTGCATCTTGTATGCACAAAAGAACAAACAGAAAAAGGCTTTCCTTCTCTCGAAAATATCTTCAAACTCAGCACTCTATCGAACGTAGGAAACTCCTCTTTGCCCTCCTTTCATCCTGCTAAAATCACTGCCTTTCAGGAAAGGCTTTTCTTTAGATATTTTTTATGCTACACTCATCTTGAGGGAAAGTCAAGAGAGAAAAAAAGAGTATTTTCTCTCGGTTAACCAGAGAGAAAGAGAGGTGAGTAGTTTATAAAAGCTGTGTTTAACGACGCAAGAAGGAAGGAAGCTTTTCCTTTTTGTCGTGTGTAAAGTGAGATGAGAGAATCAAGGATGGTTTTTCTCCCTTGTTCTTGAGGAAAACGATTTCCTTGCATAGTGGCAAACAATTTCAAGCTTTGCCCCACAAGGTTGTTGCGCTTTAATCAATGTTGATTGCAAGAATGGAGACTCTCACGATGTCAAAGAGGCGTTCCTTACGCATATCTACTCATGTGTGTCTGCTGGCTCTTTTATCCCTTAGTGCTATCTTCTCTTTTGCGAAAGGAGTACAGCATCCACCTATCGCTCATGCCGACTCAGTTACCCTCTCCAAAGCAGCATATCGGGATAAAACGCTGGGTGGCATACTCAGCGAGGTGGCAGGTGTGCTGACAGGATATGAGTTTGTGCGTGATCAGGGTTCACCGCTTCCCGATCAGTGGTTTGTTAACGATTTTCTGAATGGCCCCTATACAGGAAACAACCCCTACAACCAACCCTCAGACGCAGAGCATCATCGCTTGCCACAGAATGGTGTTGTGCTCTCCTACGACAACTATCAGACAGATTTTTTCAACCAATTCATTTTGCAGGATCACGGTCCCAATCCCAGTGCGAAAGATATTCGCGACGAATGGGCTTCGCACCAGGTGAGCGATTGGGGGGGAGGTCAGGAAGCAGAACCGTTAGCGGCACAGGGTGTCCTGCCACCATTCACAGGAAAATCAGAATGGAACTATCTTTATTGGGTGACCGAGCCATACATTGAGAATGATACGCTGGGCATGGACGCTCCCGGTATGCCGGCAACCACCAGTCATTTGATTAACAGTTTCGCACCTATGACTGGCGAAGGCGATGGTGTTATCTGGGCCAAGTTTATCGCGACGATGGAATCGCTGGCCTATATCGAACCCAGTGGTGATATTCGCAATGTGATGACGGAGGCTGCCGCAGTTCTGCCTCAGAATAGCTGGCCCTACCAGATCTATCAATATGTGCTGCAAGAACATAATGTGACAGGCGATTGGCACCAGGCAGTACGCGACGTTCACCAGTATCAGCGTTTCGTCTACGGCCAGAACGATCCAATGGCGATTCCAGATATCAACAACGCCTACCTCATGATTGCTATCCTCTACGGCAACAACGATTATATGACCACCGCAAATATCGCTGCGCTTACCAACTCTGACGGCGAAGATCAGACAGGCGCGGTTCTTGCAATCATGGGAATACTCAACGGGTTGAGCGGACTACCTCAGGACGTCTCGCAAGCTATTACAACCAAGCTCCTATTGCCAGACCAGAGCGGGGTGTATCAGAACGATCCAAATATTCGTCCGCATATCGGGGCAAACTACCCGACTACGCAGAAATGGACCGATATTCTGGGTCGCTATCAACAGAACGCCGAGGCCGAAATTACTGCGAATGGTGGCAGCATTGACAACGACAACTACTATCTGCCCGTACAATCTGTTGCCTCTCCATCCACAGTGCTTATCAATAACTATGACTTCGAGCAGGGCAACCTGACAGGTTGGTCGAGCAGTACACCTCCTGATGGCGTTCATGTGTATGCACAAAACAATGGTACTGCACAGACAGGAAATTGGAAAGGTACGCTCTACACCGATAGCTCTATACCAGAGGAAAAACTGTGGGTGACCCTACATAACTTACAGCCAGGTGCAACCTATCGAGCAACTGCGTTCCTGCAAGGAAGCGCTGAGGCACGGCTCTACGCAGATAACTACGGCGGTTCCTACACCTATGCTGCAAGCTATGGACAGGCCACTCCAGCAGGCTATCATGGATTCTGGGTCAGTCGGAGCATCTACTTTACTCCGAGTGGCAGCACAGCGGACGTTGGCCTACACCTACCAGCCAACGGAACAAACTGGGCATGTATTGATAATCTGTCTGTTGAGCAGGTTACCTCTCCTGCAACCACACGTTATGAGGCAGAGAACGCGACGCTCTCTGGAGCAGTGGTACGCACCTCCGGCAGTGCCTCAAATGGTGCATATGTGGGAGGAATCAATACGGTGGGTAGCTACGTGCAGTTCAATGGTGTACGCGTGCCATCCACCGGAGAGTATCGTGTCACAGTCAACTATGCCAATGGCTATAGTAATAATGGTAAACTGCACATGTACGTCAACGGCTCTAACTACGCAACGTTGCTCGTCCCACGCACAGGTAGTTGGGGTACCTTCTCGCAGACGACTCTGGAGGTTCCTGTCGTGCTGCAAGGAAATACTGACAACACGATCACCTTGCAGAAGGATGCTGATAGTGACAACTACGTCGAACTTGACTACATCGATGTCTCCGCTTTTCCAGATGAAGTTTCAGGAAATAGCGTGAACGGCTAAATAGAGATTTATATGCTGAGCAGAACAAGCCGCTCGTGTGCCTCACAGCTTGCTTTGCTCGGCATACATTCTCTGTCACATCACCGACATATCTTTTTCTAGAGAGATACACATGTTTGACAAAAAGTCTATTTCACGTCGTACATTTATAGCGATCACAGGTGGAGCACTTGCCTTGCCATTAACAGTTGCATGCAGTGACGCTGACAAGCCAACAGCGCCATTCTCGACAGCGGGTACAGTCTCACGGCCCGTTGTCTTTCCCCCACACACAACTGATGTAACGATCCGTTTTCAGCATAGCGAGCCGAGGCTCTCTCTGCCCGGACTGGTTGCCGCCTGGTCGTTTGATGAGGGCTATGGCTACACCTTTCGTGATCTTTCAGGACATGGTTACGATGCTTCCATCGCGGGGACAAACTGGATGACGACGGATAGCGGGCTAACCACAGCACTTCATCAGCGGGGGCGACGTAGCAATGCGGTCTATCTCAATGGCTCACAATGGCTGCAGGTTCAACAGAAGCCGGCGCTAGAGCTACAAACGCAATGGACACTCGCACTATGGATCAAAGCCGATAAACCTCTCTCCACTATGGTTGGGCAAGCGCTGATCCAGAAGCGCGACAAGAATCAGGGGTACACCTTGTTGTTAGGAGAGCAAAATACAGTACATTTCTCCGTTCGTGATCAGCAAGGCAACGATCATGAGGTCAGTACAGCCGCCAATACAGTGCCACAAAATCAATGGCTACACATAGCAGTTATCTGCGATACCTCAACCGGGCTGCTCAGTATCTACCTGAATGGAGTGCAGGCAGCCCATAAGCAAGGCGGCTCTTTTACGCCTGGCACAAGTTCAAGTGATCTTCTGCTTGGTCACGCCTCAGAACTCAAAGACGCCTTTCAGGGTTGGCTCGATGAAGTCGCAATCTTTGAGCGCCTTCTCACTCCCTCCGAAATCTCCAGCCTCTACATAGTCGGCCTGCCACAGCTCTACATTCAAACACGCGAGACGATTGATAAGGAGCGCCACGTCTGGAACACTTTTAAGGGGAATACACCGATTCCACATCCTTTAGAGTCTGCTACAGTTTTTTCTGTGCGTTTCAACGGCTCCCTTGCCACCGATCAGGGTCAGAATCCCATAAAGTCACTCGACACGCAAAAATTACTCGTTCCTGGATACTTTGGTGGAGCTTTCGCAGCAATTCGCCAGCCCCAATTGCTCTATCCCTCACCTCTCACCACCGATCAGGGCACCTTCTCCTCCTGGTTCCTACCAACACTGGATAAAAGCGATGCTGGACGAGAGCAGAAAAAAGTGCTCTTCCGCGCCGAGGGCAACGAGAGCTGGCTAGAGCTCTTCACTCAGGAACGGCGCTGGAAAGCGGCACTCGGACAAAAGACAACTGTCCTTGCGACAATTCAAAGTGACGAGCAAGCGTTTGTGTATGACCAGTTGCTCCACGTAGGACTTTCATGGGGAGAGGAAAAAGAGAGCAAGAGACGCACGCTCGTCCTGTATCTGAACGGTGTTGCAGTTGCACGCACAGATGACCTACCGAAAAATACGACACTGTTCACCAAACAGATTGCGCTCGGCGGTACAGCGGCAACTTCCGCTCATGGTCTTATAGACGAGGTTTGCATCTCCAACACTATTGAAAGCTGGGGGATGCTCTATCCACGTGGGCATGTGCTTAGCGAGTCTGCGCCGCTTGATCTTCGGGATGACTGCTTCCATACGCCAGGCGAAGCACTCGTTCTCTGGCGTTCTGGTGGAACAGGAGCAGACTGGCGTTATGCTCTTAAGGAAAACGAGCAGGGTGATAACAAAGTGGGAGAACCGTCTCTGTATCAAGCAACCCAACAGGGCTTTCAGCCTCTCTTCCATCCCGACGCCTATGGCCATATGTCATCATTAGAGGCCGGCATCGCTTTCAACAGCGTCAACGATGGCTGGGCTGGTATCTTTATCCAGGCTCCAACACAACCAGGCACGCCCTTTAGCGGTTACAGCTTTGCTATCAATCCCCAGGACAACCAGATGCGCCTCGCGATTCATCACGAAGGTACGATTGTTGCAACAAAAGTGCTGGCGTACGACTTCCCGCTCGTGCTCCACAGAACCTATACGCTCACGCTCAGTTCAATTAATGATGGGGTTTTACGTGGATACATTAATGGCAATAGTATGCTGTCACTTCAGATAAAGGACGCGCCAACGTTTAGCACAGGCTACGCGGGGCTATTCACAGAGAACGCAACTGCGCACTTTGATACCATTCACTTCTCAGCCCTCACGCCCGCTACCCAGCAGTCGCGGCAGATTCAGCAGCGCGTCTTCACAAAGGGAGAGATTCACTATGAGAACTTGAGCTTGAACGCCTTTCGTTGGAAAAAACGCTATGGGATTCCTTCGTGGCAGCGCACGAGCAAAGATCCGCAGGTTCCTGGCTGTATCTTTTCGGCTGCCGATGATGTGCCGGTTCCCAACAAGTCTGCTCCCTGGCGCTCAGAGGATAGCGCCAACACTGACATGCTACACGTAGATGGGAAGGTCTTGCTGCTGATGCGTGGCAATCCACGCATTGGGACTATCAGTGGAGTCGCGGCTCTGGGGGTTCAGTACACGGATGCAGTAGCCTTCGACGGCATTCACTTTACCGATCCTAATCTTACTGTGGATGTGGCAAAGCTGGACCAGGCTGAGCTACTACGTGGGCACCTGGATACTGCACCAACCGAGATGCGTGATCACTATCCACGCGACCAGCGTCTCCAGGTAAATGATCTTGGGGGAACATATATAGGTGCTGGCAAAGTGCTCGTCATGGCGCGCGAGTTTCGCAACACGGTTCGACCCTACCCCTGGTATCACCGGCTCGTCTATGGTATCTACAACGTACAGAGTGGGAAGTGGGATCAGCGCGAAGGCCACTACGTCTCCTGGTCTAGCATGGACCCCAACGCGCAGGACGCGCTTTTCAACGGAATTAATGGGACCCCGGATGTCACTGCACTTCGCGATCCAATCAGTGATAGTTATACCCTCTTTCTGTTCCATGAATATAGGCAATCAGACCAAATACCAACAACTGGTATTACCGGGCTTCAATTTGATCCGCAGGGTCAGCAGCTTAATCTCCACCCCGATTACCCGACGCGTGGCAGCTATACAAAGCCCAACGGCGACGTTATCTACGGGGAGCGCGTGCTCTTCGATAATGGCATCTATTACGTACACTATAACACTGACACTGATCAGATCAAAGGTGACTGGCCCGATCGCTTTGCGCTGGCTGCTACCCTGCATCCTTATAGCGATCAATGGGTCAACAGTGCAGATAACTATAACGCCAAACAGCCCTATTTTCAACGTGGCGGCGAGTTTGACTACGACAATGCGGCGATCTGGTCCGGGGAGATGTTTAAATTCCGGGGCCGTTATTACCTGTACTACGAAGGCTTCCACGCCATTGATGATGTCAATGCCCCCTACCAGAACTACGATGCGTTGGATGCTGGATCCCGGCTCTGCTTTGCTACAGCGAATTAAGCCTAATACGAGTCATCCCGAACGTTGAAACTGCTGGCTAAGGCTATCTTAATGGCGACATAGGTATCTGCGGGAATCTCGGCCTCTTTCACCAGGTCAGACACCTCATGTCGCACCTCGTGCCAGTTGACCTGCTCTCTCTTAAGAGCATTCTGCTGGATTATATCCAGCGCCTCGTTGAGGTAGGCTGTGGCTTCTGGAGTCATGCTTCTCCTCTCGAAGAAAGAGAAATGTGGAAAGACGAATTCTCTCCATTTCTCGACCTGTTTTTGTCATGATCTTGACCCTTCCCCTGGAGTCCTCTTCTCCACATTTAGCACATCCATACTAGCAGGTCAAGTTCACTTTTGCCTCTTGACAGAGGACAACCCACACCTTAGAGTATTCAATAAGGATTGATCCTAATAGGCAACGAAAAAGTCTTCGTCTATACTCTATCTCATAGAAATCATAGATAGATGCAATTCTAGCTCTTTCTCTGGTGCAACAGGCAAACACTAAGCCTTTTATCTCAGGAGACAGCCAGCGATGCGTATACGGCCTTTTTTCTGGATAGTGCTGATCATTTCATGTGTAAGCGTGCTCACCTTTGCGTTCTTTTTGCGCAGAGATATTCCCGCTTCTCTTCAACTTTCTCTTGATCAAGCAACACCGAAGGCATTCCAGACGTTGACATTGACTGTTCACCTGACCGATCATGAGGGGGTTCCTATTGATAGCGCACAGGTTACTTCACATATCAACATGACGAATATGGACATGGGAGCATATCAGCACGCATTGGCCCCTACCGGACATGGGAGATACAACACACAGCTGCAACTCTCTATGGTGGGTCCCTGGCTCATCACAGTTATCGTCCAGGCCGACGGCTTCGCACCAGTACATCGAGAGCTTTCTGTCAATGCAACATGATGCAAGGAACATTGACCCGTTTTCAAACGTGCGCTATACTCTCTGGAAGAGCCTCTGGAGAAAGAGATACTAGTATGCCGAATTGCTCGTTATGCTCCGCTTGAAAGACAATGCTATGGCACGAGCACAGTAGAAAGCGAAATTGCATCATGCCGAGAGCACAGCTAGCATTCAAGTTCACCCCGCAACGCTTCGGTCTTTCCCTCTTTGAGAAAGTCATCCTGGTGAATAGCTTGCTCATCTTCGGCGGGGCCATGGTAGCATTGTGGATCACGAGTCAGAGCCTGGAGGCGCATCACTACTTCATTGATACAACCTTCATCGTTGCAGTTGCGCTGATCAGCCTGCTTGTCAACATCCTGCTGATGCGCATCAGCTTCCGCCCGCTTTTCAGCTTGCTTCAAACAATTCGCGCCGTCAGCACTGGACAGACGGACGCCCGCGCGAACATCTCTCCCTCAGACTCTGAAATCAGCGAACTTGCGTCGGCCTTTAATGCGATGCTCGATAAGCTGCAAACGCTGCGTCAGGAGCAGGCAATGCTCATCCTACAGGCTCAAGAACAGGAGCGTCAGCGTATTGCGCTTGAACTTCATGATCAGAGCAGCCAGGAATTGACCGCGCTTCTGGTGCATATCGAAATTCTTGGGCAGTCGCTCCAGGCTCTTGCTGATGGGACGCTGCTCCGTGATGTTCGGGAGCAGTTGAGCCGAGGCTTCGCCTCCCTGACTACGTTGGCACAGAAGACGCTCGAAAATATTCGCGTGCTCGCACTGCAACTGCGCCCCAGCGTGCTCGACGATCTAGGCTTGAACGCGGCTTTTCGCTGGTTAGCAGAGGATGCCTGCCAGCGCTTGAAGCTGGCTGTCAGTGTGCAGATTGAGGGGGAACTAGCATCATCTACGCGGCACGCTTCGATGCTTCCAGCTACAGTTGAAACTGTCCTGTTCCGTATCGCACAGGAGAGCCTGACGAACGTTGCGCGACACGCCCAGGCACAGCACGTGAACATCTTACTTCGGCAGGATTTCCAACAGATCCATCTGCGTATCTGTGATGATGGCAAAGGTTACGATCCAGGACAATCCTCTACAGGGCTGGGCATTGTTGGGATGCGCGAACGAGCAGCGGCGCTGGGGGGCACTCTCACCATCACTTCGACTCTCGGCCACGGGACAACTGTCGAGGCCATTCTTCCGCACTTGAAGGATCCTGCTCATGTCTGAGACATCTTGCTCGCATATTCGTGTCCTGCTCGCCGACGACCACGATATTCTGCGCCAGGGACTCTCATTGCTTCTTAGCCTGCATACAGATGTGGAGGTCGTTGGGGAAGCACGCACGGGGCGCGAGACAGTAGAACTCGTCGAACGTCTCTCCCCAGACATTGTCGTTCTCGACATCAGCATGCCCAACCTGGACGGTCTGGAAGCTTGCCGCATCATTCGCTCTCGTTATCAAGCAACGCAGGTCCTGATACTCACAATGCATGAAAGCGAGGAGTATTTTCTGCAAGCTCTGCGCGTTGGAGCCGCTGGCTACGTTGTCAAGAAAGCTGCACCAACCGAACTCTATACCGCCATTCGCTCCATTGCCGAGGGAGGGGCCTTTCTTTATCCGGGACTTGCTAAAGCTCTTATCCGCCTCTGTCTCGAACAACCAGCCAGAGCAGGTGTACAAGAGCAAGAGGGAAAGACAAAGCAGGTTGGCCTCGCCCACGAGCTACGCGTTCTGACACCACGAGAGCTTGAGGTCCTGACCCTTGTTGCAGAAGGTCACACCAATCAGGAGATTGCAAACCAGCTCATGCTAAGCATCAAAACCGTGCAGGCTCATCGCGCCAATGTGATGGAGAAACTGGGTCTGCGCGATGTGACCCATCTGGTCCGCTTCGCCCTCCGCCACGGTTTGATCGAACAAGACGCCTGAGAGACTAAGAAAGAAGCTTCTAACCAGTATATTTGTAAATGTGAATCCAATCGACGTGATATGCACCCAGATTTGCGACATTTTCAAAGGTCCCGACCTGGATACCAAACCACATCGGTTCAGCCGGTACATTATTTGAAGTTTCAAACCGCACCTGACCATCCACGAGCCAACGCAAATGTCCTGGCGTCCACTCTACGGTATAGACATGCCATTGCGTAAAATCACCAGAAATATGCTTCGCCTGCCGCTTATTATCACTATCATAGTGCAAAGTGAAAGCACAGTCATCCCGCGCATCATTGTACTCACACATATCAATTTCTGGCGGCCAATGCTTTGCCTGCGGCCAGAGCAAACCAACCCCACTCCAGCCCGCACCGCGATCCGTTCGAGCACGAAACTCATACTTGCCATACGTCTGTACAAGTGATTGCCATGTCCCCAGGCCGCAGGTCGTAAATTGCCGTCCATCCTGGGCACGATCCAGAACCTTGAGTGTCAGTTCCCCTCCTCCAATCTGACAGGCAATAGCATTAAAGGCATAGGTTTTGTCAGTGCTCGGACCGTAGTAGGGAACCCATTTAGTTGTATCAATGCTTGTTCCTTGAAACTCTTCGTCAAAGACAGGTTGGAAGCGAGGATCTGCACCTGAGGCTCCCTGTGAACCTGTCCCACCATTGTTTGCAGGTGTGGCAGACGGAGCCGCCGTCACAGTTGGCACTGAATTTACTGCTTGAGAGGGTGCAGAATTTTCGGCCTCTCCGCCTGGAGGGGCTACTACCGTCACACTCGGTGTTTCAGTCGAGTACACTTTTAACTGCTGATGATGAGGAAATGTAAAAGACCTTGCATACACTGTATTGCGCCCAGCACCATTCTGAGCATTCCCACATGCACCAGCAAACGCGGTGATCATGAGGCAAATGAGCAACAGAACATTGCGTCGCACAGATTGCATAATCGCGTTATCCTTCATTGGTCAGATGGGCGTACAAAGAGTTGCCTCCCTACAAGCACCTAGCTTCAGCTATGGGGTTCCTGACTTGTATTCTACTCACATAGCTGTGCACACACGTACACATATTCTTTTCTAAGACAATGCATATGGTGCCTTATTTCTATAACGAGAGAATGATCCCTTTTACGCGGAGGAGGTACTAAGTTCTCATAGAGCAATAAGCACCACTACCCACTCACGCTTCCGATCGATACTTACCCTCTATTTTTCTTTACCACTCGCTTGCTTCCCTCGGAAGAAACCACTGCAAGGCCTGCTGCGCAATACTGAGCGGCATGAGGTGGAAAACATGGAAATCATGGTAGATCGTGCAATTGTGATGATGTCACTTCAGCAACGTATATATATTGTAGGTTATTTTTATTGTGCACTATGCGTTCTTGTACTTACTGCTATCTTGATGTAGAAACCGATATCGATTCAAAAATGAGTAAAGAGAGAAGATTATTAGAATAAACAGGTGAAATGCACAGGTCATCTATGTCAACCTGAAAGAATCCGTTGAAGCAGCTGATATGGGGCTACCTAAGGAATGTAAAGAAAACGACATTACCTGGATCTAGAGTACCTTGATCTAGGTTTCCCGATTGCTCACACCGGCTTCGGCAAAGGTTGCCATTTCACGGTGCGTACGCAGCGCCCCCTCGATAATGTGCAGAGCAAGAACCGCTCCTGTCCCCTCACCCAGGCGGAGGTTCAGGTCCAGTAATGGGACCAGGCCCATTTTTTCGAGCACGATGCGTTGCCCAGGTTCGACGGAGAGATGCCCGACAAAGAGATAATTGCCTACAAGCGGGTTGATACGCCATGCGACCTGGGCAGCCGCGCTTACGATAAAGCCGTCTAGCACGACGGGAACGCGACGTGCAGCAGCGGCGAGGATTACGCCGACGAGTCCGGCAATCTCCAGTCCTCCGACCTTTGCCAGCACATCCAGCGCATCATCGGGATTGGGAGCGTTATGAGCGAGCGCTCCCTCAATCACCCGTACTTTGTGCGCAAGCACCGCCTGGTCAACGCCGGTGCCTCGCCCGGTTACAGCAGCGGCTGGAGATCTTGTGAGCGCTGCAACAATGGCACTCGCAGCAGTGGTATTGCCAATCCCCATCTCACCGATAGCGATTATATCGACCCCTCGCGCAATCAGATCCGTGCAGACATCAACGCCGACAGAGATCGCCTGTTGCGCCTGCTCTAGAGTCATGGCCGGACCCGACAGCATATTCGCTGTTCCATAGCTCACTTTCCGCACAAGTAGTTGTGGATGAGCGAGGTCAGCAGCAACACCAATGTCCACCACCACAACCTCCGCACCGGCCTGCCGTGCCAGCGCATTAATAGCAGCGCCGCCGTGCAGGAAATTGAGCACCATCTGCGGCGTCACTTCGGCGGGGTACGCACTGACACCTTCGCGCGCAACCCCGTGATCAGCAGCCATCACTACTACTGCTTTGCGTTGCAGCATAGGAGCTTCCTGTTTGGTGATGCCCGCTATCTGGATCACGATCTCCTCTAATCGCCCCAGGCTTCCAGCAGGCTTGGTCAGTTGCGCCTGCCGCGCTCTGGCCTGTTCGGAGCTTATAGGATCGAGAGGGGCAATAGCTGCCGCCAGTGCAAAAATATCGTCAGTCAAAATATGTAATCCTTCCCGGTGCAAAATCACTTGCCCTTTTCAGGGTACACTGCCAGACACACATTGTGCGAGAGGCTAGCTGATGGACAACTCCAAGCTGTTTATCCTTCGTACGAGTCATCCCGAACGTTTGAAAAAGGTGTCAAAACGTGGTGATTCGCGTAGGGGAGGGCCTCGTGCTCTTTGCGCCCTCCTCTTGGGGATACAGGAGGGTGCAAGGCCTTCCCCTACGCGAGATGTTCCACAAATCGTCTCCCTGAACGGCCCTGTGCGTTCCCGCGCTCCCATGAGAAAACGGATGCGAGGGGTGGGCACTGCGCCTCGAAAATTCGGGATCACTCATAACTGCAAGATTTTGCAGGATACTCGCTAGAACTCCAGGCCCTTCTGAGCCAGAACACCCTGCGTTTTGTACGGATGCTTGATCTCGCGCATCTCTGTCACCAGGTCGGCATACTCGATCAGTTCAGGCAGAGCATCGCGCCCCGTTAAGACAATATGCTGCAACGGATTACGTGCACGCAGCGTTGTAAGCACGTCAGAGAGATCGAGCCAGCCATATTTGAGCGGATAGGTGATCTCGTCCATAATCACGACATCGTAGGCATTGCTCTCGATTTTCTCACGGCACAACTGCCAGCACTGCTGCGCCAGGGCACGATCATGCTGCAGATCGTTGCTTGTCCACGTGAAGCCGTCGCCGAGTGGAATAACCTCAACGCCCATCTTCTGAGCGGCGCGAATCTCGCCCCACTTGCCGGTCTGCGACTTGAGAAATTGCAGCATCACGACGCGCATATTCTGTCCCCATGCTCGCATCAACACACCCAGGGCCGCCGTTGTCTTCCCTTTACCATCACCGGTATTAAGCACAACCAGCCCCTTCGGGCCTGGCTGTCGTTTTGCACGCGCCTCCGCCTGCTGCTGTCGGATACGTGCACGTCCCTCCTCGCTCAGCTCTTCAAGAGGCTCGGAATCTGACTGCTCTTGCATTTATGCCCTCTCATTACTATTCGTAGGAAATACGCCGCAGGGTTCCAACGCCTGGAATAAACACTGCCGCACGCTCTTACCGATCAA
The DNA here is from genome assembly GCA_034431765.1 of Ktedonobacteraceae bacterium. Taxonomy (GTDB): domain Bacteria; phylum Chloroflexota; class Ktedonobacteria; order Ktedonobacterales; family Ktedonobacteraceae; genus DASYAN01. The sequence continues at coordinate 8,867 of DAOUDD010000029.1, read as the reverse complement.
ATAGCCGACCTCGGTTGCGGGACCGGCATAGGGAAGCGCTTCTCCACGGCCTGTACAAGCGATCACCAGGGCATCCGTTGAGGTGCCAGTTGCCATATTCCCTTCTTTCGTGCGCACATTATAGGCCTGCAACACGCTCGTTTTCGCCTCCGTAGCTGTGATAACTGCATTGACCATAGCTGAAGGAACGAGATGAGCATCAATGAGCACAACAGTATTGATGGTGCCTGGCACAAATACGGCAGGGGGTGTCAGCCCAGAGATTACTGCGTTGCTTACGCCTGCGGTGATTACGCTTGCAACGGTGATCTCTCCCTGCCGCACTGAGACGATCCGTGTTCCATGCATCGGCACTCCGGTCAGCAATCCGACACATGGTTCAGGCAATTCTTGCTCAGCCATAAACTGCTGTAGATCCTGCACAGGATGCGAGCAGTCATAGTCTAGCGGGACGCGACGATTGAGAATAGTGCGCGTCCTCTCAAATCCACCTCCTACAACAGCCGAAGAGAGTGTAAGCAATGGACTCTGGCTGATCAAAATCGTGGCGTCAGCACGCACAGTCAATGAGACGCCAGGAAAATCGAGCTGCACTTAGACCACCTCCTGTAATGCCTCGACCAGTATGCTCCATTCAAAGGCAGGGCGAGTTGCAACGCGTATAAAAGAGGGCAGGCCAAAAGAGCTGCAATCGCGCACCAGGAGCCTCCGCTGTAACAGTTCCCGGCGCACACGCTGCGCATTCCCAACTTCTACCAGGCAGAAATGCGTACGCGATGGAATCACGCGTAGCCCCACCTGCCGTAAAGCCACAAAGAAGGCCTGCCGCTCTGCCGCAAGCCGTTGGAGCGAGCCGTGCAGATGTTCACGGTCAGCAAGGGCTGCACAGCCCGCCTCTTGCGCAACACTATTCACGTTCCAGGACGGCAACAGCGCTCCGATGGTCTCAATATGCGCCTCTGCACCCACAACATAGCCAAGACGCAGACCCGCCAGCGCAAAGTCTTTCGTCAACGAACGCACGACGAGCACATTCCCTCCATATTTGGAAGTCAGCAGGTCAACCGCTGTGCTCGTCGTGCTGGGAAAGACAAAGTGCCAGTACGACTCGTCAATTACCAGCAACGCTCCAGCATGAGCACACGCTTCAGCTATAAGAAATACCTGTTTGGAATTGAGAAAGCTCCCGGTTGGATTATTGGGATTGCAGAGCCAGACGAGCGAAGACCACTCAGAGCGCAGTGTTGCACAAAAGGCTGGCACATCGAGCTGGAATCCAGCACTGGCAGAGAGACGTGTCTCTTTGATGTTCGCTCCGACTGCTCGCGAGGCGGCCGCATACTCGCCAAACGTCGGCCCAATAATAATTGCGCGCCGATCAGGTGCAAGATACGCACGCGCAATCGCCCAGATCAGCTCACTACTCCCATTGCCACAGAGGAGCGAAGAGAGCGCTGTTCTGCTCTCGCCCAACTCGTAGTTGCTGATGGCAGCACGCAGACGCAAACAGTCTCGATCTGGGTAGCGCTCAATCACTGTACGCGTCACTGCATCGTACACGGCAGGAGACGAGCCGTAGGGATTGGTATTGACGCTAAAATCAAGAATATCCTCTGGCTCTAGACCCAGGTGCAGCAACTCTGCATGGTCTGGTGCACCATGCACCGGTCGATCTGGCAAATACGGATCTTTCATGAGCGATGCCCCATACTCCCTTGTAAAGAGCTACACATAGAACAATGAGACCTCCCAGCATCCAGACCATGCGTTCAGCTTGCTCGATATGCTGAGCACGGGGTTGCGGTAAATCCGTTCCCAGCGTGTAGAAACCGACCTTTTCCAAACGCACCCCCAGCGCGCCTGCGGTTGCAGCCATAGGATGTCCAGCATTCGGGCTAGCTGTTTTGTGCGCATCGTGACGCCAAACGGACCATGCACGCCTCCTCTCTCCTCCAAACAGAGGAGCAGCAGCGAAAATAAAGAGCGCCGTCAGACGGGCCGGGATAAAATTAAGCACATCATCCAGACGGGCCGCAGCTTTCCCCAGATATTCATACTCTCCATGATAGCCGATCATCGAGTCAAGCGTGTTTACCAGGCGATAGAGTGCAGCGCCCGGTAGATTGAACAGGCAATAGTAGAAGAGAGGCGCAACCACTGAATCGCTCAGATTCTCCGCCAATGACTCGATGGCTGCCGCTGCTACCAATTCAGAGGATAGCTGCGCACGATCTCGGCTGACCAGGCTTTGCAGCGCAGCACGTGCACCATCCATATCTCCTCGCGCTAGCGGCACACGCACCGCTCGTCCTGCATCAGCAAGCATGCGTAGAGCAAAAAAAGGCTTCAGCAGCGCACCTTCACTAAGGGTTGCCAGGCAGAGACGCCAGAGCTTCGGATTCGGTCCATACAGAGTACCACGCATGAAACGCGTCAAACGTTGCACGAGCAGAGTAAGTGGAGCCACGACAGCGCCAGCAGTACCTAGCATCCCCACACCATAGCAGAAGCGAGCGAGAGATGACTCTTCAGGAGCACAGCTCTCCAACAGGCGAATGCCGCGCCCATACCACACAACTGGATGAACCGCAGCAGGCGGCTCACCCAGGAGATCGAACGCATAGGCACAGACAACAGGCACCGCCTGTGTCAGGATGCTGTATATCTTACCTCTCGCCACTAGACGATCTCTCACAAACGTCCCCATCATCCACAGCCATTGATGGCGCGAAAAATAGGGGCCAGCCTTGGCGCGCCCGCCGCTGTTGGAGTGCTCGCTCGCTCGCTATTGCCTCTATGGGTTGACATCTTCATATCCGCACTCATTTCTTAAGCACCATTATCGCGCCCATTTGTTTTCTCCCCCGCCAGCCACTTTCCCCATCACACAAAGCGCGCAGAAAGTGCAATCAGGCCACGCTCGCAGCACAATAGTCAGGCAGCTTCCCCGGCAATTTGTCGGGATGCACAATCTGCGCAATACACTGTAGACCTTGCACGAGGCGTTGGCTGGGGTGCTGCATGATATCGGTATTGAGATGGTAGACATGATGCTCTTTCAGCGCGACAAGATTGGTCCAATTTGGACGCTTGTAGACATCCTCAGGCTTCCCACCATAGGCTGGATCTTCCGTCAACACAACGTATTGGGGATTGGCCGAAAGGATCGCTTCATCCGTGACTTGTGGATAGCCGCCATTGCTGGCGTTATCATGAAACACATTTGTCGCGTGCGCAAGACGCAACAACTCGTCGCCAAAAGAACCGCCACCAAAGACATAAGGCTTGCCAGGAGTACTAGCATCAATCTCTAGCAACACTTTCGGACTCGTTGTATTCGCCACCTTCGCCCCGATCGCGTCGATCTGTTGCTGAAGTTGCTGACGCAAGTTCGTTGCAGTACTCTCTGTGTGCGTGAGGCGACCGAGCAAGTCGATCTGCTGCAACGCCTGTGTAAAGTTCGTTGATGGCATATCCACAACATGCATACCGAGCTGCGAAAATTGATCATCATATTTTTTGGTGATCCCGCCCGAACTGACCACGAGGTCCGGCTTGAGCGAGATGATCTGCTCGACGTTGAAGTTGCCGCTCGGATCTGAAATTTTCGTCTTCTTGAGCATCTCGGCGGGATAGTCGGTAAAGGCATCTACGCCAACAACACGATCCTGCACGTTCAGCGCGGCCAGCATCTCGCTGGTACTCGGCACAAGTGAAATGATGCGTTGTGGTGCCGTTTTGGGAAAGGTAATCGCTTTTCCATACGCATCGATTGCAGGCGCGGGTGCCGGAGTGGGCGTCGAGCTTGCACTCCCCCCCGTGCTCGATCCACAGGAGGAGAGGAAGAGCGCAGACAGGAGCGAGAGCAAAAACAGATAACGACGAACAGCAGGAGAGATGACGTGGGTGAGCATTTCGTTAAAGCCTCCGAAATTCATGCTAACGCCCGCTATCACCTCGCGTGAAATGGAGATCAACCAGGTCCAGAACGTGTTCAGGCAGCTTTCCGCCCCTGGCAGCTCGCTCCTCTTACGCGAAGGAACATGAGCATCTTCATCAGGCAGGTCTCCTGACTTCTGGCTTCACACGCTCCAGCACACCTTCCCATTCACTCATTATGTGAACAGTGGCAATTCTTCTTCCTGGAGCGCATACCAGTTACAGTAGCGCGACTGCGTCGGATTCACACCGACTTCCCTATTCTGCCGGAGCATCATAAACGGCTCCAGCCACCTGACAAAATCAACAGATAGATTAATAGTACCGTTAAGCAGTATACATCAGTTTCACCTCTGCGAGCAAGAGATGGAATAAAAAAGATGACTTAGACCTCTCTTACAGAGTGGCCTGCTCATGCAGGCGCTTGATATCGACGGCCAGGCCCGCTATCATGAGATAGACGCGCTCGGCTGAGGCTGCTACGCGTTGATTGACATGCCCTAGCAAGTCGCGGTAGACACGTCCCAGAGGATACGCGGGCACGATGCCTAGCCCGACTTCGTTGCTCACGACAAGCAAGGTTTTAGAGGCATCCAACTTCCTCAACACATCGAGAAGCGCAGCAATTTCGGCAAGTGCGCTTTCCAGATAGGGCTGATAATTTGTTGTCTCCTCGCCACCCGCACTACCCACAACGTCACCCTGCATGAACAGCCAGTTGGAGAGCCAGACAGTCAGGCAGTCCAGCAAGAGTACATCGGCCACACTTGCCGCCCGGCATACAGCCCTGGCTATATGAAGAGGCTCTTCGATTGTTTGCCAGTCTGCGGGACGAGAGGCACGATGGGCCTCAATGCGTTCGCGCATCTCGTCATCACCAGTGGTAGCCGTGGCGATAAAGGCGACCCTGCGTCCACTGCCCGCTGCCAGTCGTTCCGCGAAGGTACTTTTTCCGCTGCGTGCTCCACCTACTATGAGTAGACAGCGCGCACCTGCGTGAGGTGCGCTTTCCTGGCTTTCTATTTGATCGCTTTGACTCAAAACATCCTCAATTGTGTGTGCTAGAGTGCTTATGACGCTTACATCGTGCCCGAAACGGCTGGCTCTTCGGCTCGCCTGGTTGGTGTAAACGTGGCTGGAAGATGCTCAAAACCGAACAGGGTCGGCCCCTTAAACAGCTCCAATGGCTTCTCACGCACAATCCGTAGCTGTGGTAGCTGCTCTAATATCATCGGGAGAGCAATTGATGCTTCCATGCGTGAAAGTGGTGCCCCGATACAAAAATGGACCCCGTGTCCAAAGGCTATATGCCGATTCGGAGTACGCGCAATATCAAAGCGCTCAGGCTCCAGAAACTGCTCTTCGTCGCGATTGGCGGCCGCTAACCAGGCAAAAACGAGTGAACCCGCGGGGATGGTGACGCCTGAGAGCACTACGTCAGTTTTGACATGACGCGTTATGCGCCAGACCGGCGATGCGTAACGTAATATCTCTTCAATCGCCCCTGGCATCGCTTCGGGATGTGCGCGTACATATTCGCGTGCTTCTGGATGCTCATCAAAACAGCGAATCGCCTGGCTTAACAGGTTAGTTGTCGTCACGTGCCCTGCGAGCAAGAGCAGGATACAAAAACTGATCGTATCCTCTATGCTCAAGTGTTCTCCATCAACCTCCGCAGCGAGCAACTCACTCATCATATCATTACGTGGAGCACGCTGACGTTCCTCCAACATGCCTTTGAAGTAATCGAACATCTCGTCGGAGGCATCCACGATCCGTTGCATGGCCGGATTGCTCTGCTGCTCCTGATTAAGCCCGGTAAAGTCCGCATCATTCAACTGTTGAGAGAAGAACACATCGGCCCAGCGACGGAATAGTGGGCGATCAGATGTTGGTACACCAAGCATCTCGGCAATCACAATTGTTGGGAGAGGATAGGCAATATCTGCGACAACATCCAGCGCGCCATTGAAACGTACTCCGTCCAGCAACTCTTGCGTCACTGTGGTGATACGCTCGGTGAGACGGCTCAGCGCATGAGGGGTAAAGTTAGGTGAAACAAGGTTGCGATATTGACGGTGCTGTGGTGGATCTATGGTGAGCAGATTGCGACCTTGTCGCATTGTGGTATTACCATCAGATGAGCGAAAGGATGCAAACCGCTTCTGCAGATCTTCTGTTGAAAAATTTGTGTAATTTGTAATCACTTCACGCACATCAGCATAGCGAAATACGTGCCAGCAACCACTGCTCCTATCCAGCCACACAGGCTGATTCTGACGCATCTCCCCAAACCACTGGTACAAGCGTTGGACATCCTCCAGAGTTGAGAGCGTTTGCAACATAGGTAAATTCTCCCTCTTTTTTTATTCTGAAAGCCGTATGTAACGAAATCACTTTACAGCTCTATTCTACGTCATTTGTATAGCTTTAAACAAGCCTGTTCTAGAAACTCTCGGAGCAAAAGCGACAGGAAAAAGGGCACCTTGATATGTATAACTATTTACACCCTTTCCACTTGTCACTCAAATGAATTGCTGTTGTATGCGTAAAGAGATTTTTTGGATTTTATGTAACATCCAGGAAGTCTCCCCCAAATCAGATTATTAATACGAAAATAAATGTCCTTGCGGCTTTTTAGAAATAGGTGTGGGCCAGGACGAGAAGAAGCAGTCCTCCTACCTCTGAGACTTCGGCGATTGCGCCGTAGATGTCTCCGGTGAGGCCACCAAGCACGTGTTTGACGCGAAGACCGATGAGGAGAGCGATCAGTGAGGTGAGCACCCATACGGATAATCCGAGCAGACGACCAACACTCAATGTGATCAGGAGCGAGCTTGTCCCGGCGAAGAGGAGTTTTCCACGTGTGACGGTCTGTCGCACAACTGCGCCTAATCCACCTCCACGAGCACCAGGGAAGTTGTACATTGCGAGTACCATCGTCCAGCGTGCACCTGGGAGCAGTAGGAGCAGGGCCAGGGGGAGCTGATGTGTGTTTAAGCTGGCGAAGAGGGCAAATTTGAGGAGCAGGATGCTCGCTCCACCCAGAACGCCGAAACTACCGACACGGCTATCGTGCATGATCTCCAGCTTGCGTTCGCGTCCCCCTCCTCCAAAAAGTCCATCACAGCTATCCATCAGCCCATCTAGGTGCAGTCCACCGGTCAGACAGATTAATGCGACGACCAGTAGAGCTGCAAGTGCGAGTGAAGGTAAGAAAGGGCCGATCAGCAAGAGTAACAGCCAGAGGAGCAGGCTCAAGAGCAGGCCAACCAGCGGGAAATACGCGCTACCGATAATCAGCTCCGGCTGCTCACTTTCGTCGGTACGAAACAACTGCGCGCTTCCAGGAATCGGGATGGTTGTGAGAAAACGGACAGCAGCAATAAGCTCTTTATACTGCCGCAAAGACCAGTGCACTGGCGAGAAACGCGGCCCTGATGGTGCGCGTAAGGCAGAAGTGTTCTGGGAATCTGGAACAGGATTGCTCATACTAGCGCTGCCCCTCCTGCTTGCTCTTCCATTCAGCGGTTCTGGAGGAGTGGACGTTCAACAGCACGAGCGTTGTGGTCATGGACACATCCAGTGCATCCGGGATGAAGGTCACAGCGCTCAACGAACCAGGGTCGAGCTGGAGCTGCCATTGTCGTTGCAGCGGCATGCTCAAGAGCTGACTGAGAAGGACTCGTAACGGTCCCCCATGGCTGACCAGAACGAAGTCTCCAAGCTCACGTTTCCCCTGCGCATCCGCGACGATCTGCGCAAATCCCGCGCGCACACGTTGTGCGAGACTGTTCAACGTCTCGCCCTGAGGTGGCGCATGCTCAAGGGGATCGGCAAAAAAGCCTGAACGGTGAGGATATTGCTCAGCAATCTGCGCATACGTCAAGCCCTCCCACTCGCCGAAGGAGAGTTCCCGCCATGCCGACGAGATGTGCACCTCGACAGACCCAGTAAGCTGATGAGCGATCACATCTGCTGTTCTGTAAGCACGCTGCAGATCGCTGCTATAGATCGCTCTGATCGGCTCGGCGCGTAAACGTCGGGCCAACCAGCGCGCCTGGCGGGTGCCAGTTGCATTCAGCATAGCATCATGGTGCCCACAATAACGCCGTTCATGCGTACAGGTTGTTTCTCCATGGCGCACTAACCAGAGACGCTGTACAGTAGTAGAAATATAGGACATCTGATCTTTCTTCGCCTGCTTCTTATGCCCGTACATCATTTCGAGCATATACGTCAGAAGTAAGATACTGCTGGATGAAAGTGATGGACATACTCCCTTCGCCTACACTGGAAGCTACCCGCTTGATAGAGCCATGACAGACATCCCAGCCGCGAATACCCCTACACGCAAAAGAGGGAATCTCCTCGTATCATTGTACCTCAATGCAGTCAAACAGTTGCTCTGTGCACACCCTGACTAGATGAAGCCTCGCTCGGTGAAGAGACAGAACAGACGCAAGAGGATATGACATATTATGCGTCTGACAATGAGGACGCTGTTTAGACATGACTAATACACCTCAGGTTTCAGAATTGCCGCCCCGAGTATCTCAACGCGTGGTGGAATGTTGTCAATTGGGACGAGGTTGATCGCCTTTATCTCCTGGCCCGCACCTGATCCTGTTACGCAAGGTCGAGAAGCGGAGCAATCTCTTCCCATTCTACGCTCGTCTGCCGACCATTCTCGAACTCTGCTAGCAGCCAGGCATACACTCTTTGCAGGGAGGCATCATCTTTGGGTAGGTCACGACCACTGTGCTGGCGAACCAGGAAGATCAGGCCCGCCAGCCCACTCTCTTTTGTGAGCGAGACCTCCAAAGGTCTATTCAGCAATTCTGGAACGTTGAAGGGGGCGTACATCCACCAGAATTTGTTGAGACCGTCGGCATGGACGCCCGCTCTTGTGCGATGTGCATCACGAC
>DAOUDD010000028.1:0-5293 GCA_034431765.1 Ktedonobacteraceae bacterium | reverse complement strand
ACGTATGAATGGCCTGTTTACAGGAGTGCGGCGCAACTGGCGACGGTGGTGCGTGAGCTGGAGGCCAAGGCGCAGCGCTGCATCAATGACTATCCCGGTCACAAGGTGAGCTTCTGCTTTAACTCGGAGTTTGGTGCGGTGCCGGAGCGTGTGAAAACGGCGCTGGAGGCGCAAGGCGTTGAGGTGCAGACGTGGCCTTAACCCGCGAGGCTGCTCGCAAAGGAGCTGAGCGATGACGATTCCCAATACCTGGGTACTGAGTTATGTGCGTGAGCGCGATATGCTCTATTCGTCGGAGAAGATCAGTCACTTCTTGCAGGCGCTCGCACGTCAGAATTGCTACGTTGCTTCTGAGCTGGAGATCGGCTTCTTTACGATCTGGAAGCGCTTCCTGGTCGAGGCTCCCACTGCTTCTGCGACGAGGAGACGTGCAAAGCGTTCGGGCTTTGAGGATGCGTTACAGCCTGGCGTTTCTGAGCTGCTGCGAGAAGAGGTGAGGCTCTATAGCACGCAGCGCCAGGAGGAACTGACGTTTAGTATCTGCTCGATGGCGCGTACCGAGCTGTTGCGGGGCTTTCAGGTTACCTGTACGCTGCAACCCGTTGATGGCTGTATCCTACTCTCGGTTGAGGCTGAGCGCTTCTTTGGGAGCAGTAAGCCCGGCCTGGCAAAGTATCAGCACTGGCTGGAACTGGTCAGGACCGTGTATGCATGCTGGCAACCGCTCTTTGTGCACGAGTTTAGTCACACAGCCACGGTTCCTAACACCAGTTGGGAAGAAGTGCAAGCTTTTGCAATTTCGCAACTCTACATGCTCAACATCTTCGGTCCCGAACTGGTGGAAAAGATCGGGCAGCAGAAGCTACTCTTCGTCCCCGCGTGGAAGGTTGCAAAGCTCAAAGACGACGGCATCCTCGTCATTCCTGAGGACAGCTATAGCTCAAGCGAGCAGCATAGCTATTCGCTGCGTAGAGCCGCGAAATACCTCGGCTTCCCTGTATCAGCAGACGAAAGTGATGAACCAGGCAGCGCGTTCAACACGGTTGATGAGGCGCTGCAATAGTAGCACCTCAAAGAGATTAGTGCGGAAGATCCATATCTATCACCTGATATGGCGTCAGCGTCTGCGCTGTCCCATTGACTGTGACGGTGAGCATACCAGCAGTCTTGTTGATCAGCAGAACCTTCTGTTCGCTTACCAGTGCGGCAACTTTCTGCGGATCAGAAACGCTACTACCGTGCAGGATCTTGCCTGCAGCAAAATCATTGCTTAATGTCTTGACCGAGTCATACCATGGTAGCGGCTTCCCGCCACCAGGATAGGTCGGCGTCCAGTACCCCTGATCTGATGTACCATCACCAGAGCCACCCCACGAGAGCGCCACCGCTCCCCCGGCCTCGATAAACTTCGCCATCGCGTAGCTTTTTACCGCATTGTCAAAATCCCGATTGGTTCCTGAGATGTAGGGAGAAGCGAACCATTCTGCTAACCAGACTGGCAGTGTTGTAGAGCCGGGATACAGATTGGGGTCAAGCGAGCGTATCCATTTCACGACATCAGCGAATTTTTCGGCTGTTGTGAATGGATCGGAGAGCAGCTTACCCGTATCTCGATTCTCCAACGAGCCATCTACCGTAACAAAGCCAGCTCCGGTCTTATGTTGCAACCAGTATTGAATTGCATCAAATGGACGCTGATCAAAGGTTCCATACGCCTTTCTCACAGTGGAGGGATTGCTTGGAGTTGTTGTGGACCAGGTGTCCATAAATACATATGGCCCACCGATCTTCACACTATCCGTTGGAATATTGAGCGATGTTGCCACCTTCATCAGCGTCTCGTACACCTGGTTATACATATAGGTATAGCCATGATTCGCATTTGGACCATCTGGTTTACCTGGGCTTATTGTGAAATCAAAATTGTTGATCGCTGCGTCGTAGTACCCTTTGAATTCGTTCCATACCTGAAAGTAGCGTACGTTATATGGAGCTGCCATATAGCGTTCTGCAACGCGCTGTACAAGGTGCTTCCAGCTCTCCATTTTATTATCTAAAATTCTTGACTCATAGGCAACAGTTGCCCACTCTTCATTCGCTGTAAGCGCGTGTGTAGTTCCGTTTCCATTATCGGCTAGCTTGCCCTTCATCCACCACGGGGCCTCGTCCAGGGAGATAACAGGCGTTGCACCCGTATCTAGAGCGTATTGCAAGCGATGGTCTAAAATATACCAGTCCGTCGGCTCTGGATGGGAGGGGTCAGGCCAGGGATCGGGTGCTCCCCATCCCATGATGTGGGTATTTGCGTAGTGAATGGTGCCGTGCATAAGTCCTCTGGCAGAATTGATTGCAGCCTGACTCACACCGTTACCCGTCTCTGTCAACGAATTATCAATATATGTCAGACCCGACCCATAGTTGCTTGTACCAATTGTACAGCTTGTGTTGACTGTAACACTCACTGTATTTGCAGAATTGGACGCGGTTGGGGAGGCGTCTGGGCAGCGAGGTAAACCCGTCGTAGGGGTGCCTGTCACCACTTTTGTCCTCTGTAGTGCCTTGCTCCCTTGCCCGTGTTTCTCTCCTGATGAAGAGGGAGAATTAGCGCAGGATGAGAGAATTGTCAAGAGTAAATAAAATAAGATAAGAAGCGTTCCGCTTGTCTTTGTCTTCCTACTGGTCGTAGGTATCATAGGTGTTATCCTCAATCTGACGCAGATTTATACTAGCACACTGTAAAAAAGAGACGAGCATATAATATTCCATCAAACTGTTCTTTCCTGTCATCCTGTATCGCTAAGATATGTAAATCACTTGTGAAGCTCGTCTCGCATCCTATATATGCCTTTATTAAACAAGAAATAGACCAATCTGTCACTATTCCACGATCCTCTATAGGAAATTTGGCATATTTCAATGCGCGTCAGGAACAGAGATGGTATGCTCTGAGAGGAGCGGTACTCATTTCGTTTCTTCATGTTTTGCATTTTCCCCGTTGTGATTGTTGATCAAGAAACATCGGTGCTATTTTCCAAATAAAAGCTAAAGAGAACAGCCGTTATGGGTGGTGATGCATAGATGAGCATAAATAGAATACAAGGTTCAAGCTCTCCCTCCACTGAACCCAGTGCAGCTAACTGTGCAGCTACATTGTTTAGTGGAACACAAGGGAAGAACCTCTACTATACCCTATTATACCATTGGAGCGCTGGTTTTCTGCCAGAATTACGTTGCCTCGGTTCTGAAGCGAATCTGTTTGTAGGTACCCAGTTTATAGGTATCCATATATACAGAAAGTTCTTGCACCTCCGTTTTTCTTAGTAAGGCAATGAAGGTAAGGAGTTATATCATTGGGTTCAAAGAAGCCACGCGTTAGCATTGTTATTCCGGCCCGGAATGAGGAAAAAAATCTTTATTACCTGCTACCTAATATTCCGGCCAGTATAGATGAAATTATTCTTGTTGACGGACATTCGACTGATGATACTATCGCTGTTGCGCAGAGGCTACGTCCTGATATACGTGTGATAGAGCAGGTTGGGACGGGGAAAGGCGATGCGATGCGTCTTGGTTTTGCCGCCTGTACTCAGGATATTATCGTCATGCTTGATTCCGATGGCTCTGCTGATCCGAAAGAGATACCACGTTTTGTAGAGGCACTTCAGCGAGGATATGATTTCGTGAAAGGCTCGCGTTTCCTCGAAGATGGCAAAAGTCATGATATTACGCCGCTGCGTCGCTGGGGAAATTTTGCTTTGTGTACGCTCGTCAATCTCTTATTTCGCGAACGTTTTAGTGACCTGTGTTACGGCTATAATGCCTTCTGGCGCTCCTGCTTAGAGCATATTACGCTCGACTGTACCGGATTTGAGATTGAGGCACAGCTCTGTTTACGTGCACATAAAGCGGGTCTGAAGATGACAGAAGTACCTAGTGTAGAAGCTGCTCGTCTTTATGGTGAGAGCAATTTACGCACATTCAGGGATGGCTGGCGTGTTCTCAAGGTCATCATCCAGGAACGCTTAGCCGCAAAATCTGTGCCGGTTGCACCCGTAACTCACAGCACAGAGGACTCTCCTACTGCTCATATTCAAGAAGAAGACTCGATTTCCTTTTCCGAAAAGGTAACGCTCTAACATCTTATGCCCTATAATAAACAACTGCCACAAGAACAAGAAAAGACCGGTACGTCGCTCGATGGAGAGACAATTTCAGTCATTATATGCGCGTACTCATACGAGCGCTGGGAAAGTTTGGTTGTAGCCGTGACATCTGTGCAAGCACAATGCTTGTCGGCGCAGGAAATTGTTATCGTTATTGACCACAACGATCAGCTTTTGCAGAAGGCACAGGCATATTTTTCCACCTGTCGCGTTATCTCCAACACGGAGGGTTCCGGCCTTTCTGGAGCGCGCAACACTGGTCTTGCCGCTGCCCATGGCACCCTGCTTGCATTCTTAGATGATGATGCTCAGGCCGAGCAGGACTGGCTGCTCCAGATGCATACAGCACTGCAAGATACACGCGCACTCGGAGTGGGCAGCGCTGTCCTACCGGATTGGGAGGGCGAGTGGCCCTTCTGGTTTCCACCGGAGTTTTATTGGGTTGTTGGCTGTACCTATCGTGGTATGCCACGCACGAACGCACCCATTCGCAATCCTGTTGGTGCCAGTATGTGTATTCGCAGAGAAGTGTTTGAGGAAATTGGCGGTTTTCGCAGCGAAATTGGCCGAGTAGGAACTGTGCCAGTAGGCTGTGAAGAGACAGAGTTATGTATTCGCGCGCGTCAGCATTGGCCTGAGAGATACTTTCTCTACCTGCCACAGGTGCGCGTATTTCATGCTGTTCCCAGAAAGCGCATCACCTGGAGCTACTTCTGCTCACGTTGCTATGCGGAAGGGCTTTCCAAGGCCGTCGTCTCGCGCTTCGTTGGCGCGAGTTCTGCCCTCTCATCTGAGAGTTCTTACGCGCTAGTGACACTACCAGGTGCTGTCCTCTGGAATCTTGCTGCTGCCCTGTTTACCTGGCGCGTGACCTACCTTACTCGCGCCCTCCTGATCGTACTGGGGTTGATGATAACCACAACAGGGTATATTATAGGAAAATACTCATCAAAGAAGGTAGAGACCAATAGCGCGTAAGAACAGGCTTACGCCCACTATTTTTCACGTAAGACACAGGTGGCAGGAGAGTAGGAACGGCGGGTAGGGAGCTAATAATGGAGTTTAAGAAATTATTGTGGATGTCATGGTGTCGCGATGAATCGTGGCAGGGCAATGAATTGCAGCGGACG
>DAOUDD010000027.1:0-3707 GCA_034431765.1 Ktedonobacteraceae bacterium | reverse complement strand
AAAAAATGCATCATCCCTATAAATACTACAAAGTACATTCTAGAGGAGTATATAGGCTGGAATGAATAAAGTCAACAACTATCAAGCATGAGCGGCCCAGGTAGAGTTGACAGACCAGATTCACCCATGCTATGTTGTACGTCAGGCTCTTCAGTAGCCTCAAAAGCTTTTTGTAGATCTTTCAAGGTAGTTAACGACAAAGGAGATAGTATTACTATGCGGCAATCTTTCATTTTTTCAGCACAAAAGGAGACGTTTATGAGAACAAAGAAGAGGATATTCGCAATTGACTACAATCAATATAGGTATTGTGGCGCACGTAGACGCTGGAAAGACGAGCCTGACCGAGAGGGTGTTGTATGAAACAGGTGTTATCGAGGAAATTGGTCGGGTAGATAAGGGCACAACCCAGACCGATTCACTGGATCTTGAAAAGAGACGAGGCATCACGATCAAGGCCTCTGTCGTCTCTTTTTTTATCGACACTCTCAAAGTGAATCTGATCGACACTCCTGGACACGCGGACTTCCTTGCCGAGGTCGAGCGATCTTTCAGCGTGCTTGATGGTGCTATTCTAGTGATTTCTGCCGTCGAAGGGATTCAGGCGCAGACAAAAATCTTATTCTCAGCCTTGCGAAAGCTTCGCATCCCCACACTCATCTTCATCAACAAAATTGATCGCAGCGGTGCGCAATCGGACGAACTTCTTCAGCGCATCAAAGACAAACTCACTGAGCGCATCATTCCCCTCTATAGAACAGAACACCTCGGAACGAAGCAGGCGTGCATCATGCAAAACTCTCTGCGTGATCCACTATTTCTGCAAGCGTGTATCGACAGCCTTGCGCTGGACGATGAGCAGTTGCTTGCCGCCTATGTGGAGGACGAAACCATTTCAGAAGACCAGGTGCAAAGCGCTCTCGTGCACCAGGTTCAGGCTGCACAGTTCTCTCCCGTCTTCTTTGGCTCCGCTATCACTGGCGTCGGGGTCAAAGAGCTGCTCGCCGATCTTGGAAGCTACTTTCCCTCTACAAGCAGTCTGAAAGAAGCTCCGTTATCGGGAGTTGTCTTTAAACTGGAGAAGGTAGCGACGGGAGAAAAGGTTGCGTATATACGGGTGTTTGCAGGAAAGATGCGTGTGAAAACCTTTGTGACGCTGCAGCGAAGAAAATCTGATGGAAACAGCGAAACGTACGACGGCAAGATTCAAAAACTGCATCTGTTCTGGGCAGGGAAAACAGTGCAGGTACAACAGGTAGAAGCTGGCGAGTTCTGTAAAGTCTGGGGTTTGAAAGAGGTGAAGATAGGCGATGTTGTCGGAGAGGAGTCTGAACATCTCAAAACACTTCATTTCGCGATCCCTCAATTAGAAACCCAAATTGAAGCCGTGCCTCATGAACAGAATCATCAGCTTTATCAAGCACTTCTGGAACTGGCAGAGGAAGATCCTTTGATCTCTGTTCTGAAAGATGATATGCATCAGATTCTCTACCTGCGCATTTTTGGCGAGGTCCAGAAAGAGGTGATCGAGACTCTGCTCAAGGAACAATATGGACTAGATGTTTGTTTTTCGGGGACGGGCATCATCTGTGTCGAAAAGCCCACAGGGAGAGGAAAGGCGCTAGAAATCATGGGAGCGGGGGGGAATCCCTTTGTGGCGACGGTTGGCTTTCTGGTTGAGCCAGGGCCGGTGGGTAGCGGCGTGAGGTACAGGTACACGCCTGGCGCTCTGCCTCCTCCCTTCTATCGAGCGATTGAGGAGACGGCGCGAACAACCCTTGCACAGGGACTGTACGGATGGGAAGTGACCGACATCGCTGTGACGCTCACCCACGTGGGCTATTCGAGTCCAGTCACGACAGCAAGCGATTTTAGAAATCTGGTTCCACTGGTACTGATGGAGGCGCTCTCTCAAGCTGGTACCGCTGTCTACGAGCCGATGGATCAGTTTGAGCTGAGCGTCCCCGCCTTCGCAATCAGCACCACCATGTTCAAATTGTCGGAGTTGGGGGCCGTCTACGAACAACCTGTTCTGCACAACGACATGTTTCTCTTAGCGGGCACGCTTCCTGTGGAAACGTCGGAAGTGTTTAGAAGAGCGCTTCCTGCTTTTACAGAGGGCGAGGGTGTTTTCATTGCCCAACCAGCCGGATTTCGCAAAAGAGCAGGAGCTTTTCCCACGAGAAAGCGTATGGATTATAATCCGCTCAATCGAAAGGAGTACCTGCTGCATGTTCGGCACGTGAGTTGAAAGAAGGTATCATTCTCTGTTGTATGTACGCGCCTGTGGCGCTCAACAATAAATACTAAAATGGCTTGTTTATGAGCTAAGATACAGAGGTGAGCGAGAATAGGAACATCCTGAAACTCAACCTTAGAGCTTGACAGCAGGGTGTGCATATGGTACACATAGTAGAAGAGTATACGTGCTACGAGAGGGGAGCAGTACGTTCAGGCGTGTGTGCAGAGAGAAGCAGTCGAGTCGCTGAGAGACGCTTCCGCAAGCTGGACCGAATCCCACCCCTGAGCAAAACATGAGGAATGTTTCGGGACTCACCCGTTATCAGAGCGAAGAAGCGCACACTATGTAATTTCGTTTGATTACCTGTGCGAAAAGAAGGTGGTACCGCGAAAGCACGTTCTTTCGCCCTTTGAGGGTGAGAGGACGTTTTTTTATGGGTTCAATCAGGAGGAGTAAGGGATGGAACAGATAGCACAACAGCGGGTGTTGTTTCTCGGTGCCGGTTCTATGGGGGAGGCGATGGTCAAGGGCCTGCTCGCCGCGAATCTGTTGCCGGCTGAACAGATCAGCGTCTGCAATCGCAGCAAAACAGAGCGATTAGAGGGATTGCAGCGGCGTTACGGCGTACGCATATGTGAGGACAAAGCCGCAGAGATTCGCCAGGCAAACCTGGTGATTCTGGCAGTGAAACCGTTTGACCTGCAAGCTGCACTTCAGGATGTCATACCTTATCTTTCAGCGCAGCAACTTGTGATCTCAGTTGCTGCAGGAATCTCAACTGCAACAATTGAAGGGCTTATAAATCTATCTATTCCTGTTATTCGTGCCATGCCCAACACCTCCAGCGCTGTCCAGGCTTCCGCGACAGCGATCTGCGCAGGTCGTTGGGCTACGGCGGCGCACATGCGTATCGCCCACCAGTTCTTCTCCGCAATTGGCAACTCAGTGCAGGTCGAGGAGAAGCAAATGAACGCCGTCACCGGAGTTTCAGGAACGGGACCGGCGTATATCTATTATGTAATGGAAGCGCTGCTTCAGGCCGGCCAGGAGTGCGGACTGTCAGAGGACATTTGCCGCACGCTGCTGGTGCAAACACTGTACGGCACAGCACGTATGTTGCAGGAGAGCGACAAAGATCCAGCCGAACTGCGTCGCCAGGTGACCTCTCCCAACGGCACTACTATGGCAGGCATGGCCGTACTCGACCAGGGCAATGGGCAGCAACTCTTCTTGCGTGCTGTCCAGGCTGCAACACAACGAGCCGCTGAATTGGGTAGGGTAGCAGCTCCAGTACTTGCTCTCTCTCAATCAGGAGAAGCTTCTGAACACCCATAACAATTTCTTATAGCCATGGGCATAACGTGCACGTTTTTGTTGCTCAAAGGAGTGAGGGGACATTTTTATGTTGGGAGGAGCCTCTAAGTCGATGGTATTCCCAACCCGTCCAATGGTTCGTAAGAACCCG
>DAOUDD010000026.1:0-4198 GCA_034431765.1 Ktedonobacteraceae bacterium | reverse complement strand
GAAAGAAAGGGTGGACGGTGTCCAGGGCTGCTTTCTTTGTATGAGAAAAGTGCATGAGGGTTTTGGGTACGCATTGTCACAGGCTCCCTCCTTTTAGGGAAATGAGTATAGAGTTGTGTTGTAATGCTAGAAAGCCGTATCTAGCGCATAATTTCACCGCCGTTTACGATGATAGTCTGGCCAGTAATAAAGGAGGCCAGAGGCGATGCGAGGAAGAGGGCGGTGTTAAGAATGTCGTCGGGTGTGCCCCAACGCTGGAGAGGAATACTCTGAGCTGCTTTTTGCCTGCTTCCTTCCGACAGGTTTTGCGCCCATTCATTCTCGATCCGACCTGGTGCGATGCAATTGACGCGAATGGTCGGTGCGAACTCGGCGGCGAGACAGCGTGTGAGCGACATAATTGCGCCCTTGCTAATCGCGTACATCTGATTGGGAAGTCCTGCAGCGCCATCGAGTGCGCGATCCCAGCCAGTTGTAAGGATGCTCCCGCCGGAACGCATATATTGTTGAACTTCGCGACAGCAGCGCCAGGTACCCATCACATCGACCCCGACCATGCGCTCGAAGATCTCAATCTCGCTCATGCCTCGCGTCTCGTCAGAGTTCGCGCTGGCTCCCGCATTGTTGATCCAGATATCAATGGGGCCGAGTTGAGCATGAGCGTTTTGCACAAGGCGAGCAACCTGCTCTGGCTGTCGTAGATCAGCCTGGGCAAGGAATGCTTTACCACCTTGAGCCGTAATCTGTTGCACAACCGATTCGGCACCGCTTTTTGAAGCGCCATAGTGAGCCAGCACTACAGCGCCCTGTTCAGCAAAGCCGAGTGCCAGGCGGCGACCGATACTTCGTCCCGCACCGGTGACAACAACCGTCTTATCTAGAAACATCTCCGACATCACAGACATACTGGCCTCTTCTCTAAGATCTTATGCGAAAACGGATGCCGCTGCTCTTATGAGATCCAGACGGACGGTCTTTCCAGCACGAGCTTTGCTCAGGTTTGTGCAGGGAGAGTCCTCCGGCTCGTGCTCTGTATTCAGGCCTTTGTATAAGCAGTAAATACAAAGCGGGTTGGAGCAAAAATATCCTATTTTCTCAGCGTGTGCAATGACGTATTTCACAATCGAGCTTTATAGCCCGAATTTTTTAGCAAAAGCGAAGTTCCTCGCAGCGAGATATGAGTCATCCCGGACGCTTGATAGCGTTGGCGAACGTGAGAGAACTTCAAGGCAGTCGGCGCAAGAGAATGTGCTGCCGCTCCCCTTGATGATGAATCAAGTGCACAAGGCGAGCGGCGGCAGGTTCTCTTGCACCCTTTGCGAACCACATCCTCTTCGCTGCCCCTCGCTTCTCACATTCGCCAACAGAATCGAACGTTTGAAAAAGGGACCAAAACGTGGGGAACGTCGCGATCAAGCGACGTGCAGGGTGTCAGCCCTCCCGCGTGTCGGTGGGACGTCGGTGAATCGGGGTGCACCCCGAGACGGGGACCGCAAGGGTCGCTCCCTAAGCGCTGTTCACTCGCAAAAACCTCTACTTGAAAGGCAAGGCCCTCCCCTCCGCGAGAGGTTCTTCCCCTGACCGGCCCTGTGTGTTCCCGCGCTCCCATGAGAAAACGGGTGCGAGAGATGGGCACTGCCCCTCGAAAATTCGGGATAACTCATAGGAGTCTCTCTCTTTCTGATAAGGCAGTGTTTCACGTGAAACAGTAATCGTATGTCTGGCGTATACCGCTACCATGTTTCACGTGAAACATATTGGTCATTTGCAGAGGTATTACTCGGTAGTAGTGAACGCGCTAGAGAGATTACTGGTCTACCATTTTTGGCAGATTTCCCGTTCTCATAAGAGACAAATTGCAGAGGTTTGAGAGGAACCAGCACTGCTCCTCAACTCTTACACTAGATCATAACACGGATGTGTTGAAGTGTTATCACGAATATGTCGCGGACCTGTCGCAAAAGGTGTAGATTTTCCTCTTGTCTCAGGCCTATTCGGATGATCTATCTGCTGGCAGCATGCCTCCGAGGAGCATTGCGAGCAGAATAAGGGCACAGCCAATCCAGGCGTACCAGCTCAAGCGCTCACCGGCAAGGTAACCAAAGAGACCTGCCCATGCCGGTTCGAGCGCATAGATGAGTGTTGCGCGGACACTACTGAGAAACTGCTGCACACTATTCATAACAACGAGACAAAACGCTGTCGCAACCACACCCAGAAAGAGCGCTGATCCCCATACGCCAATTGGCGGGAGAAGCAATGGCTCACGTGCGATTGGAATGGCAAGAAGATTGAGGAGAGCCGTAACGGCAATCTGTACTGTTGCTAGATTGATAGCATCTGCCTGTGGTGCGAACTTACTAATAGAGATAATATGTAGAGCATTTGCTAAGGCGCAGCCTAGAATGAGCATTTCTCCCAGGCCAAAGGCAAGCGTGAAGTGTTCATGGAGGGAGAGAAGTGCCAGACCGAGAAAGGAGAGCAGGATACTCAGCAACGCCGCTAACGAGGGCCATTGTCGCAGCAAAAATATCGAGAGAAGCGGCACAAAGGGAACGTAGAGTCCGGTGATAAAGCCGGCGGTGCTCGTGTTCGTATACTGCATGCCGGTTGTCTGTAATGCGTAGGCGGCGAAGAGAAATATGCCAATAATAGAGCCGCTCACTACATCGCGCTGTTGAAGCTGACGTAGACGTTTAAAAAAGAGTAGTCCCAGGACGAGCGAGCCAATAGTAAAGCGTATCGCCAGAAAGGTAAATGGAGGCGTCAGGCGAATAGAGTTTTGTACAATAAGAAATGTGCTTCCCCAGATCAATGTGACCAGAATGAGCATGCTACCAATACCCAGACGTTGCCAGAGTGCGAGTTGACTTATGGCTTTCAGTTCAACATGAGTATTCTCTCGCGGTTGTGTGTTCATTGGAGCAGTGGTGTGCATGTCTTTCTTGCTAGATGTAGGCATAGGTGCGTGAGTCTCCTCGTGGAAGATAGGGTGAACACAATATAGTGAATAAATCTATAACTACAGATGGAACAGCTTGTCTTTTAAAGAGTGTAGCACATAGCGTGAGCTGAAATGTGGATAGTGCTAGCTGCGTAGACGCTTGTTAGGAAAAACGTGTATACTATGTTTGCTAGAAGTGCAAGGCCTATCCATTTCTTATGCATCTAACTGTATGTATACAGAAAGAGGGCGTGCCTGATTATAAGGAAGTATTATTCTTTGGAGAAGGATATGCCGCAAGTATTGAATTTAACCCCTGATGAATTGTTGACAACGACGCGAGCGGTACGCAAGCGGCTTGATTTCAGCAGACCTGTGGAACCTGAAGTGATTCGCGAATGCCTGGAGATTGCGCTGCAGGCACCGACGGGAAGTAATTTACAGCCCTGGCAGTTCGTTATTATCACTGATGCGCAGAAGCGTCTGGAAATTGCGAATTATTATCGGCAAGCATATGAAGGATACCGTAAAGTAGCCTCCGCAAAGAATCCTTTTGCCAATAATCAGGAACGTATGAAGACGCAGGAGCGTGTAAAATCTTCTTCCGATTATCTGGAGGAGCACTTGCATGAGGTACCGGTATTCTTTATTCCTTGCGTTAGTGGTCGGCTGGAGGGGCAGTCCATATTAAACCATGCAGGAGTGTGGGGTTCGATTGTGCCTGCCGTCTGGAGCTTTATGTTAGCCGCGCGTGCGCGTGGTCTGGGTACTGTATGGACGACCCTGCATCTTACGTATGAGAAGGAAGTTGCCGAACTGATCGGCATTCCCTATGAAAAGATGACGCAAGTCGCGCTGATTCCTGTTGCTTACACTCAAGGCACAGATTTCAAGCCAGCGCCACGTGAGCCGCTCGAATCGGTCCTGCACTGGGATCGCTGGTAGCAGGGTGTAATACGTATCAAGAGAAGGAAATGGTGGTCGCGTAGGGGAGGGTCTCGTGCTCTTTTGTACCCTCCTCTTCGTGGGGATGTCCCGTCGTGGAGCATTCTGCACCCCCACCGTGGGCGATCGCAAGGGTCGCGCCCGACGCGGGATGGGGCGTTCCGCAAGTGGAGCATTCTGCACCCCCACCGTGGGCAATCGCAAGGGTCGCGCCCGACGCGGGATGGTGCCATCTCTCTGTCTGAGAGCGTCGCCATGAATGGCGAGGCGGACGCCGTGAACGGGGTCCCTCTCTTCGCCCAATGAATT
>DAOUDD010000025.1:0-9589 GCA_034431765.1 Ktedonobacteraceae bacterium | reverse complement strand
CTCTCGTGCGTAGTCAGATACAACCGGATGTAACGTATATTCGCCATCGTTCTCACCAAGTAGCATTCCTGCATCAGATAACTCATCAAGCTCGTCTGTCGTACACTGAGCAACAAATAAGGCATCTGCTTCTGAAAAGACGTGTGGCTTTGGACTGAACAGAGATAATGCGGCAAGCGCAGACCGTGTTGTTTCTGACAACTGAGCAAGTGAAACAGCAATGATAGAGGCAAGTGATCGTTTTGTCTCCACTGGCAAACTCGTATGTGCCTCAGCTGGAAGTTGTAACTCTTCGAGATGCAATCGGTGTTCGCTTTGAGCAAGACGCTCAAGTGCAGATCGAACACGTCGTCGTTGACCCGAATAGGATTGGGCACGAAGGTAGTTGCCCATTAACGAAAGAGCAAGAGGCAAACCACCAACAGCCTGTACCAGCTGTGCAATTCGCTCCTGCTCCTGCTCGACAACCTCTGGTGCAAGGCGTGTAAGTAGCTCGATGCCATCTTCCTCTGCTAACTCCTGAACGAGTACAGCATTAGCGGGAGCAGTGTGTAGTGCAACTGCAGGAAAGCGAGTTGTAACAAGATGGCTACAATTGGGTCCACCGACGTAGAGTTCTGCAGCATCCCGTACCGACCATACATCATCAAGCACAAGGAGATAGCGTGATTGTGCAATATGCTCACGTAGAATATGTGCTAATTCATAATGCGGATGCTCTTCTTCTTCGCGATGAGAACGTCCGAGCAGTTTTTCCCAACGAAGAAGAATTTCGCGTGTATTTGGTGCTGGTCCAAGTCCAGCCCATAAAATGCCATCGGAGAAATGCGCTCTGATGTCTTGATCATAGGTGAGGGCAATAGCAAGCGTGCTTTTCCCGATTCCTGGAAGACCATAGAGAGCGACATTTCCATGCAGCAAACGCTGCTTCAAGTGTTTGATCTCGTGCTCACGATCCACAAGTGAGATTTGAAGAGGAATACGTGGATCATAGAGTGCATCTTCTAGCTCTTGCGGGCCAGAAAGTTCGAGATCAAGCTCGTCTGCCTTCTTTCCAAAAAGCTGGCAGAGGCGCGAGCGGAAGTAGGGGTTAGGATAACTTTCCCCTTGTTCCCAGCGACTCACAGTGCGCGCTGTCGTATTCAGTGCTGCTGCCACCTCTTCTTGTGAGAGGTTGTTGCGCTCTCGCTCTCGCTGAAGTTTTGTTCGTGGTTTTGTCTGCATGAAAGTTTCCGCAGTACATATGTGCCAAAAACGACCTACATTTTTGCTTGTTTCATATGTATCTGTCGGGTTATAATGGTATAGCCCGACTTTTACAGGGAGGGTAACAGGGCGGGACGTTCGGTTGCCCTGGAAAAGCGCGCACGTCTCCGCCTCCAAAGTTTCTGCTGTAGAGTTCACCTCCTTCTACTATTTTCGGTATAGTCAAACGTACCCCTTAGAGTATGTATCTATGGTATACACCAAATATGTGCATGTGAAACACACTCATTAGAATGGTCTTGCGTCACGTACTCACTCCTGATACAGTCAAAAGCATCCCATGCTGCTGTAGAGGACGTTATGATGATACGTGTACGCTTGCATATCAAGCAGATCGCGGATGAGCGAAAGATCACACGCGCAAAGTTGAGTCGCCTTGCAGACGTTGCACCTGGAACTATGGACAAAATTTGGAAAGATCCATTTCATGAAGCATACCTTAGTACACTTGCACGAATTGCTCTTGCCCTCCATGTGAAGGTTGAAACACTGTACACAATTGAATATGATGACTCTGAACCCGTTTTTGGAGAGAGATAAGCGATGTCTCTCCTTATTTGCACGAATGCAGGAAAGGAGTGCTCTATTTTTCCGCTTCGCTATAGCTTGGAACGTATGCCTGGAATGAGATGCTCTTCATCCTCCTTGCATCTGCAAAGAACCTTCTCAAAGATACTTTTCTTAAGAAGAACAAGCAACCGACTATCTCATTACCAAACGTACCATATATTTTCTTTTTTTGCAACTATATTAGGCATTTTGTTTCGCTATTTGCCTAGTATGGTCATAAAGAGAGGATATGAGTTTTTGCTGCACATCGACAGACGAACATGCTTTGTATATACTGTACGTACTAGCAAAGAAATGGAGAGTTCTATGCAAAAAGAGCCAAGCACATGGCGTGAGGTTCTGGCACGGGTTATCGAGGATGTACAAGAAAAACGACGCTTGGCAAAGCTGTTAGGTATTGATGTGAGAACTATTGAACGGTGGACAGAGGTAGGTTCAAAACCACGATTACAGAATTTTCGTACCCTTATTGAAGCACTCCCCCAATACAGATACATTCTTGTAAAGCTGATCGGAGAAGAATTTCCAGACATTGCAGAGCGGCTCGACGTTGTCGATGTTGAAGATACTATTCCTGACATTCCATCAACTGTGTATGCCCGAGTTCTTGAGGAATACGTGAATGCAACCCATCCATTAGCAGTGTGGGAGATACGAAGGCTCATCTTACAGCAGGTCGTACGGCAACTTGATACAGGTCGATCAGGGGTTGCCACACTTCTTGCACAATGCGTTGCACCCATCCCCTCATATGACTCACGAGTACGGACTCTTCGTGAGCACCTTTTTCAAGCCAGTACGACATGGCCAACGATGATTTCAAACACGAGCATCTATTTTTTAGGGGCAGAGTCCATTGCAGGCTCTGTCGTCTCACGCTGTCAACCGATCACGTACAATGATACAAAACAAGAGCATTTTTTGCTTTCACATGAAGCAAAGAATATCACCAGACATACTAATAGCCTCCTCGCGTATCCGTTACAAAGGGCTGGACGCGTTGCAGGCTGCCTGCTCGTCTTCTCCACACAACAGCATTTTTTTTCCGACCTTCGATTTGCCGTGATTAAGCGGTATTGTGACCTGCTCTCACTCACCTTTCGAGACGTTGATTTTTACGCTCTGGAAGAGATAGAATTAACGACGATGCCGGAAGCTGAAATTCAGCTCTTATTTCTCTCGACTTTTAATGATAAAGTAAGTAGCATTCTTCTCTCTGCGCAGCAGCAGCAGAAAACCATGAGTCGCTCCCAGGCAGAGCAAATCGTTCTACACACATTTCTCACGGGAGTTCCTCACGATATCGAGCTTCCACCATCATAAAACCTCTTCTTCCAGAGGGAGAATAAAAGGTGTTCGTCTACACAGTTGGGAGCAGCAGAAAATGGAGACGAGAGAAGAAAATAGATTGCTTGCCGATGAAATCAAAACTGACTTTACGTGAAAGGAAGGTGAGATGTGGAAATTGGCGTTATAGAGGACAATACACTGATAAACAGCATGCTCGAAACGGCATTCACGCTCCGTGGACATCATACAGACACCTATGAACGAGGATTAGATTTCCTCGATGCTTTTAAGGGACAAGAAAAACTGCCATATGACCTTCTTCTCGTTGATCTTATGTTGCCGGGTGGTTTGTCTGGTTTAGAAACTGTTCAATCCCTCCGCCAAATGATGCCCTCAACGAGCACAATGCCAGTGATTTTTATCACTGGTGCAGGTCATGTTGAAGTTGAGCACGCACGGGCAACGATGCCCTCTGCCCCTATCATTCTTAAACCATTCCATTATGCAGAAGTTCTGAAAATAGTAGAGCAGGAAATAGCCAGAGCACGAGCTACACCTGAGCAATGATGCAAAGAGGAGAGAAACAGATGCCAGAAGAACAGATGCCAGAAGAACAGACGTCAGAAGAGCAGCAGATTGGAGCATTTATCCATCGCCTTTTTCACGATGCCCCCTTTCGAGCAGCACTTGAGGCTGATCCAGAAGGTGTGTTAGAACGCGAACAGGTATCGGAGCGAGTACGAGAAGTGCTCAAACAAATGCAGCCTCATCGTCTTCGACAACAGCTTGCACGGGGTGAGCCTCTTCCACCCTCCTCATCCTTTATGAGCTCATTGCATCATTGAGACGTTGTATCGCTCTCTCGTGAACTATCTTTGCTTTGCATCGCCACTTGTAGCAGGTACAAGCGGCACACATGTTCCCTACCGTTGGAGAGCAGACACATCGCTTCGGGAAGGAATCAACGGGGGGTCTGCAAGAGGAAGGGTAAAGATGAAACGACTCCCCTCTCCCTTCACACCTGTACTTTCAATCCAGATCGTGCCACCCATCGCTTGAACGAGTCGCCGGCAGATGTAGAGACCGAGACCTGCACCGCGCACAGGGCTATTCATGTCCCGCTCCAGGCGCACAAATCGCTCAAATAAGTGGATTTGCTCATCAGGGGTAATACCTAGCCCGTAGTCTCGTACTGCTACCTCCACATGACCGTTCAGCACCGTTGCCTCAATCTCGATGGCCGTCCCTGCTTGTGAGTATTTCAGCGCATTGGTCACCAAGTTGAGAACAACTTGGCGTAACCTGAAGTCATCTGCAAGAACGGTCAGATCTTCTGAAATGCTCACGCGTACAGTACGCTGTTCTTTCGTCAGCATTTGATCGAGGACCTCTCGGACATGATCAATGACTGATCGCAGGACCACATGGTCGCATTTTACTCGCTCGACTTCTTGGTCAACACTGCTGTCATCCATAATGGTATTCAACATCAGCACCAGTTCCTCAATCGAATGATACGCTTTGCTGACAAATTGCTTGCGAAGTGCGTCAGGAAGGCTTTCATACTGACCGTCTAGAAGTTCGAGATAGCCGAAGACGGCCGTTGTGGGAGTCCGCAACTCGTGAGATGTCGTGATAATGAATTGGTCCTTGAGCTTGTCTAACTCTTTTTGTCGCTCGTAAGCGGTTCGTAGCTCTTCCGTCACACGGGCTGTTTCTAGAACAGACGAGAATTTGGCGAGCAGGAGCTGCACGATGCCAAAGTCTGGCCCACCATATGGTTGTCCGTCGCCCCGTCTCCCAAGGACCAGGATCGCAATCATTTTACCCTGCGCTCGTACAGGAGCAAAGAGCATGCTTCCATTCTCCGACGTGTTGAGATAGTAGGACATGCTTGCTATCTGAGCATCCCCATGTGTAATATCGCTGAGCAGGAGGGGGCGATGTGCTTCGAGTAGTTGCTGGACAACATGCTGTCGTATCTCGTGCGCCCAGAGCGTGTTGTGTTCTAAGACCGGATGCAGATGCTGGATCAAGGTACTGTGAGGCAGATCAGAGGAACGCTCGTGCAGGGCTGGGTACAAGCGATACGAGGTGATACCCGTGCCGAGCAGAAAGAGGCCAACTTCCTCTGTTTCGAAGGTCTCCTTTGCGGCGGTCGTCAGCAACTCGACCGCTTTCTCCAGGTCGATTTCTTGGTCTACGAGGACCATCGGTTTCTCAAGAAGGCGACGCGCCCATGCCTCCTCACCTCGAAAGAACAGGTAATCCGTTCCAACGTGCGCCAACCACCAAAGGCATGGTGAGAGAAATACCGCGCATACGACTGTAGGGATGAGCGCGAACGAGTGGTGTTCAACCGAGAGGATCGTGCTGATGACAATGATTAAATAACACAGGACACTCATGCTGATCGTCCCGATCAGCACTGCAACGGTCCTACGAATGTATTTATCGTACACAAGGAGCTGATATCTGAGGACCGAATATCCAAGCGATAAAGGTAGCACGAAGAAAAAGATCGTACTCACTTGCCCATCAAGCGCATACTGTGGATGACCAGCGACGACAGGCAAAACCGTCAGCAGAAACAATGGTGTCAGTGCAAGGAGAACTCCTCCAAGAAAAAAGCGTACTTGCTGTCGCTCTCGCACAGAGGTTGAACGCGAATAGGAGATTGGAATAGTCACAAGAATGCTGGGCAAGATAAGGAGAAAATAGATGTTTCCTGCACTTTCCAGAAAACCAGGAACATGCATTGGTTGAGCGTAACGATAGATGTAATCAAGTATTGTCAATCCACCGAGAAGCGAGAGCAGCGCAAGAAACCCTCGAAGCAGATGAAGCCGCCACCAAGCAGCGCGGGAATGCATGTGCTGGCCCTCAGCGTTTTTCGGGGGCATCAAATAGTTTTTAGGGAAGAGTAACAAGAGAGCAAATAATGGGAGCAATGAGAGGACACTGCTTGCGCCCCCAATTGCTGAGAGGAGTGCATCTCCGCGGAGTGCGGCTGTTTGGACGGCTGTGGAGACCATAATGGCCGTGGTAAAGCTCAATAAAAGTGCCGCAACGCGGCGATCACGAGCGTACACCCATGTAACAGCTCCAACGGCAAGAAAAAGTACCGCGACAAGTGCTGAAAAACCAAAGCGGAACGAGAATTCAGCCAGTGAGAATGCACTTGTATCTGTTACAGGAAAAAAGCGAACGCCATCAGCCACAAGTGCGACAATGTTCATGACGACTACGGCCAACACCACGGCCAAGCGTCCTTTTTTGCCACGAAACCAGTATCTTTTCATACCCCTCTTCTCACACGTCCCACCCTGGAGCAAAAGTACTAAAAAAGCAGGAGTCGAAGGAGCGTTGAATCAGTCTGCATCTCTTTTTCGATCTGCTCAAAACAGGTGCGGGCACGAGAACGGTATAGTTGCCCTATACCCCACGTTTTTATAATTCCAGTATACAGCGCATCAGAAGATACCTCGCTCAAGGGACTCTGTGAACCTTGGGATGCGAGTACAACTGGCAGAGTCTTCTTGCCCCGGATCAAGTCAGTCTTCCTTGCTGCTGTTTGCTCCTTAGAGGACGAATAGAGAAGATGATACAGGTCATGTGCATCGTTGTCAAGTTGATGCGCTATTCCTAGATACTCGCCCATGAGAGAGAATTGGTCATAGATCGCCTCTGGAGCATCAGCACACCGAGCTCCAAGACGGCAGGCCAGCTGCATCATTGTTCCTGCTTTCGCTCGTGCAATAGCAATGCACTCATCAAACGACATCGTGTCAAGCGTTCGTTGCTCGGCCACCACATCATTGGTTTGTCCTGCCGCAATAGTCAGAGACGAAGTATTCACTGTCTCAAACAGGCGAAGAAGAAGAGCTGTATCTGTAGACGACTCAAGAGAAAGCAATGCTTGGCACATAAGGGTTCGCAACGCATCAGATGCAGAAAGCGCACGAGGCACTCCTAGAGCAAGGAGTGTTGGAGTCTGATCCTCGTCCATGACA
Source organism: Ktedonobacteraceae bacterium (assembly GCA_034431765.1). Classification (GTDB taxonomy): domain Bacteria; phylum Chloroflexota; class Ktedonobacteria; order Ktedonobacterales; family Ktedonobacteraceae; genus DASYAN01. The sequence continues at coordinate 2,450 of DAOUDD010000025.1, read as the reverse complement.
TCATCCAAAATATCAATAGAGCATACATAGCATTCAAGTGCGATGGCAACACCGCTCGCACGATGAAGGTGGATCTGTGGTGAGACATAGTGCGAAATGAGCAGTGGAAGCAAAGACCAAACGCCGGCAGGAATATCAGTTTCGATGAGAGACAGCAGTTTACTTTCACCTTGTAAAGCGATGGTCACATCATTGCGTAGGTGAGCAGACAACGGTGCAAGAAGAGTGAGAAGCCGTTCACGGAGCACCTGCTGATGAGCAGCAAAGGGGCCTGTTGGAAAAAGAGTAGTATTCATAACACATCCGTTTCCCAATATCCAGCGTAGGGCAGGGAGAGAAGAAACGCTGGGAGGAGCGGTTTTGGTGAGTCCGCTCAAACTCTGCAAGCTTGAGGAATACCTCTTCCTCAGTCAGATTGAAGGTCCTGAGTCCAGAGCTACATTAACGCCACCAGTAGTGCTCTTTGGGAGGTTCATTAGCGACTGTAAGGTGAGGTACAAGCCGCATTATCACCTCTGTAACAGTAGATGAGAAACCAGAACGAAGAACGCTCTGAGGGTCAGTCAACAATTGCTCACGAAGTGTTTGATCGGTGCGTACCTGATCAACAAGCGTAAGGATTTGCTGCTCTTCTGACATAGATTCCTTCCTTTGCTCTTTACACACTTTTCATGCGATGGACCTGCTACGAAAAAGATACATACGTTAGAAACAGAAGAAACACATCGGTATGTTTCATAGAAAGTATACAGAAAAATTGTATGTAAATCAAGAAGATTGAAGTTTATTCACATCGTTTTTACACAAGAAGGTTCGAATACGTATTCTCGTGGAAAAACGAGCAAGAAAGGAGGAAAGTACTAAAAAATGTAATTAGGTAATAACTCTATTTTGTAAAGGAAAAGTGCTTACGCTATAGCAATGAAGGGAAGATGTGAAGCAAATCTCGTATAGCAAATGGCTTTTGAAAGAGGTAATGCACTCCTAACTGATCTTTGTTTGGGTGAGTCGTATCACTCGTAAGAATGATGATGATCATTCGAGAGCGTTCTCGTGAGAGAAGCACCTGACACCGAAGCAAGAACAGAATTTCCTGGCGTTTGTCTGATGATAGATCAAGGATAAGTGCACAAGGAGGATCATTCCTCCTTATTCCTTGCTCAATGCTTTGGTATGCACGTTCAAGATGAGCAGTGGTTTCAACGGTATACTGAATCAACGAAAATGCGTCAGTAATCAGTACTTGTAACAACCGATGCGTCCCAACAAAAAGGATATGAGGCTTGAAAGGAATAAGAACGTGTTTGTAGGGAAGATCATCGCTATATCTATTCATACAGTGCTTTTTCTTCTTTCTATAGAACCCTAACATGCAGAGAGATAGGAGAATTATACAGTGCTCACGTTGCTTCCTTGAACTTCATATCGTCACAAGAGAAAAATTCCTTCAGCAAAGAAGGCATTACTTCGTTTGGACAAGAAGAGCAAACCAGCAACGGCTACCGCTAGGAGTAAGAAAGAAGCAATCAAACATGCTGGAATCTTTCCCTTTACAGTATACACGCAAAAGAAAGAGGTTTAAGGCACATCCCCTGGAGGCGACAGACGAGAGGAGTTGGTCATCCAGTGCGAGAGCACGTTAAGCAGTTGCCCAATGTGAAACGGCTTTTCCACGTATCCTATTGCAGCAATTTGCTGTGCGAATTCCTGTACAGTATCACTAGCAGAGCAAGCCAAAAGTGGATAAGAAAGGTGCTGACTCTGCAGTGCTTGAGCGAAGCGTACACCATCCATCTCTGGCATCATCAGGTCGAGAACAATCAAAGATGGTGTACACTCTATGAGTCTTTCCAATGCCTCACATCCGTTCGCAGCTTCTTCAACCTGGTAGGACAACATCTCAAACAGATCGCGCAAAAAATTTCGCATCCCGGCGTCATCATCTACAATCAGCACAATTCCCTTCTCCATATAATCACTCCCTATACGTAACTCTTGCGTAGAAGCTTGCCCAACCATGCCAACGTACCGATATACCATAGTACATCTATTTCAATAGAGCTAGTATAACATACCTTCCTATACACGAGTAGCTCTGGTAGAGTATATCTACTTCAATGAACCGAGGAAGTAAGCATGGTACGTTTGCGCATAAAAGAGGTTGCTCAAGAGAAAGGCATCAGTATGAACAAACTCGCGAGGATAACAGACCTAAACCTGGGCACGGTACGAAAACTCTGGCGCAACGATGATCCGAACTACGATCCGGCACTTTCCACACTACAAAAAATCGCACATGTTTTAGATGTTCCTCTTCAAGAGCTTCTTGTTCCTGAACAGGAGCGGTAGGTTACAAAAGAGAGACAAAACAAAGGGAGGGCTACTTTAACCCTCCCTTTATCGCTGATCTGCTTGTCTTTTTCTTAAAGAAGTGGAACGTATTAACTGAA